>MFFY01000001.1 GCA_001778055.1 Candidatus Falkowbacteria bacterium RIFCSPLOWO2_12_FULL_45_13
GATATGTTATCGTAGAGTTAAACCTCCTTTCGCTTACGGGGCTATCACCCGCTCTGGCGGAGCTTTCCAGCTCGCTTCAACTAGGAAAGATTTATTTCTGCCTCTACCTCACTCTTCTAGGAAGTGACAACAACCATCTTGCAACGCCTCTTAAACATATGGACCAAGATCCTTCTGCCTAAGTCGTGCCTCGCTATCGTTCAGCACTCACTCAATTAAAAATTACGAATTATCAATTACGAATTAGATTCTGAATTTAATTCGTAATTCGTAATTGTTAATTGATAATTGGAGTGCTGAGCGCTAGTGAGGCACGAACTTAAGCGCGGTTTAAAAGGTTTAGACTGATCCCCTTTCGCTCGCCACTACTCGGGGAATGCAAACACAAATTAACACAGATTATCCGCCTAACGGCAGACAAATTGACACAAATTAATTTGTGTCAATTTGTTTAAAATCTGTGTAAATTTGTGTTTTATATTATTTTCTTTTCCTCCGGCTACTAAGATGTTTCAGTTCACCGGGTAGTCGTCTCACCAGCTTATGTGTTCGGCTGGCGGACTCTCCGCCTTCGGCGGAGAAGGTTTCCCCATTCGGAAATCCTCGGGTCAAAGGTTGCTTGCCACCTAACCGAGGCTTATCGCAGGCTGCTACGTCCTTCATCGGCTTCTTGAGTCAAGGCATCCACCATATACCCTTAATGTGATTTTCCCACACTTTTGTTTTAAAAAAGTGTTTACCCCGTTCACGCGGAGTTACCCCATTAATGGGTCTCCTGACTAACCGAAAACGTCAGTCAGGGATATTCTATAATTACAAAACGAATATTAAGATGCTCTTCTTGCTTGACTAATTTTATTTTTATTTAACTGATTGTTAAAGTTCTAGCCATACAAATTACAAATCCCGTACAAATTTACAAATTATCGTTCGCCATATTCTTGATATTATACTGGTCGGCGGATAAATTCGTATTTTATTTATTTGTAAATTCGTAAAATATTTGTAATTCTTATTTAAGTAAATTCGTAACTGATTCGTAATTCGTAGAGAAACAAAAAACCGCCTTGCAAGCGGTTAAAGAGTCAAACAAAACTAGCTGGACCTAACCGCTTGTTAGTTTAATGGTTAATAATATATTTTTCATATGGTATGAAAGATTAATTGGCTTATTGATATTATACAGGATGTATATAATCTGTCAAGACGAATAATTTTAGCAAAAGCCAGCGCTCACTTTTAAATTACTCTAACTATAAAATTAGCTTAAAATTAGCTGTTTTATCGCTAAATAATTCTAAACTTATCTAAAAGTTCCGGGTTATTCATATAAGCTTGCGCCTCTTCTTTGGCGACGATTTTTTTATCATAAAGTCTTTTTAAGTCGCGGTCCAAGTTAATCATGCCGTCTTTAGAGCTGGTCTCAATCACAGTTTTTATCTGGGCGATTTTATTTTCCCTGATTAAATTAGACACGGCCGGCGTGTTGACGAGAATTTCTCTGGCCGCGATCCGGCCGCCTTCTATTTTTAGAATCAATCGCTGTGAAATTACCGCGGCCAAAGTCATAGACAATTGCATCCTGACCTGAGTCTGCTGATGCGGTGGGAAAATATCAATGATGCGATCAATGGTTTGAGCCGCGCTGTAGGTGTGCAAGGTCGCTATCACCAGGTGGCCGGTCTCGGCCAAGGTGATGGTTGTGCCGATAGTTTCCAGGTCGCGCATTTCACCGACCATGATGACATTCGGGTCTTGCCTTAAAACATGCTTTAAGCCGTCGCTAAAAGAAATCATATCTGCGCCCAGCTGCCTTTGCACGATAATTCCTTTATTATGTTTAAACATAAATTCAATCGGATCTTCTAGCGTCACAATGCTGCATTTACGGTTTTGATTAATATAATTAATCATGGCGGCCAGCGTGGTTGATTTGCCGCAACCGGTCGGGCCAGTCACCAGGATCAGGCCCTGCCGCAAATTTACTAAGTCATAAGCCACTTTAGGCATCAATAAATTTTCCAGAGTCGGAATTTCGCCAGTGATTACCCTGGCGACCAACCCCACGTTGCCTCTCTCATAATGCAAATTCACCCTGAGCCGGGTTTCGTCATTATTTTCAAAACTAAAATCCAATTCCTTATTGTCGATAAACCGCTTCTTTTGCTCTTCGCCCAAAAGCGAAAAAACCATCAGTTCGATATCTTTTCTGCTTAAAATTTTCTTGGGCTCAATCTCCATCAGTTCGCCGTCAATTCTGAAGATAATGGCGGCATTGGCCACCAAATGAACGTCGGAAGCGTTTTTTTTCGCGGCCAAGTGAAAAATTTCTTTAATAGTCATACGATTAACAAAAATAATTAAAGATGATGATATATTAAATAATTTTCTATTAAATTTATGGCTAAAATTAAATCTTTTTTAAAAAAATTAATAAAAAATAATAGGGGTTTTAGTTTAACCGAACTAATGATTGCTGTAAGCGTAATCGGTTCTGTCGTCACTCTGGCCGGAGCCCAAATTGATGATATTCTGCCCCTGGCGCGCGATGCCTAGCGCAAAGCCAATATCCATCAGCTGCAAACCGCTTTAAACCTTTATTATAACGACCGCGAACAATATCCGGCTACGGCTGGCAACGAACCCACGCTAGCGGGCTGGCAATTGATTAAAAATATCTTAGCATCAACTGATCAAACCTACCTGCCCGTGTTGCCTTATGACCCCTTGAATACTGACCCGTATGTCTTTAAATATTGGAGCGATGGGCAAAAATTCAAAATTGTTTATGAGACTGAAGACCCTCAAGACCAGTCTCCGCAAACCGCCTGGGGGTTATAAGATAACAAACTAATAAACTTAAGAACGAAAGAACCAATAATTTTTCGTTTTTTTGTTTATAAGCAGGGACGGTCACGACCCGCCCGGATAAGTTAATTACCAATTTTTATTGACCAAACCTTCTTCGGCCGCGGCCACTTGGGCTTCCTGCTTGGAGGTGCCATCGCCCTGGGAAATTTGCTCATCGTTTAAATAAAGCCCGACCACGAATTTTTTGGCATGATCGGGTCCGGACTCGCTTAAAACCTTATAGTGCGGTGTGGTGCCGTAAATCTCCTGGGCTTTTTCCTGGAACTTAGATTTGGGATCAAGATAAAGTTTATGGGTTAGAATATTATCCAGTTTGGAAAGAATAAAGGCCTTAACGAATTTCTTGGCCGGCCTGACACCCTGGTCCAAATAAATCGCGCCGATCATGGCTTCCATGGCGTTGGCCAAAATGTATTGCCGCGCTTTGGAATTTTTGTCTTTGAACTCGCCCCTGGATAAGTATAAATACTTTTCAATGCCCAGCTCGTTGGCGACTTGAGCCAGCATTTTGTAATTGACCAGGCTGGCCCGCCAGTTGGTTAAATCGCCTTCTGGCGTATCTGTAAAATTTTGGAATAAGCTTTCAGTAACAATGATTTCCAAAACCGCGTCGCCCAAAAATTCCAGCCGTTCATTATGCTTGAGTTCAAAATCAGGGTGCTCATTTAAATACGACCGGTGCACCACTGATTGCTTGAGTAAATCCAAATTTTTGAATTTGACGCCGATTAGTTCTTCTAATTGAGTAAAATCTTTCATGGAAATAAGCGAGATGTTTGGGATATTTAAGGCCGTTAGGATGCTCGGGATTTATCCCAAACATCTCAATAATCTTAAGAATCTCAATAATCTTAATTATTAATTGTTATTGTCCGGTTCCATGGCCGGCTGGTCGGCTTTTTTGGCAACCGGCGTCACTTCTTTATAAATCGCGCCCAAAACTCCGTTGACAAACTTGCCGGAAGATTCGCCGCCAAAAGTCTTGGCGATCTCGATGGCTTCATTGATCGCCACCTTGGCCGGTATATCCTGGTCAAAGACCAGTTCATAAACGCCGATGCGCAAAATATTTCGGTCCACGATGGTAATCTGATCCAGCGGCCATTCGGTGGCGTACTTGATGATGTATTTATCAATCTCGGCTTCATTTTTTATCACGCCCTTAATAATGGCTTTAACGAACCCATGGTCATTAAACTGGGGGGCAAATTGCCTGAAATTCTGTTCAATCAAACGGCTTAAGTCTTTCTCGCGCTTGCCGTTAAAATCCCAGCTGAACAAAGTCTGCATGGCGATAGTTCTGGCCAGATGCCTGTTAGACATAAATTCGGGATATTTGAGATTTTTAGGATAATTAGGATAATTGTGTTTTCCCAAAAATCACAAAAATCTTAATAATCCCAACAATCCTATTATTTCTCTTTCCTAACTTTATTCTTTATTTTAATGACTTCCCGGCCATTATAAAAACCGCAGAAACCGCAGGCGCGATGAGGCAGTATGGCTTTGCCGCATTTGGGGCATTGAAATAATTTTACCGGCTTTAGGGCCTGATGCGAGCGGCCGCGGCGGGCTTCGCTTCTGGAGCGACGTTTGGCTGGTACGGACATAGAAATAAGTCAAAACTCAAATGTCTCCACCGGAGGCGGATCCGCCTCCGGTGGAAAAAGTCAAAAGTAATAAACCAGACTTTAGTTTTGAATTTTGTTTTTACTTTAGTAATTAAATTTAACTTTATTATAACTTAAAAAACTTAGTAAAGTCAAGGTCAGAGTCAGCCAGCTATATAATTAGCATGGCGTCGCCGTAACTGTAAAATCGGTATTTTTTCCGGATGGCCGATCGGTAGGCCGCCAGGATTTCCTGCCTGCCCGCCAGAGCCGACACCAGCATCAGCAGCGTGGACTTGGGCAGATGGAAATTGGTGATCAGGCCGTCGACGGCTTTAAATTTATACCCCGGATAGATGAAGATCTTTGTCCAACCGGCATAATCGCGCGGCGCATAACGCGTAACGCGTAAGGTTTTATTTTTTCCTGCATTCACTTTGGGATTTGGAATTTGAAATTTTATTGGAAATTGGTTATCGGGATTTGGGATTTTTGCAAATACGCTTTCCAGCGTCCTAACCGAAGTCGTACCCACGGCAATAACCCGCCTGTCTTCTTGCTTGGCCTTCAAAATTCGTCTAATGACGCCAGCCTTTGCCTCAATCCATTCCGCGTGCATTTTATGCTTGACAATATCATCCGCTTTTACCGGAGCAAACGTGCCCAAGCCAACCCGCAGAGTCACCAATTCAAACTGTACGCTTTTATTCTTCAATCGATGGATCAATGTTTTGGTAAAATGAAATCCGGCCGTGGGCGCGGCCACTGATCCCAGCTTGCTTTTAGCCGCGTACACGGTTTGATAACTACCCTTGTCATTCTGGAGGGAATCCGCCAGCTGGCGGAGACCGACAGAATCTCTTTCTCTTTTTATATAAGGAGGAAGAGGCACTTGCCCGATTCTTTCCACGATCTTCATAAATTCCCGGCCGCTTTGATTGAATTTCACGTTCCAGGTGCCGTCGCCATTATTCTTCAGAATTTCGGCTTTAAGCCCACGCGCGAAATTAATTTTTAAACCCTCTTTCCGGCCCTTGCCTCCCGCCAGGCACTGCCAGACTTCCTTTCTCCCCCCTGATAAGGAGGGATTTCCGCCAGCGGCGGATCCGCCTTGGGCGGAAAGGGGGGTTGTATTTCCGTTTGACCAAACCCCCTCTATCTCCCCCTTACCAAGGGGGAGATTAAGCGGGGGTTTTGTTTCGGACACAAACCTCCCCTTTATCCCCTCCTTATTAAGGAGAGGAACATTTTCGTCCTTTTTGAGTAAAAACACCTCGATCTTGCCGCCTGTCTCGACTTTTTTGCCGATCAGCCTGGCCCGCATGACCTTGGTATTGTTTAAAACTAAAACATCGCCAGCTTTTAAATAATCAACTATATCAAAGAAATGCCGATGCGCAATTTTACCCATTTTTTTATCCAAAACTAAAAGCCGCGACTGATCTCGCGGGTTGACGGGGTGTTGGGCGATGAATCGCTTGGATAGATGATAATCAAAATCTTTAAGTCGCATAAACTTTTAAGCATGATGCACGTCGTGATGGTGCTTCTCCTTATCCTGCGCGGCCAGCCTGATAATAATGTCCCGGACTTTTTCCGGATGGGGAATCTGGCCGAAAGCGAATCGACCGACTTCCGCGGCCGTTTGCACATAGACATTGCCGAAGCGGAAAATGAATTGAAAAAATCCCTCCAATTCGCTGGTCACGTCCTGAATTTGAAATAACTTCACTTCGGCTACGGTGCGCGAAAAAAAGCCTTCCTGCCTGACGTCAATTATTCTCAAGTTGGTAATAATCCATAAATCCAGATAATAATCAATAAAAGAAAAAAAGGAAAACAGCCAAACGAATAAACCATAAGCGCTGACCGCCAAAACTATCAGTGGGTAGGAAATTTCGCCGTTAAGCAGATTGGGATAGAGGGCGAGCATCATGCCAAACGCCAGCGCCGGCAAGACGATTAAAATCAAGGTTAAAATGACTTTTTTAATTAAAATAAAAATGTCCCGCCTGATAATCTTGATAATTTTTTCGCCGGGCAGTTTGCCGGGCAAACTGTATATAAACATACTAATGAAGCGCTTAGACGGTTAAGCCGCCAACCGCTTTTATAAATTTTTAAACGCGTAATTTTCTGTTAATAATCCGGGCCGAAAACGCCGACCTTGCCCTGCAGGATAGCCAGGCTGGCGGTCCAATCAATTTGGCTCAAAAACACAAAAGATAAAGAAAAAATAACCGCGACACCTGCCAGATAGATGATAACCGCCATAATACTGATATAATTAATTTGACCATATCTGATGATATGATAAAGCGCGATAATGCTGAAAATCAGCCAGACCACGATAAACAATAAATATAAATAGAAAAAAACGATTAGAGGAATGGTCATAAATTTGGTTTGTCATTCCGGCCTCCGCCAGCAAGCGGAGAGTCCGCCCAAGGCGGACGAAGCCGGAATCCAGGGGGAGAAAATATAATCGTCTTATAATATTAACTACAAATAAATGAGGAAATTTCGGACTACTCTTATATGCAAAATGCAAATATTAAAGTTATAAATGACAGTTGAAAATGTAAAACTATTAATTCATTTTAAATTTTACATTATAATTTTTCATTTTGCCTGCCCCGCTCGCTGTTTACTTGTTTATTAATCATAAATGTTCGTTAGATATAATCAGCGATTATTAACAGACAAATTAACGCGAGGCGGGCCGGGGAGATTTACATTTTAAATTTTAACATTCCTGCCTCACTCTCCTGGATACCGGGTCAAGCCCGGCATGGCACAAGCTTCTAAACCATCTTACTCTGTCCTAGTTTTTTCCGCCCCAGATGCTTATAGGCCGTGGCCGTGGCCATGCGGCCGCGCGGCGTCCGGTCCAAAAATCCCAGCTGCATTAAGTAGGGCTCGTAAACTTCTTCCACTGTGGCGATATCCTCGGCCGTGGAAGCGGCGATAGCGGACAAGCCGACCGGGCCACCGCCGAATTTATCAATAATCACTTCTAAAATTTTCCGGTCCACCCAGTCCAGCCCCAACTCGTCCACTTCCAAAAGTTTAAAGGCCTCCAGGCAATGCCCCGCGTTAATGCCGCCGTCGCCCTCCACCTGGCAATAATCGCGCACTCTTTTTAATAGCCGGTTGGCTACCCGGGGCGTGCGGCGCGAGCGCTTGGCGATCTCCTGGGACGGCCCGTCCGGCAGCCTGATTTTTAAAATCGCGGCGCTCCGGTCAATGATTTTTTTTATGTCCTCGGGCTCGTAAAAATCCAGGTGATAAGTCATGCCGAAGCGGTCGCGCAGGGGCGACGACAACAGGCTGATCTTGGTGGTGGCGCCGATGATGGTGAAATGCGGCAGGTCCAACCTCAAGGTTCGCGCCGATGGCCCCTTGCCGATGATGATGTCCAGGGCGTAATCCTCCATGGCCGGATAGAGCACTTCTTCAATCGTGCGGTTTAAACGATGGATTTCATCAATAAATAAAATATCCCCCGCGTTGAGGTTGGTTAAAATAGCGGCCAGATCGCCGCTCTTTTCTATGGCCGGGCCCGAGGTAACCCGGATATTGGCTCCCAGTTCGTTGGCGATCACATGAGCCAGGGTGGTTTTGCCCAGCCCGGGCGGACCATATAATAAGACATGCTCAATCGGTTCTTTCCGCTTTTGCGCCGCTTCAAGAAAAATTTTTAGGTTTTTCTTGATGTTGTTCTGGCCGATAAATTCGCTAATCCGTTTGGGCCTTAAAGTCAGGTCCAGAGATTTATCGTCCCCGGCCTCTTCCGGAGCGATGATTCTTTCGTTATTGTCGTCTGTCATGTATTCAATTTAACATTTATCGGTGAATAATTCAACCTGCCCCCAGAATAAAAATAACCGAGCATCGCCGGTTATTTTTAAATTATGGCCGGTATTTTTTAATCCACCCGCGCGAAAAGCACCACGTAATTTTTGCCGTAAGCCTTGGCGCATTTGGAGCAGGTGGTATAGGAAAAATACAATTTTTTCATTTCCCGGCCTTTGGCCTTGACGTATTCCGCCATTTCCTTGGCCCATTTGCCCGTCTCCTTATACGGCCCTTCAAAAACTTTGGTCAGATAGGTGCCGGAAAGTTTAGCCATCTTAGCTCCAGGCACTTCCTTGGCCACGTCAATGTAAATGTCCGAGCCCCAAAGCGATTTTTCGTCATTGAGCATCAGCTGATAAACGGCCTTGGCTCCGGCCTTTTCAATCAGCGCCAGATTCTTAACTATTTTTTCCCCCATATTCAGGGGGATATGGAAAAAACTGGCGACATGGTCTTTGACAAAAATCTTGTCTTGCCAGACGATTTCTTTGTCTTGCCACGATTCCGGATTAAACGGCTCGCAACAGCCGGTTGATTTAACTAGTTGGCTGGTCATAAATTTAATGAATTTAGTTAAATAATTCTTTTATTCACGGCTTCAATATAATTGCAATAATCGCAAGCCCAGCTTGCCCTGGGAAGTTTATCGCTGTTTAAGCATTGATGGGCTTTAAGAATGGTTTGTTCCACCCAATCTGTCCGGCCGGCATAAGGAATTAAATTAACCCTGAATTCCAATTTTTGGTCAAAGGCTTCGGCGTCGGCATTACCGTTGCAATAAACAAAATATCCCGTCTCCGCGACTTTATGGCCGTTTTGCCTTAACAGCCATTGATAAACTTCCATCTGCCTTTTATAGCCCTCATGCCAGTCTTTGTCCAATTTGGTTATATCTTCAACTTTGGCCGTGGCCTTGTAATCCACCACGATATATTCGCCTTGAGAATTCTGCCACAGGTCGTCAATCGCGCCAAAAATTAAAAAGTTTGTCGGCTGATGCAGATATTGAATGCCGGTAAAATTATGCCGCCATTTGTCCAAATCCTGGTGCGCCGCCGGCCGGGCGTCAATGCCGTATTTTTCAATCAGCGGATGTTTCGTACCCTTGGCCCGATGAACGTCAAACTCCTGTTTTAACAGCGCGTCCACGGCCGAATTTAAAGCGAACGGAAATCCCGGCGGCCGGCCCACTCCCAGGCGGCGGTCATAGTAAAAACAGCGCGGACATTCTATAAATAAATCTATTTTAGAGCGAGACAGCTTGAAGGGCTGTTTGGCGCCAGGCTGATATAAGCCTTTGACGCGCTGAGAGTTGTAGTATTGGGACATGGTATTTTTAGCAAGCGAAGCATGGTTATGTGACGTGAATTTATCACACTAATGACCCTGCGTCAATCGGCGAAACAAAAAATACCGTCACAGAGGCGGTGATTTTTTATCCGCGAAGCTAATTATTTTTTCAGTTTTTGATAAACCAGCAATCCACCTTGAGCTAAAAGCCATGCGAAAATAAGCATTAACAAATAAATAACCAAACCCTTATAATAACCTATGACAAGAAACAAAACAATAAATAATTATGATTTAATTATAGCACAACTCATTTCGCGGTCGAAATCTATTTCAATTTGTGTCAATCTGTATTAATCCGTGTTAATTTATATCTTTTATTTTCTTCGGCAGCTCCCCGTTCAGGGCTTTCCTGATAATATCCTTGGTCTCTTCGGAAAAGTCAGTGCCTAGAATCCAGTTTAGAAACCCTTGATCGATTAAAACGATCTCAGCCAAGCTGCGGTCTTTATATTTGGAAAAAGCGAAATAGGCCTGGCCATCGCGCCAATAAAACTTGCGGTCATTATCAACGAAGCGGTCGTCCGAAGCATGATGGATCCTGTAAATAAAATCCCAGTCCCGAGTCTCGTTGTATTTTTCCAGCTGCTTGGTTAAAATTTTGGCCGTGGCTTCAACATCGGCTAAAGCGTTATGCGCTTCCACATGCTCAGTTTTACAATAAAATTTATAAGCCGCGGCCAGGGTCCTGGGTTCCATAAAATGATAAATCACTTTGGCGTCAATAATTTTCGCACTGGCGTAATCAAAATCTTTACCCGCTCTTAAAAACTCGCGCTTTAAAAAGGGCAAATCAAAACTCAAGACGTTGAAACCGCTGTAAGAAGAATCTTTAAATATCCGCCAAAATTCTTCGGCCCTTTCTCTAAAAGTCGGCATATTTTTCACCTGGTCATCCGCAATGCCGTGCACGGCCGAGGCTTCGGCCGGGATCTTCATTTCCGGATTTAAAAATAAATCGCCTTTTTCCGTACGGCCGTCCGGCCAAATCTTTAAATAAGCGATTTCAATAATCCGGTCATAATTAACCGACAAGCCGGTGGTTTCCAGGTCAAAAATCACCAGCGGTTTTTTCAGCCTGATCAATTGGGAAATTTTATTTTTTGCCGGCATATAAAATTCAGCGCTTAATAGACTGATTTTTTATTTGGCCGTATTTCTAAAGTTAATAATTACGCCATGGTTATGTTTTTATCTTACAGTTATCAGATGAATTATTCAAGGTTTTGAGCCCTTTAACATCCTTGGCTGATTTTGATTTATTAATATAGCCGAACGTCAACAGCCAGCGAAATAAAAATACCGCTTAAAAAATAAGCGGTATTTTTATTATAATTCAGTTATTGCGCGATTATTGTCCCGCTCATGAAGCTGTCGGCGCGGCCGTTGTTAGCCGCCGGTGAAATAATTTTATAAATTTTACCCGTAGCGCCGGCCGGCCCGCTATTAGCCTTGATAAAAACATAAAGTTCATTATTTTCATCCTGGCCAAAGCCGGTTAAAAACGCGTTTAATCTGCCATTGGTCATGTTTTTTATCCTTAACTCCTTATATGGCCAGTCGTTATCCTTGATATCGGCCGCCAATAATGTACCGTCGCCCCGGGAAAAAGATTTGCTCCAGTCCCCAAAAATATATTTGCCGCGCAAGCCGGGGATGGCGTTCCCCCGATAGACATAGCCGCCTATGACAGCGGCGCCCAAACCGCCCTGCCCTTGGTTAATATTTTTATATTCCAACGCCGGATCAAGCAAAATTTTTCCCGCGCCGGAGCAGGCGGCGGGAGAAACGTTGGGATTGTCGGGGTCAAAACAATGGCGGCCTTCTTTTATATTCCAGCCGTAATTCCCTCCTTTAATCACCTGATCGACTTCTTCCCATAGATTCTGACCGGCGTCTGCGGCTATAAGCAGACGCGAACCGCCGGCGTCAAAAGAAATATGGAAAGGATTGCGGAAGCCGTAGGCGTAGATTTCGTCTCGTCCGTTCGCACCGACGAAAGGATTGTCGCCGGGGATGGCGTAAGGGCTTGAAGAATCAATATCAAGGCGCAAAATTTTACCTAACAGCTGATTTATGTCTTGCGCGTTGCCTCCGGCCGCATGGCCTAAGCCGGCGTCATTGGCTTGGCCGCCGTCGCCGATCGGCATATAGAGCATTTTGTCCGGCCCGAAAGCAATCTGCCCGGCATTGTGATTGGATTGAGGCTGGTCAACTTCAAGGATGATTTTTTCAGCGGCGGCATCGGCTTTATCCGCGTCGGCGACGGAAACTTTAAATTCCGAAATCCGGCTGGTATGGTCCCAGCCCACGGGCGCGCCCGCCCTTAACGGCGCGCTATAGTAGACAAAAAATCGGCCGTTGGCTTTGTAATTCGGATGAAAGGCCAGACCCAAAAGCCCCCGTTCGTCATAATTCGCGTTCAAAACCGCCATTTTATTTCTTAAATCAAGAAACGGCTCGGCCAGCAGGCTGCTGTTTTTGTCTATAATTCTTATTAAACCGGCTTGGTCGGCTACGAATAATCTGCCGCTTGAATCCGGAGCGGAAACCAAGGCTAGGGGAGAATTTAAATTTTGGGCGATGAGCTCGAGCCAGACCTCTCTAACCGTTACCACGGGAGAACTATCATCTTTATCGATCATCTCTAAATTAGCGTTGGTAATGCCAAGCCCAAGAGCGCGCATTACATTAAAAGCGTCTGCCGGGCGGCCCAAGTAAATCAACTTTAAATTTAAAGGGTTGACGTAATAGGCTTTGCCCAAATCCTCAACTTTAAGTAAAATTACGCCGGCTAGCCGCGCCGGCGCCCGGCCGTTAAACGACTCAAAGTCTTGGTTGCTTACGCCCAGGCTCAAACTTCTCATAATGGCGAAAGCGTCCGCCGGGCGGCCCAGATAATGCCTTTTTTTGCTGACCGGATAAACATACCAAGCCTCGCCCTTGGACTCGACTTGTAATAAAATCCGGCCATTTAGGCGCTTAGGCAAATCACCCGCCCGGCTAGTTGAGGGCTGAACCGCCACGCCTGATAAAATTAATATTACAACTAATAAAAATGTTTTTTCCATATATGCACATTGAGATGGTTACAAAACTATTTTATATAGGACATGAATTATGCTAGTTAGATTGAGATGGTTACAAAACTATTTCGTAGCGAAATTTAGATATTTTTCGGCCAGGCGAGGAAAACCGAGCGTTATGATTTGAGCCGTAATAGTATTACGGTGAAAATCATTTCGCGCCAGTTTGACGAAGCCTGGCCGAAAAATAGCAAATTGCAGCAAAAATAGTTTTGTAACCATCTCATTATGTAAAGTGAGCTAAAATTCAACAGATGGTTCAATTTTTGGTAAAATATTGTTAGCATAATTCATATAGGACTTAGGCATTCTAAAAACCTCCGTTTTAGGCAGTTAACCGCGTTAGTCGTTATTATGCTACTACATTTAAATTAAGATTTGATTAAAATAAAATCACCCCCGCCAAATTTGGCGGGGGTGATTTTATTTACGCAATAATCTTTTTACCAATTACTGCCGCCGCGGCTGCCTTGGTTGCGGTCAAAGCTTCTGCCGCCGCCGAAACTTCTCTTCGGCCGATCTTCTTGAGGTCTGGCCTCATTGACGGTGATAGCGCGGCCATCCAGTTCTTTGCCGTTAAACATCTCAATGGCAGCGGTCGCTTCTTCCTCGGTCGTCATTTCCACGAAACCGAAGCCTTTGGAGCGGCCAGTCATCTTATCCATGATAATGATGGCTGAAACCACATTGCCGGCCTGGGAAAAAGCTTCTTTCAGGCTGCCTTCGGTGGTTGAATAAGACAAACCACCGACGTATAATTTTTTGTTCATAACTTTCCTTGATGCTTTTAGGGGTTTCATATCCCCTTGATAATTAAGTTGTAAGTCGACTTTCTTATTTTGCCTACCTACAGCTAAAAAAGCATAAGGAAAGGAAAATAACTCTTACAAACTAAAGTCTAGCCTAGATTGGCCAAAATGTCAACTCCATTAATACAATGCTTTTTGGCACGGGGTGAGGGAATCGAACCCCCGACAATGGATTTGGAGGCCATCGTTATACTATAATGTACCCATATACTGGACAACTGTATTAGGAGAATATGGTAGAATGAAAACGTATGAAACATCTATCTCCAAAGCAGAAAGCGTCCATCGCTTTAGCCGCTCTTCGGGGCGAAAAGATTTCCAAGCTGTCTAGTGATTATCAAGTTCATCCCAATCAAATCGGCAAGTGGAAAAAATTAGCGGAAGAGGAATTGGCAGTCCTGTTTACCGACAAGCGGAAAAAGGAAAACCATTCGCAGGAAAGAATCATCGATGAACTTTACCAAACCATCGGCCGGCGGGAAGTAGAAATCTCGTGGCTGAAAAAAAATTCAAGCTTGAGCTACCCCGAGAGATTAACTTTGGCGAATAAAGAGCATCCCGATATATCAACCTTGCGCCAAGCGGAGCTTTTAGACATCTCGCGATCAAGTATTTACTACCAGCCGACCGTCAATCCGGGAGACATTCAGATCATGAACTCTATCGACAAAATTTTTACTCAATGCCCGTTTTACGGCCACCGGCGGATTAAACCGGAGCTGAAAGAAGAATACGGCATCAATATCGGCAAAAAAAGGATTATCAGCCTGATGAAAGAAATGGGATTAAACGCCATATACCCGCGGCCAAAGCTGAATTTAAGCTCTTCGGACAAGCAGCACAAGAAATTCCCGTACTTGTTAAAGGGTTTGCCGATAATCAGGCCGAATCAAGTCTGGGGGACGGACATCACTTACATCAAACTGAAAAAATATTTTGCCTATCTCGTTGCCATTCTCGACTGGTACTCGCGCTATGTCGTAGCCTGGAAGCTATCGCCAACGCTGGAAAATATTTTCTGCATTCAGGCGCTTGAGCAAGCCCTTAAGATAAACAAAACAGAAGTTCATAATTCCGACCAGGGCGCGCAATATACGAGTCTAAACTATATCAACATTTTAGAAGAAAGCGAAATTAGAATATCGATGGACGGACGCGGCCGGTGCATGGACAATATTTTTACGGAACGATTATGGCGGACGGTTAAATACGAAAATATCTACCTGAACGAATACGCGGACATCGGGGAAGCCGGCCAGGGGCTAAGCGAATACTTTAAATTCTACAACGAAAAAAGAAGACACCAATCGCTTGATTACAAAACTCCCGCCCAAATATATTTTGCCAAATATTAATAAATAATTTTATGTCTAGCGCAGTACAACATTCTGGCCAATGGAGGATTAAGCCATCGGGCAAATTGCCAGTATTTCTAAGATTTGTGATTAATTCTTCCTTTACAAAGCACAATGCCAAGATCGCCAAAATCAAACATGTTATCGGCAACCGAACCTATTTAAATCACATGATGTATTGGCCGGCTAAAGAATATAATCCATTTGAAAAAGAAATAGTTGATCATTTAAAGAAAAATGACGGCTGGTTTGAGGGTTATGTTAAACGTGAGCTTCAGGATTCAAAATTTTTGTATAAAGAGGGGTTAAAATTAAAAAGAATTGATTGGCGTAAAAAGACTAATCAGCAAATGAAAAAGGTTTTAGATAATTTATTAAAGGAATATCGTATATTTAGGGTGTAGAAAAATACCTCTTTAAAACAAAATATTTTTCTAAAATTTATTCATTAATACCGGCAGGGCGGCAAAACGCGTT
>MFFY01000002.1 GCA_001778055.1 Candidatus Falkowbacteria bacterium RIFCSPLOWO2_12_FULL_45_13
TATATTACAATCGAATTTAGGCCAACCAGCAAGGATTTTCGAGATTTAATACCTCGTCAGCTTGCTGCGAGGTAGTTTATTTGACAAAATTTTAAAAGAGCTGAGCCGGCGGATAGGTCTGTCGCTCATGCAGATGAAATATATCGCCGGACCGGAAATGAAAAATTATAAAAAATTCGGCGTTGATGAGCTGAACCGGAGATTTAAATTCAGCATTATGCATTGCCGGAATGGCAAAATAAGAATTTACACCGGCCAAAGGGCTAGGGCATTTTTAAAAAAACAGACTTTTGAAAAAATTAAAATAAGCCAAAGCGGCGCATTAAAAGGCACGGCGGCGTTTGTCGGCAAGGTCAGGGGCAAAGTGAAAATCATAAATTTACCTGAAGATATGTCTAAAATGGAGAAAGGGGATATCATGGTGTCGCACACGACTTTCCCCAGCCTGGTACCGGCTATGAAAAAAGCCTCGGCCATAGTGACAGACGACGGCGGTATAACCTGCCACGCCGCCATCGTGGCGCGCGAATTGAAAATACCTTGCGTTGTTGGCACCAAAATCGCCACCAAAGTTTTGCGTGACGGCGATTTGGTGGAAGTGGACGCGGAACGGGGGATTGTCAAAAAGATTATTAATATAAGACTTGCGCGTTTGAAAAACCTCCGTTCAGGCAGTTAACCGCGTAAGTTTTATAGTAGATAAATTTGGCGCTTAGGGAATTATCAAGCTTAATTTTTTATAAAACCCCGCCCCTTTTAAAGGGGCGGGGTTTTAGGAATCAAAAACCTTGGCAAACTCTTGCGCATTTTGTTAATAGTGTTTATAATTTAATAATAAGGCTTAGAGATTGGCGCGGTCGTGCGAAAAAATTTTTTGTGAAATAAATAATTATATTCACCTCCTTGGATATTTTGCAATTTTTTTAAATTGTAAAATATCTTATGGGGCAATAAATATGAATATGCAAAAATTACCAACAACATCAAGCGGAGAACGGAAGCCGTTTGACCGCAAAATTCTCATGGTGGGTTTCGGCGCGGTGGCGCGCTGTACCCTGCCGATTTTATTGGAAAAAATTGACGCGCCGCTTCCGAATATTACTGTTATGGACTTTGAAAATAAAGCGGAGTCTCTAAAAATATATACCGACCGAGGTTTAAAATATGTTCGTAAAAAAATCACGCCGGATAATTTTGATCAGGTTTTATCTAAACATATGGAAGACGGCGGCTTGCTCGTAGATTTAGCCTGGAATATCGGCGCCAATGATATTATCGGCTGGTGCCATGAACATAACGTTTTATATGCCAATACCTCGGTTGAGGTTTGGGATTCGCTGGCCGGGGTTTTCACCGAAACGCCGTATGAAAAATCGCTTTATTGGCGGCAGATGCAATTAAGAAAGTTGTCAAAAGATTGGCGCGACGCGCCCACGGCCGTGGTTGATCACGGCGCCAACCCGGGACTGCTCTCTCATTTTGTTAAGCTGGGTTTAACGGATATCGCCAAAAAATTAATGGCCGATAAAAAAGCCGCGGGCCAAGACAAGGGAAAACTGGAACAATATTTAAAAGATAAAAATTTCGCGCAGCTGGCTAAAAATCTGAACGTTAAAGTCATCCATTGCAGCGAGCGGGACACGCAGATTACCAATCGGCCGAAAGAGGTTGATGAATTCGTCGGCACCTGGAGCATTGAAGGCTTAAGGGAAGAAGGCACGGCGCCGGCAGAAATGGGCTGGGGCACGCACGAGAAAGAGTTGCCGGCTCTGGCTTTTATTCCGCCCCGCGGACCGAAAAATCAGATATTTTTGGCCCAGATGGGAATTAATACCTGGGTCAGATCATGGGTGCCGGACGAGGAAATCGTGGGCATGGTTATCCGGCATGGCGAGGCCTTCGGTTTGTCCGATCGCTTAACCGTCTGGAAAGATGACCCAGCCGACCCCGGACATGGCAAGAAAGCGGTTTACCGGCCGACCGTGCATTACGCTTACATGCCCTGCCATGAAACTTTATCATCGCTCTATGAATTGCGCGGCCGAAATTATGTTCTGCCGCCGAAATTAAGGATTATGAGTGATGAAATCATTTCCGGCGCCGATATATTAGGTGCGCTCCTGATGGGGCATGAATACAATTCCTGGTGGACCGGCAGTATTTTGGACATCGCGGAAGCCAGGCGCTTAGTGCCTGGGCAAAACGCCACCACGATTCAAGTCGCCATCGGCGTGGTCGCGGCCGTGCTTTGGATGATAGAAAATCCCCGCCAGGGCATAAATCTGCCCGATGATCTGCCCCATGATTTCGTTTTGGATATCGCCAAGCCATATTTAGGTAAATTAGTTTCCAAAGCTTCGGATTGGACGCCGCTAAAAAACCGCACGGTTTATTTTAAAGAAAATCCGGCCTCTAAGATTGATAAAAAAGATATTTGGCAGTTCAAGAATTTTTTGTTTGTGGATTAAGATAATGCGAATACTGCAAATTAAATTGCGAATGCCGCAAATTTTATGGATAAGGTTGTCTATAAAGAATTATCTTATAAAATAACTAGCATAATTCATATATATTAATTATTCGCGGAATTCGCGTTAATTCGCAGATTCGCATTAATTTATTATGCGGATTTGCATTATTGGATTTTTATGAACCAAGTAGAAAAAAAATTATTGTTGGATTTGGCGACCAAGCACGGCACGCCGATTTTTGTCATTGATCATGATAAACTAAGGGCTAATTTCCGAGAATTCAGGGAAAAATTGCCCGAGGTTCAGCCCTATTTCGCCATCAAAGCCAACTCGCATCCGGAAATCGTTAAAACCATGTTTGACTTGGGCGCCAGTTTTGACGTGGCGTCTATGCCGGAATTCATGGTAGTTCATGAAAACATAAAAAATCTGCCCGACCAGGAACGCCAGGATTTCATCTGGGACAAAATAATTTACGCCAACACCATTAAGCCGGTGGAAACTTTAAAAGAACTGAATCCCTATAAGCCTTTAGTGACTTTTGACAATCCGTCCGAGCTGGAAAAAATCAAGGAGCACGCGCCGGACGCCGGACTGGTCCTGCGCATCCGCGTGCCCAACACCGGCTCTATGGTGGAGCTGTCCAGCAAGTTCGGCGCTCATCCGGGCGAGGCGGTTGACCTGATAACTCAAGCCACCAACTTGGGTCTGGGCGTGGAAGGCATCAGCTTTCATGTGGGCAGCCAGTGCAATAATTTCGACAACTACATGCAGGCCTTAAATTTCGCCTCATCCATTTTTAAAGAAGCGGAATTAAGGAAATATCCTATTGGTTTCAAGTGCAAAGACGGCAGTCGGGAAAAAGTCTTAGATATTGGTGGCGGCTTTCCGGTGAAATACACGCCGGATGTAAAATCATTCACCGTCTTGGCTAAAAAAATAAACTCGGAAATCAAACGGCTGTTTAAAAAGGATAATATCCAGGTGATTGCCGAGCCGGGGCGGTTTATGGTGGCCACGGCCTGCACCTTGGTCGTAAAAATTATCGGCAAAGCCGTCCGCGACGGCAAAACCTGCTATTATTTGAACGATGGCGTTTATCACACTTTTTCCGGCCAGGTGTTCGACCATCAGCATTATCCTTTGCGCGCTTTTAAAGAAGCACCGACCGCGGTCTGCGCCACTTTCGGCCCGACCTGCGACGCCTTTGACACGATTTCTCTGGCCGATGAATTGCCGGACAACCTGGAAATTCATGACCTGCTCTACGCCGAAAACATCGGCGCTTATTCCCACGCTTCGGCCACCTACTTCAACGGCTTTCCGCCGGCCAAGGTGGTGCATGTGAATAAGGGGAGATAGATGAATAAAGAATTATGAATTAAGAATTGGGCGACCATTCTTTTGTTTGTCATGCCCGACCTGATCGGGCATCCAGGGGTGCGGGATTGGAACACGTTGCTTCATAAGTCAAGTTCCTGCTACGCCCTCCTGGATTGCAGCCTGCCTACCTTGCCTACCGGCAGGCAGGCCGGACAGGCAGGCTCGGAGGCCGCAATGACAATAGTCATATGAGGCAAAATTACGATAAAATTTTTTTGCAGAGTATCTCAGATCAATACGATAATTTGGGAAAGATTGATCGTTTTTTCCTTTACACTTCTGGTTATGAGAATTCCAATTATTACATTCGGACTCGGGAAGGGCAGTATGTTATAAAAATTTTTGAAGGAATTGAAATTAAGACAGAAAATATTTTATTTGAGCTGGAAGCGATGGATTTTTCGCATAAATCAGGGATAAAAACGCCGAGTGTGTTAAAAAACAGCCAAGGGGAATTAGCGACTGAAGTTGACGGAAAATATGTTTGTGTAATGGCTTTTGTGGACGGAGATAATATGCATAAACAGCCATTATCCGATTCTCTGGCGATTGAAGTCGCGGCGGAAACCGCGAAAATGGATCAGGTCTTAAAACATTTTAAAGACGGGTCAAAGGCCAGGCAAAATTATGAATGGGATCTTAAATGCGCCTTGATTTTAGAAAAATTTGTTCCTCTTTTGCCTAAAGATTATGACAGAGAAATTTTTAAAAATGTTTTTGCTGAATATAGAAAAATAAAACAGAAATTTTTAAAAATGCCAGCCGGGCTGATTCACAATGACATCGTGCCGCATAATTGGCTGGTAAAAGAGGGAAAGTTGAAATGTATTATAGATTTTTCCGATATGGTATTCAGCCCTTATATTCAGAATATTGCCGTTGCCCTGCATTTGGTTGCCTTTGCTTATAATTGGAATCCAGGACAAGCTAAATTATTTATTCAGAAGTATAGCGAAATCAATCCGTTATCCGGTTCGGAGCTAAAGTTGCTGTATACTTTAATTAAAGCGCGCATGATGTCATTTATTGTTGAATTTAACCGTTGGAACGTGGAATATGAGGTTGACCAGCAACGAGTGGAAACAGTCAATGACAATTATAAATTTTTGAAAAAATTTATTGATTTCGGACAGAATCGATTTGATCAGTTGGTCGGTGTTTAATTATTATGTTGGCTCTTTTTCTATCATGCCGGCCTTCCTGGCTACCGTCAGGCAGGGAGCCCGCAATGATAATCCAATTTGACATTGTAGTAGGTAATTACTACAATTGTAGTAGGTAACTACTACAAAACTATGCTGGATTTTGGCAAATCAAAATTAAGACGAAAACTTTTAGGCCTGTATTTTTCCAATACAGAGGCTTCGTTTTATGTGCGCGAATTGGCCGGCAGGTTAAGCGTTGATCCTACCAATCTTTCTCGGGAGTTGCGCCAGCTTGAAGCGCAAGGATTGTTTACCGCCGAGAGCCGAGGCAAATTGAAATTTTATAAATTGAATAAATCTTTCCCGACTTTTAAAGAGCTAAAAATAATAATTAAAAAAACGGTCGGAGTAAATAGCATCTTAAAAGAAGCTTTAAAAAAAATATCCGGCCTTGAGTTGGCTCTGCTCTTCGGTTCATTCGCTCATGGCGATGAGGACCAAGCGAGTGATATTGATGTTTTTATCGTAAGCGACTTAAAACAGGAAGTGTTTTATAATCTCGTTCGCGGTCTTGAGAAGAAGCTTAATAGAGAAATAAATTTAACGATTTATTCAAAAAACGAATTTAAAAAGAAGCGTCGGGCAAAAGATCCATTCTTGAGCGATATTTTGAAAAATAAGCACGAAATTATCGCCGGAAAATTATGAAAACTACCAAACAGCAAGAAATAAATTTTTTGCAGATTCGCAGTTTTCTGGAAAGCGTTGAAAGGAGATTGAAAAAAGCCGAACAAATTTTAAAGGTTGATGAGCAATCAGGCTTTCAGGCGGCCTACGAAGCCATGATTCGGGCATCGCTAGGTTTTATGCTAAGTTTCGGCCGGCGGCCTCGGAGTACTGTCGGCCACCATAAAATAATTATAGAATTTGTCGGCCAGAAATTCGGCAATAAATATGTAAGTTTGATTGGCAGTTTTGACGAGATGCGAAAAAAAAGAAACAAAGCGATTTATGAACCATTTGGCACAATCGGCGAGAAGGAGGCGGCCGATGCCATAAAAACCGCTAAAGAATTTATTGGCATTGTTTATAATCATATCAGAGATAAAGACCGACAGCCGACCTTAAAAATTTAAAGGGCGTGGAAGTGGACGCGGATAAAGGGGTAGCGAGAATATTGAAAAAAGCGAGAAAAATTAAAACATAGATTCCGGCCTGCCTACCGGACAGGCAGGCTCGTAGGCCGGAATGACAAAATCCAAAATGCCAACCATAAAAATAGACATAAACAAAATAACCCAAGAACAGATTGACTTAATTGTGGTTTACTTAAAACGTGGGCAGGTTATCGCTTATCCCACGGACACAATTTATGGACTGGGTTGTGATACCCGCGATCAGCTGGCCGTGAAGAAAATAAAGAAGATAAAGGGACGAGACGCGCAAAAAAGAGAAGGCGAGAAAGCGATGCTGGCGCTGGTTAGCGATTTTGAAATGCTCAAGCAGTATTGTCTTGTAAGCGAGGAGCAGGAAGGATATTTACGCGCGATTTGGCCTGGGTGCGCTAGCTTTAACCATATAACCTCCCCAACCCCCCTTTACAAGGGGGTGGCGCAAAAACCAGTCACAGTTATTTTGGAAAGCAAGCGCAATTTGCCGGCCGAATTGACCGGCGGCTTAAATAGTCTGGCCGTTAGATTGCCAAAAAGTGAATTTTTGATTAAAATAATTAAGCAAGCCGGTTTTCCCATTGTCTCCACTAGCCTAAACAAAACCGGTGAGCCGTCGCTGGATAATGTTCAGAATCTGGGGAAGTATTTTAAGCATCTGCCGGATTTAGCGGTTGACGCGGGAACTATTGCCGGAGAGAAGCCGTCAAGGCTGGTGGATATAAGGGATATGGGGAATGTTAAGGTGATAAGAGAATAGCTTTTCAAGAATTTTAAATTTGAAATTATGACATTTGAAATTCAATTAAAATTTATAATTTATAATTTAAAATTAAACTATTTTTTATATTGTAAAAACAATCCCCCAACCCCCTTTATCAAAGGGGCATGAATTTATTTATGCTCATCGATACCCATGCCCACGTAAATTTTAGCGCTTTTAAGGCGGACGCCGACGAGGTCATCCGCCGCTCTTTAGCGGCCGAGACCTGGATGATTCTGGTGGGCTCGGAAGTTAAGACTTCCAAGCGCGCCTTGGAATACGCCAATAAATACGAAAAAGGCGTTTATGCCGCCGTTGGCTTGCATCCGATGCATACCCACGCGCAAAATGTTTCCGGCGATGATTATGGGTTTAATACGCGGGAGGAGGAATTTAGCTATGATGTCTATGAAAAATTGGGGCAATTTAAAAAAGTGGTGGCCATCGGCGAGATCGGTTTGGACTATTACCAGCTTGACATTACCTCCGATCTGGAAGCGATCAAACAAAAGCAAAAGGAAATTTTTTATGAGCAGCTGCGGCTGGCGCATAATTTAAAGTTGCCGGTAATTATTCATTGCCGGCAAGCGCACGACGATATGCTCCAAATTTTAAAGGTTTTCAGGAAAGAATATAAGAGCTCTTGGCCGAAAGATAAGGTTTGGGGCGTGATGCATTGCTTCTCCGGCGACGAAGAACTGGCCTGGCAATATTTTTCTTTGGGCTTGATCGTCTCGTTTACCGGGCTGATTACTTTTTCCGTCAAATGGGATGATTTAATCCGCCGCCTGCCGAATGATAAATTTATGGTTGAAACCGACTGCCCTTATATGACGCCGGAACCGTTCCGCGGGCAGAGAAACGAACCGCTGCTGGTTAAACGGGTGGCCGAAAGGATCGCGGAAATAAAAAATTTAAGTTTTGTCAGGGTCGCGGAAATCAGCACGGCTAACGCCAGAGGGTTGTTTAGCATATAATATAATGCGAATCCGCGAATTCATGCGAATGCCGCTAATTTCTTATTTGCGGAATTCGCATATTGATTCACGTTTTCGCATTATATTTATTGACTTTCATGGTATTTTACTGTATAAAGTAAGTGGGCAGACCTAGCCGTGGCTGTGAATAAATATAAAACATTCAAGGACAATACCGCCCTTGAATATTTTTTAAGAAAATATGACAGTTGCCGGTGGTCTTAAGAAGGCAGAACAGAATAATAACCAAGAAGCCCGAGTCCCTCAACCTACCTCGGCAAAGCTCGGCGCAAGCGGCTCGGGACAAGCGGCATGGTGGCAGCCGGCCATAATCATGTTTCTGAAATTGTCAGTTTGGATTGCCGTGCCCATTATAATCGCCTTGTATCTGGGAGAATGGCTGGATAATAAATACGACAGCTCCCCTTGGTTATTTTTAATTTGCCTGGGCCTAGCCTTCGCGATTTCTATCTTCGGACTTATTAAAAGCGCGAGCCGGGAGTTAGAAAAATTTGAAAAAAACGGAAAGAATTAAGACATTGGGATTTTTAAGATGTTTGAGATATTTAGGATATTTGGGATGATTCGCATCCTCAAATCCCGATAATCTTAAATATCCCAAATATGTTTTTATATGATTGTTAATATTGAACAAGATGCCGAGGTTTTGCTAACTCAAACAGCGATTGTCACCGAACATACCCTATACGCCGAGCAAGTTTATAAAATCGGCGGTTTTCCCATCACCAATTCTTTGCTTAATACCTGGCTGGCGGTTTTGGCCGTAGCGGTTTTTGGCCTTTATTTCAGAACTAAGATAAAATTAATTCCTCGCGGCGTTCAAAATTTTTTAGAAGCTGTCGTGGAAGCGCTTTTAGACGTGTTTGATTCAGTTACCGGTTCGCGGGCAAAAACTTTTAAATTTTTTCCTTTTATTTTCAGCTTTTTTGTTTTTATTTTGATTAATAACTGGCTGGGGCTCTTGCCTGGCATCGGTTCAATCGGCCAGGTCGTCGCGGAAAACGGCGAAAAATTGTTTATTCCTTTTTTTCGCGGCGGTACGGCTGACTTAAACACTACTTTCGCCTTGGCCGTTATCGGCGTGGCGGCCAGCCATATTTTCGGCATTACCGCTGTCGGCGGCTGGAATTACTTTAACAAGTTTATCAATTTAAAAGTTTTGTTTGAGATGCCTAAAAAAATATTTAAGGAACCGGCGGTCTTAATAGTCAATCCGATTAAATTTTTTGTCGGTTTGCTGGAAATTATTAGTGAATTAGCCAAAATCGCCAGCCTGTCTTTCCGTCTTTTCGGTAACATCTTCGCCGGCGAAGTTTTAGTCGCCGCCACGGCGGCTATTTTGGCTTATGGTTTGCCGATTCCTTTCATGTTTTTAGAAGTTATGGTCGGAGCGATTCAGGCCTTGATTTTCGCCATGCTGATTTTAACCTATCTGACCATGATGACCGCGGCGGAAGAACATTAAATCGCACAACGCGTAACGCACAACGCGTAACGCGAATAAAATAACAAAATAATTCAAACGTAATTTCGTTATGCGTTATGCGTTACGAGTTACGCGGATAAATCTATGGACACAGTCATGCTGGCCAAAGCCTTAGCTATCGGTTTGGGAGCTATCGGCCCTGGCCTGGGTATCGGTTTTATCGGCGCTAAAGCCATGGAAGCTATCGGCCGCAACCCGGAAGCTTCGGGCAAAATTTTAATCACCATGCTGATCGCGGCGGCTTTTGCCGAAGCCATCGCTATTTACGCCCTGGTTATCGCCTTTAGCATTAATTAGTAATTTGGCGAACTGTCCCGACTCTTCGGGATAGTGGCGAGATTACTAAAAATGCAAAAATCAAAAAGGTTTAATACTTAAAATTGGTTGGTGAAAACTTTGTTTTCGTTGTAAGATTAGGCGTAGATTAACAACAAATTTAAATCGATTTGAATTAGTGTGTGTATCAATATACTAATTTAGTATTTACGCGCCTAAATAGCAACAAATAAGCTGTCCGTAAGATAAATTTTTGATTTGGCCAAAAAATTACCAACCATTTTTAAGTATTAAACCATCAAAAATCAAAATGATAATGTAAAATTAAAAATCACAAACCCTTTAGAATTTAGGTCATTTGAATTTAGTATTTGTTTGTAATTTGGTGCTTGTGATTTGGGGTTTAAAATTATTTTACATTTTGAAATTTATACTTTGCATTATCTGCTATGGAAAGCCTAATCAAAACATTTCACCTTGACTGGCGGCTATTTTTGGCGCAGGTGGTTAATTTCGCCATTGTTTTCGGCGTGTTGTATTGGTTTGCCTTTAAACCTTTGGCCAAAGTGATGGCGGAAAGATCCGGTAAAATTGCTAAAAGTCTGGATGACGCTAAAAAAGTTGAAGAAAAGTTGGCTGAAACGGAAAAAGATTATAATCGCCAGATGGCGGAAGCGAAAAAACAAGCTAATTTGATTTTAGAAAAAGCCGCGCGTGAAGCCGACTCGAGAAAAGCCGGCATGGTCGCTCGCGCCAAAGAAGAAATCGGCCAGATTATTAATCAGGAAAAAGAGAAAATGCAAGCGGAAAAGCGGGAAACTTTAAAAGAAATTAAAAAAGAAACGGCTGAGCTGGTGATTTTGACCGTGGAAAAAATATTGGGGGAGAAGGTGGACGCGAAGAAAGACAAGGAGATGATTAAGAAGATAATAAGATAATTTAATTTGTCATTGCGGGCTTGACCCGCAATCCAGAACCAGAAATTTAGCCATTTCACAATTGGCATTACTTTTCTGGATTCCCTGCCCGTCCGGCAGGCGGGCCGCTTTCGCGGGAATGACAGAGATGTAAATGCGCATCACCGCCAAAAAATTCGCCTTGAGTCTGTACGAATCAGCGGCAGGCAAACCAGCCAGCCAGGTTAAGCTTATAGTAAAGAAGTTTGTTGAACTGCTGGCTAAAAAAAATAAGCTTGCTCTAGAGGCAAGAATTATTATGGAATTTGAAAAAATTTGGAACGAGGAAAATGGTCTGCTTGAAGCCGAGATTACCAGCGCCAGCGATTTAGATAAGACAATGATTAAATTATTGCAAGGTTATATCGCCCAGCTATCAGACGCCAAGAAAGTTATAATAGAAGAAAGGATTGATAAAAATATTTTGGGCGGAGTGATTATTAAGTACGGCGACAAGGTGCTGGACGGTAGCCTGAAGAATAGTTTGGAGGAGTTAAAGAGCAAGATGATAAAATAATTTAAAATGTAAAATGCAAAAATCAAAATGACAGTTCAAAATGTAAAATTAAATAATTTTAAATTTTTTATTGTCATTTTTCATTTTGATATTTAAACTTTAAATTTGTTATATGTCTACCAAAGATTTCATTGTTGAACAATTAAAAGAGCAGATTGCCGGTTATAAATCTAGCCTAAAAGAGCAAACCGTCGGCCGGGTGATTGAAGTCGGCGACGGCATCGCCCGCGTTGAGGGAATTTCTGACGCGATGATGTCGGAAATGTTGGAGTTTGCGAGCGGCCAAGCGGCGGATAAAACTTATGGCGTGGCGCTAAATTTAGAAGAAGACCGGGTTGGCGTTATCATTTTGGGCGATAGCGCTAAGATTAAGGAAGGCGACGAGGTTAGATGTTTAAAAAAAATACTGGAGGTGCCGGTGGGCGAAGCTGTAATTGGCCGCGTACTTAACCCTCTGGGGCAGCCGCTGGACGGCCGAGGCGAAATAGCAGCGGAGAAATTTTATCCAGTGGAAAAAATCGCGCCTGGCGTGATTAGCCGCCAGTCGGTCAAAGAACCGGTGCAGACCGGAATTAAAGTGATAGACGCGATTATCCCGATCGGCCGGGGGCAAAGAGAGCTGATTATCGGCGACCGTCAGATCGGCAAGAGCGCCATTGCCATTGACACGATCATAAATCAAAAAGGCCAAAACATGAAATGCTTTTACGTAGCCATCGGGCAGAAAGAATCCAAGGTGGCCGGGCTGGTGGCTAAGCTGGAGCAGTCCGGCGCCATGGATTATACCACCGTGGTTTTGGCCGGAGCTTCGGCGCCAGCCTCTTTGCTCTATATCGCGCCTTACGCCGGCTGCGCTATGGCTGAATATTTTTTAGATCAAGGCGAAGATGTGCTAATCGTTTATGATGATTTATCCAAGCATGCCGTGGCTTACCGCGAAATTTCGTTGCTCTTGCGCCGCCCGCCCGGCCGCGAAGCGTATCCGGGCGATGTTTTCTACCTGCATTCCCGGCTTCTGGAAAGGGCCTGCAAACTAAACCCGGAGCACGGCGGCGGCTCAATCACGGCCCTGCCCATCATTGAAACCCAAGCCGGCGATATCTCGGCTTACATTCCCACTAACGTTATTTCCATTACCGACGGCCAGATTTATTTGACGCCGGATTTGTTCTACCAGGGCAACCGTCCGGCTGTGGACGCCGGCCTGTCGGTTTCCCGCGTGGGTTCAAGCGCCCAGATTAAAGCCATGAAAAAAGTGGCCGGCAAGATGAAGCTGGAAGCCGCCCAGTTCAGGGAACTGGCCGCTTTCGCCCAGTTCGGCGCGGACCTAGATAAAGACACTAAAGCCAAGCTGGAGCGCGGCAAGAGACTGCAGGAAATTTTTAAGCAGGGCCAATACGCGCCAGTTGCCGTGGCTAACCAGGTTTTGATTTTCTTCGCGCTGACGAGCGGTTTGGCCGACGACGTGCCGGTGGAAAAAATTTCCGAGTTTGAAGCCGGATTGCATAAATACGCGGCCGCTTCGGCCGAGAAAATACTGAAGGAAATCGCGGAAAAGAAAGATTTGAACGAGAAGCTGGAGAGCGAGATGAAGAAGCTGGTTGAAGATTATAAAGAGACGGCGGAATATCTAGTGAGATAATTTTTTAATTTTAAATTTTGTAATTTTTAATGAATTTTTAATGATATAATTTTTAATTAGTTTTTTTGTTGTCATTGCTGGCGTTGGCGTCCGTTTGTCATCCCTGCGAAAGCAGGGATCCAGAAATTATTTAACTTTAGCTAAATATTTTTTCTGGATTGCTCCTCGGTGCTGACCTCGGTGCAAAAAAAGAAAACAGGGTGCCTGCGCGGGAATGACGGGTTAATGAGATTGCTTCGTCGGCCGAGTACGGCCTCCTCGCAATGACATAACTAGATATGGCCAACACCCGCGACATAAAAAAAAGAATTAAGTCCATCGGCAACACTAAAAAAATCACCCGGGCCATGGAAATGGTGTCCGCGGCCAAGATGCGTAAAGCAATTGAAGCGGTCTTGCGCACGCGGTCGTACGCCAATTTAAGCTGGGCCACGGTTTTAAACTTGGCGCGGGCAAACGGCCAAGACGGCCGGCCTCCGCATCCGCTGCTGGACGCCGTTTCAGCGGGTTCGGCGCAGGCAAAAAGGGGCGGGGTTAAAAAAGTAGCCGTTGTTTTAATTACCTCCAACCGCGGCTTATGCGGCGGATTTAATTCAGTCATCATCAAAAAAGTTTTAGAGTCAATCAGGAAGCATTCTGAACCTCACCCCAACCCTCTCCTTCGCAAGGAGAGGGAACAGGCAGGGGGCGTAAGTCATGAATTTATTTTACTGGGCAAAAAAGGCCAAGCGGTTTATAAAAACTTTAATTTTCCGGTAACGGCAGATTTTCCCAAGCTGGATTATATTAATGAAGTCGGCGAGGTTATACCGGTGGCGCGGATGATCATTAAAGACTATTTATCCGGCCAATATGATAAGGTAATGGTGGCTTATACGGATTTTATAAACGCCGCCAAACAATTGCCCCGAGTCAAGCAGCTTTTACCCATAGATATAACCACGGCGGATGAATATTTGGGCGTGGTTGGACAAGATCCGAGGCTGGGTTTAAATAAAGAATTAATTGAAGAAAAAGAGAAAAAACACTTGCAAAGCGGCCAATTCAAATATGAATATATTTTTGAACCCAGCCCGGAGGAAGTGCTAAATGAGATGCTGCCCCGCCTGATTGAAATTCAGCTGTTTCAGGCGTTGCTGGAATCTAACGCCTCCGAGCAGAGCGCGCGCCGCCTGGCCATGCATCAGGCCACGGAAGCGGCCACCGACATGGCGGGCGAGCTGACTTTGTCCTATAATAAGGCGCGGCAGGCGGGCGTGACTTCGGAAATAGCGGAAATCTCGGCCGGCGCCAACGCGCTGGCGGAGTAGCCGCGACATTGTCAATCTGATTTTAAATTGTTGGAGGAAAATATATGCGAGAATGGTGTTTTTATGTGTATATTAATATAATAAATAATTTGTAATAGTATGAGTGAACAAACAACTAAACATGGAATAGTAAAACAAATCATCGGCGCGGTTGTGGATGTGCAATTTGAAGACGAATTGCCGGAAATTTACACGGCCTTGGAAATAATGAGGCCGGCGCTATCCTCGGCCAAGGCTTCTTCCGACGCTTCCCCCGACGCCAAAGCTTTGGCGGATAAAAAGGATTTGGCGGACAAGTCGGCGAGCCAAGAAAGGCTGGTTTTAGAAACCCAGCGGCATTTGGGCGCCAATGTTGTCAGGACCCTGGCCATGGGCCCGACCGATGGTTTAAGGCGCGGTGATAAAGTCATAAACACGGGCGGCAATATTACCGTGCCGGTAGGAGACGAAACTTTGGGCAGGATTTTTAACGTTTTGGGCGAGCCCGTGGACGGCGGAGCCAGCGTGAAAACAGCTAAAAGATATCCGATTCACCGGTCGGCGCCAAAATTCGTTGAGCAATCCACCAAGACGGAAAATTTGGAAACCGGCATCAAAGTGATTGACTTGATCTGCCCGATTTTAAAAGGCGGCAAAGTCGGCCTGTTCGGCGGCGCCGGCGTGGGCAAAACCGTGGTGATTCAGGAATTGATAAATAACATCGCCAAGGCTCATGGCGGCGTATCGGTTTTCGCCGGCGTGGGCGAAAGAACGCGCGAAGGCAACGACCTTTACCATGAAATGAAAGCGGCTAAGGTGCTGGATAAATTGGCCATGGTTTTCGGTCAGATGAACGAACCGCCGGGAGCGCGCGCCCGCGTGGCTTTGTCCGGCCTGGCTTTGGCCGAGTATTTCCGCGACGAGAAAAATAAAGACGTTTTATTGTTTATAGATAATATTTTCAGGTTTACCCAAGCCGGCTCGGAAGTCTCGGTGCTCCTCGGGCGCATGCCCAGCGCCGTGGGCTATCAGCCGACCCTGGCGACCGACATGGGCGAATTGCAGGAGCGGATTACCTCAACGGACAAAGGCTCAATCACTTCCATTCAGGCGGTTTACGTGCCGGCCGACGACCTGACCGATCCGGCGCCGGCCACGACTTTCGGGCATCTTGATTCCACCGTGGTGCTGTCGCGCGGCTTGTCCGAGCTGGGGATTTATCCGGCCGTGGACCCTCTAGATTCTTCATCCGTTATTTTGGATCCGAAGATTGTCGGACAGGAGCATTACCGCGTGGCCAGAAGCGTGCAGAAAGTTTTACAGAGATATAAAGACTTGCAAGACATTATAGCCATTTTAGGCATGGAAGAATTGTCGGATGAAGACAAAATAACCGTGGCGCGCGCTAGGAAAATCCAGAGATTTTTGTCCCAACCCTTTACCGTGGCGGAAACTTTTACCGGACACAAAGGCAAATACGTTAAATTGGCTGATAACATTAAGGGCTTTAAGGAAATACTGGAAGGCAAGCATGATGATAAGAGCGAGGGGGAGTTTTATATGAAGGGGGATATTGGGGAGGTGGGAAATGACAAATGACAAATTTCCAATGACAAATCAATGTCAAAGTTCAAATATCAAAGAATAATTTGTCATTTTATCATTCGTCATTGGTTTGTCATTCGTCATTTAAAATTTGTCATTAATAAATTATGTTTGATAAATTCATACAATTCGAGATCGTCACGCCCAAACGTGTGGTGCTGAAAGATGAGATATTACAAATCACCTTGCCGACCAGGGCCGGCGAGATCACGGTTCTGCCCAACCATATTCCTTTGGTCTCAAGCCTGGTGCCGGGCGTGGTTCACGTAAAAAAGAAAAACGGCGAAGACGAAGTTATTTCCATTTCCGGCGGTTTTTTGGAAGTCTTGAAAGATAAAGTGGTGATTTTGGCCGATACGGCCGAACGGGCCGAGGAAATTGATTTGGCTCGCGCCGAAGAGGGCAGGAGGCGCGCTGAAGAGCTGAAGCAGCAGGCCAGGGCTGGCGAGCGGGTCAATTTCGCCGAAATCAACGCCGCGCTGGAAAGAGAACTGGCCAGGACCAAGGCGGTGAAGAGGTGGAGGAAGTTAAAGAATCTAGAGTAATTTATAATATTTTGTCATTCCCGCGCAGGCTCGCCTCGCTGGAGCTCCGGCGAAGTGGGCGGGAATCAAGGAGTTATTAGTAGAAACGTATTATTTCATCTCAATCTATGCGCAGAATAAAAATTTTTATAAGCGGGCGAGCAGTAGAGATATTATTACTGTTCCCTCCTGGATTCCCGACCGCCTTCGGCGCCGGGAATGATAAACAAGGTTTATGAAACTACAGTTTAAATTTAAAAATATCCATACCTGCGAAGCCGTAGTGCTTTGTTGCATCGATTTCCGGTTTTGGCGAGAAACAGTCAAGTTCGTGGAAGAGGAATTGAATATTAAGTCATTTGATTTCCCTTCTTTGCCGGGCGCGGCCAAGGCCATTAACGACTGCGCGGATCAGGCTGAAGTGCCGATGCAATGCGTCAGCGTGCCATGCAATTTGCATCATGCTAAGACCTTGGTGATTGTCAATCATCAGGATTGCGGCGCTTATGGCGGTTCTAAGAAATTCAACGGTGATGAAGCGGCGGAAGTAA
>MFFY01000003.1 GCA_001778055.1 Candidatus Falkowbacteria bacterium RIFCSPLOWO2_12_FULL_45_13
CTTCTTTTAGATACTTGTCTTTCAATTCGTTTAATTTTAAACGGCTCCTGAAATTATCTTCGCCGTAAAGAAATATAATCATATATCTTGTAAAAACATAAAAATTTTGTTAATCTTAAAATAGGCTTAAATTATTTTAAAAAATAACATACAAGTTCCATTTATGCAAACAACCCAATGCCCGATCTGCTCAAGCGACATCATTATTGAAGAGGAAGCGGCGGAAAAAGATCTGGTTAGCTGCTTAAATTGCGGGGCCGAGCTGGAAATCATCACTCTGCATCCTTTGCTGCTGGAGCCCCTCCAAGATTCAACTGAAGAAGATAAATAAATCTAATAATTTTAAAATTCCGATGCTTTAACAAAGTCATAATGGCTTTGTTTTATTTTATCTTAACTTTCTGACCTCAGCCTTAAATAAATCGCCTCTTTCTTTGTAATTTCTAAACATGCCAAAACTGGCGCAGGCCGGAGACAACAAAATAATCTCGCCCCTGACCGCCTGGCGCGCCGCTATCTTAACGGCCGTTTTAATATCATGCGCCAATTCTATCTTTTCCGGCTTAAGGCCGGCCGTCAGTAACTCTTTCCCGATTCTTGGGGTAGAATCTCCGGCCAATAAAACCACCTGTTTCACTCTTTTTTTAATTTCTTTGGCTAGCTTTTTAAAATTCGCTCCTTTATCGGCTCCGCCCAAAAGCAAAACTACGGATTCTGCAAACGATTTTAAAGCGATCATGGTTGATTCCGGTGTGGTGGCAAAACTATCGTTATAATATTTCACGCCTTGATATGTTCTAACCAATTCCAACCGATGCGGCAAACCCTTAAAACCAGCCACGGCTTTTTTAATTTTATCATTTTTCACCCCCACAATTTTCGCCACCGCCACCGCCGCCCCGATATTCTCTTTGTTGTGTTCACCCATTAATTTGGAAGGCAATTCAAATTTTCTAAAATAAACAACTTTACCTTTGATTTGTTTAGATATTTCATATTTGAAATTTGAAATTTGTTCGGGATTTGCCCGCCTCGCTCGACGAGCGTGCGAGTCGAGGCGGGGGATTTGGGATTTGGGATTTAATACCATTTTGTCTCCCCCTTTTTGCCATTTAACAATGTTCAACTTAGCTCTCCGATATTCTTCCAGCGACTTGTGATAATTCGGATTATTAGGATCGGCCGACGCTAAATGCTCGGAATAAAAATTAGTAATAACCGCGATTTTTGGGCTCTTGGTCATGTCTTGGAGCTGAAAAGACGATAACTCTAAAACCACCCAATCGTTGGCTCTAATTTTATCAATAAATTCAAACGGCGCCACGCCAATATTACCGCCCAGATGTACAGAGGCGCCGCGGCGCCTCTGTGCCATTTTACCCGCAGTTTTCAAAATCTCATAAATTAAGCTGGCGGTCGTGCCTTTGCCCTTGGTGCCGGTTACGCCGATAGTATTTTTTGTGGGGCAAAGATCAAAAAACAGTTTCATGGGGCTGGACAAAAAATTTTCGATTTTGGATTTTCGATTTTGGATTTTAATGGCCCGCTGTATGCCAGGGCAAGCTATGGACCAGCCGGGTGAACGAAATAAAATATCGAACTTTTCTAGACCGCGGTTAAAATTACTCCCTAATTGCCAGCTTACCGGCAAGTCATTTTTAATTTCCGGCCGAGCGTCGCAAACCGTAATTTCGCATTTCACTTTTTCCTTCAGTAAATATTTAACCAGTGCCTGGTTTTCCAAGCCCAATCCCAAAATGCCGATTTTTTTATTATTCAATGAATTCAAATTCATAATATGTATTCTCTAGAGAGAGCCGAACAAAGGTTTTGGTTTTGAGCGCATACAAAATCGTCGCATTTTTTATTAAAATTGCTCAACTGCTTATGTCAATAATAACACAATTTTAATAAAAAATGCCCAGATTTTGTCTAAGGGAAAAATCAAAACCTTTGTTCGGCGATATTAAAAACTAATTAGTAATTGCTTCCATCTCTCCCCAATTATCTCCCTGCTTCGCCTCAACCACGATCGGCACTTTCAATTTAATCACTTCTTCCATGATTTTTTTAATTTTCTCCGCCGCCGCCCCCGCTAAATCATTCCTCGCCTCAAACACCAGCTCATCATGTACCTGAAGCAGCATCCTAAGGGGCATTGTCGGGTAGGATCGTTCGTTCCTTCCAAATTCGCTGACTTCGCTTGTATTCGCTATCATTCGTGAAATTTTTATCATGGCGATTTTAATTATATCCGCGGCCGTACCCTGAAGCGGCGTATTGATAGCCATGCGCTCGGCGGCTTTACGCGCCTGCAAAACCGAAGAGTTAATCTCCGGCAAAAACCGGCGGCGGCCGAATAAAGTTTCAGTATAGCCCTTGGCGCGCGCCAAAGCAATGGTTTTATCAATAAATTTTTTGACCCCGCTGTAAGACACAAAATATTTATCAATAAACTCCTTGGCCCGCGCGTAAGGAATGTCCGCGCCCATGGATAAGCCATGCGGCCCTTGGCCGTATAAAATCCCAAAATTAACCGCCTTGGCTTCCCGTCTCATCTCGGGAGTTACCTTGCTTAAAGCCACCTGGTTAATTTCCGCGGCCGTGGCCGCGTGAATATCTTCGCCCCGCTTAAAAGCCCTGATCATTTTTTTATCTCCCGACATATGAGCCGCCAGCCGCAGCTCAATCTGGGAGTAATCAAGCGACAATAATTTACAGCCCGGCTCGGCCACGAACGCCTGCCTGATCCGCTTGCCCAACTCGGTCCTGACCGGAATATTCTGCAAATTCGGCTCGGTTGAAGATAGGCGGCCGGTGGCGGTCACGGCCTGATTAAAACTGGTATGCAGCCGACCGGTTTTTTGATTAATCAGCCTGGGTAAGGCCTCAATGTAGGTGGTTGACAGCTTGTTGAGCTCGCGGTAATCCTGGAGCAAACCAATAATCGGATGCAGCCCCCTTAATTTAGCCAGTTCGTCGGCGCCGGTAGACAGGCCGGTTTTGCCCTTGGCCACGCCCAAAGCTGGAATGGCCAATTTTTCAAATAAAACCTGGCGTAATTGCTGGGTGGAATTAATGTTAAAATCAGAGCCGGCCAAATCATGAATCTTTTTCTGGAGCGCCCGTATTTTTTTGTCCACTTCTTTGCCCATGCCAGCCAAAAAGTCTCGGTCAATCTTGATACCGTTCATTTCCATGGCAGCCAAAACTAAAACCAACGGCATCTCAATTTCCTTAAATAATTTATCCAGCTTTTGTCTGGTTAATTCCGGCATTAATTTTTTTACTAAGCGGTTAGTGAAATCCGCGTCCTCACAGGAGTAATTGTATAATTTATCCAGCGGCACATCGCCAAAAGCGATTTTTTCACGCCCGCGGCCAAGCAGATCTTCTTTAGTAATTTTAAGGTGGTTAAACTCGTTAAAAGTTACGGCCTCTAAATTATGCTGGCGAGCTCCGGGGTTTAGTAAGTATGACGCCACCATGGAATCGGCCGCCGCGCCCTTGACTTCTACGCCCAGGCTGGCCAAGACTTCAATGTCATATTTGATATTATGCCCGTATTTCTTTATTTTTTCATCCTCAAATATAGGCTTTAATTTTTTTAACCATTCATTATTAACTCGGCTTACATTTTCTTTTTCTTTCTCCTTATAATTGAATAAGTCAACATTTTTTAATTGAAAATTGTCCACCGGAGGCGCCGTGCCCGCCGGCAGGCAGGGATCTCCGCCCAAGGCGGACCAGCCTCTGGCTGGCGCAACAAACTTGGGCGGAAAAATTGTCCGCCGGAGGCGGATCTCCGCCCAAGACGGACCAGCCTCTGGCTGGCGCAACAAACTTGGGCGGAAAAATTGAAAATTGATGTAATACGCTTCTCCTTCTCTCCAGCTGAAGCTGACGCCTAAAAGTTCAGCCGCGATCGGATCAAAATTGGCGGTCTCGGTGTCAAAAGCAAAGGCTTTTTGCTTTTTCAGTTTAGCTAAAAAAAAGCTGAATTTTTTTTCATCATCAATCAGCCGGTATTTAAAAAGTTTTAAATTCCTTTTAAATTTATCCTCCGACCCGCCTACCGGACCGGCAAGCTCGAAGCCCGGGGTTTTAGTCAAGCGTTTTTTCGACTGCTCGGATAAACCATTGAGCCGCGGCAAGAGCGACTTAAATTCCAGCTGATTGAATAGTTTGACTAAGGCCTCCCGGTTAAAACCGCCGAAACGCGCCTGCTCTAAATTAAAATCAAGCTTAACGTCGCATTTAATGGTCGCCAGCTGCCGGCTTAGAAAAGCGTCGCCTTTATATTGAGCCAGCAAATCAAAAATTCTTGGCCTGATTTTTTCCTGACTTCTGACTTCTGACTTCTGACTTCTGACTTCTTCAACATACTTATAAACCTCGTCCAAAGTTTTGAACTTTTTCAGCAGTTCCAACGCGGTTTTTTCGCCAATGCCTTTGACGCCGGGAATATTATCCGATGGATCGCCGCGCAAAGCCTTAAAATCAATCAACTGCTCCGGCGCCAGGCCGTATCTCTCTCGAACCGCCGACTCATCATATATCATGGCATCGGTTAAGCCGCGCTTCAGGGTAAAAACTTTAGTGTGGCTGTTAATTAATTGCAAAGTATCCATGTCGCCGGTCACGATGATTTTATCCATCGCGCCGTCAACTTTGGCGGCTAGAGTACCGATCAAGTCATCGGCTTCATAACCGGCCAATTCAAAAATAGGAATCTTAAAACCTCCAGCGATTTCCTTAACGCGGGGAATCTGCGCGTAGAGTTCGTTCGGCGCTTTAACTCTCTGAGCCTTATAACCGGCGAATTGCTCGTGGCGAAAAGTTTTTTCCTTCCGGTCTAAAGTTAAAACCACATACTCGGGCTTAAACTCACGCAAAGCCTTGATTAAAACCGAGGTAAAACCATAAACCGCGTTGACAATTTCTCCGCTCTTGGTGGTTAGGGGCGGCAGGGCGTGAAAACTCCGATGGATCAGCGCGTTGCCGTCAATAATCATTAATTTTTCTTGAGGCTGGCTCATAATATTATTACATCATATTAAATGGCATAAAACAAGGATTTCTAGCATTAAAACGCAATCTGCTGAAGACTTGACGTTGAGATGGTTACAAGATAATTTTTTAACCATCTGGCCCAATCACCAAAAAAAATCTTCAATTATAATATTGTGCTTGTTTACCCCAAGTTTATTTAATGTTCCTTTTAAATTATTTTTCATAGACTCTGGACCACAGATGTAGAATAGCGAATTGTTTATATTTTTTACATATTTTCTAATAATTTCTTCATTAATATGCCCGGTTTCATATTCGTCTGCTTTTAAAAAAGAACGGCTATCGCTTAAAATATACACTTTTTTAAAACAATCTTTTTTTATATTATCCAACCGCTCTCTATAAATTATATCTTCTTTTGTTTTTGAACCATATAATAAAATAATATTTTGGCTTTGGTTATCGGCGATTGTTTTATCTTTAATCATGCTCATAAATGGGGCGATGCCAACTCCTCCGGCAATAAAAACAAGATTTTTCTGTTCATCTTCTATCGTGAATATCCCGAAAGGCCCGTCTATTATTACTTCTTCGCCTTTTTTCAATTCAGATAATGCTTTCGTGAATCTTCCTTCTAATTTTACCGTAAAACGCAGCCTAGCTTCTTTTGGCGAGCTTGATATGGTAAAAGGGTGCCTGGCATAGAATTTACCTTTATTCAATCTTAAGAAACAAAATTGCCCGGCTTTAAACGAAAACGCTTTTTCGGATTTTAATACCAGCGTAAAAGTATTTTCTGTTTCATTTTTTATTTCCTGAACATAAAATTTCCCCGCATATTTTTGTTTTATTTTGTAGAAAGTCCTGTAAATAATCCCTGCTAACAAAGATATCAAAATAATCCCATAAATTATTTTTACGGAAATTAGTCTGTAATCCGAACCCCAATTTACCGCATGATACAAGCTAAAAAAGAAAAGAAGATAAGTAAGAAGATGGATATATTGCCAAAGATTGTAAGAAATTCGTTTATAGATTTTAGAAGCGATCATGACGATAATAAAAATATACAGAGAGATTGCGCCTAACGCCAAAGGCATAACCGAAAAATCCGGGATTACATAGGGTAGGATTGATTTACTGGACAAGGCAAAAAAAATCGGGTGCGCCAAAACAAAAATCATGGTAAATAAAGCAAACTTTCTTTGAAATTTTATTATTTTATCCATGCCGAAAAATCTGTCAAAAAATCTGGCGGTATCCCCGGAGAATATCAAAAACGAAAGAAATAAAAATCCTGCCAGTCCCGTTAGTTTTCCAAGCAAATATAAAATTGAGGTAAAATTCAAGTTTTGCAAACTATCAAAACCAAAAATTGCCCTAACGAAAATAAACAAGGAAAAAACTAAAAAACCACACAAAACTACCAGTGCTAACCCGGCTTTGTTTCTTGTCCGCATAAATTTTTCTTGATAAATTCTCTAATTATCAAGCACTTTAAGCGTTCCCCAGTGTCCGTTTTGCCTATGGCCAGGCTTGGTACAGTAATAAATAAACTCTCCAGTCTTATCGGCCGTAAATTCAACCGCATATTCTTTATTAAGCTCTTTGGTGTCCGCATATACGCCAAACTCGTCAATTTTAAAATCATGCGCGCCTTTAGTTACGGTAATTTTAATCCTCACTAAATCTCCTTTTTTAACCATGATTTCTTCGAGAGAGTATTGCGGTCTTGGTTGGCCGTCAACAATCTCATAAAAAGAAGTCATGGTAAATTCCTTCACTGCCGATTCTTTACTTTCTGTCACCACTGGAGCGGTTTCCGCGACATTATTATTTTGAGCGTTATTTGTGGTGTTCCCGTTTTTAGCGGTCTGATTGGTTTTATTAAAGGCAATTATAGCCGCTATCGCCAAGCTGCCAATGATAATTACCGGAATAATTATTTTTTTGTTCATAAAAACTTCATTAAATTATTTATTAGTTTCCCGCCGATGCCCCTGCTCGTCATATTCGTAGACTTTACCTTCTAGTTCATCTGCTGATTTTGTGTGAGAGCCATCGCAAAAGGGCTGATTTTTAGAAAGTCCGCACATACAAATCCAGGCAGATTCTAGTTGAGGCTTTATTTCAAAAGGCCCTTTTAGTGTTTTGATTACTTTTCTTGCCATAAAATTTTATTTTATTAATAAACTCGACCTTTTAGATACCATCATAAAACTTATAATCAGCAAGAAGGCGGTCAGCGCCATCAGCGGGATAGTGACATAGCCGAATTGCATAACAAATCGTTGCGAGCAATTAATTGAATACCCCACCGCCGCACAACCAATGGAGGGCGCCAGGCCAATTTGCAAAAGATAGTGATAGCCGGCAATTAACGCGCCTAAAGACGATAAGGCGAGGCCAAACAAAACAATGCCCTGATCTTTTTTCAGCCAGGCCATGCCTAAGAGAATTACCTGAGGATACATAAAAATCCGTTGCCACCAGCAAAGCCGGCACGGTTCATAGCCGGCGATTTCCGAATAAAACAAACTCCCGAGCGTTGCCGTGAGCGCGACCGCCAAGGAAAAAGCCAGTGCGTGTTTGGCAAAAAAATTTAGCACCTGGCTTCGTTTGGTGGCGAATGACACGATCAAAACGGCCATAATAATCTGTCCGGCAATCGTCAGCAGCGCCAGTGTTTGATTAACTATTGAAATAAGTTCCATAAATTTATTGGGGGAGCTGACAACCGGTTTTTTCAGCCAGCTGCCTTAACGACAATTCGCCGGTCAAGTGCGAACCGTCGTTAAACTCCCAGGTCGGATAACTCTCAATCTTTTTGTTCTGGCAGATTAACGATTGACCGCGGCCGTCCGGCGTTGAGCACTCGACATAGGGCAAACGCTTGGCCGATCGACCAAACAACGCTTTCTGATTTTGACAATACTGGCACCAAAAAGTGCCATAAAACACCACGCCCTTGGCTTTAAGGCAGTTGGCGAACTGATCAAGCTGGCCGGGCTGCTTTGACAATTTTATCAATAATACCGCGGACAAGCAAATAATCAGCAACCCGACAATAATAATTATGGTTTTATTTTTCATGAAAAAATTAAACCCCAGTTAGAAAAGCGTCTAACGGGGTTCACCCCGTTAAATAGCTTTGCTCCGGCTTCGCCGAATTTAACCGGGTAAACTTATAAATTATCAATTATCTGCTTAAATGACTCATAGGGCACGGCGCCGCTGACCAATTGGCCGTTGACAAAAGTGGCCGGCGTGCCGTTAACTCCTTTTTGCGCTCCTTCTTTAAAATCGGCTTGAACTTTTGCAGCATATTTCCCGGCATCAAGACAATCGTTAAATTTCTTAGCATTAAGTTTTAGGTCTACGGCCCATTGCTTAAACTTATCGATGCTCAAGCCGTTGGGTTGATTGGCAAATATTTTATCGTGATACTCCCAGAATTTGCCTTGCTCGCCAGCGCATTCGGAAGATTCAGCCGCTGTTTGAGCATTGGGATGAAAACTTAAGGGATAATGTTTATAAACTAATCTAACCTTCCCTTTATAGTTGCTAAGAATCTGATTTAAGGTTGGATAATGACGTTCACAAAACGGACATTCAAAGTCAGAAAACTCCACTAAAGTAACCGGCGCGTTAAAATCACCGCGGACATGATCGCTCTTGGTAATATTAAAAGTCTGAATAGCCGCTGGCGCCGGAGCGGCTGGCGGAGGCGCAGGCGGAGGCTGATTAGACGGGGCAGGCGGAGTTATCTCTTGAGCAATTACTCCCTCAACCCGGCTGTCTTTTGTCGTCAGTCGTTTTAAACCGTCGTTAAAAATGAAAGCAATATTTAATAACAGAGACAAAACGCTGAAACCGATTAAAAATCCTCCCCAAAGAAATAACTTATTGTCTTTTTTCATCATAGTGTTATAAATATGAATTGTGCTAGTTAATAATTTAAATTTGGGCTAAATTTAGTAAATTTTCTTCTGCGGAACTCGTCCGCCTGCGGCGGCCTCAAACAGTCTTCGTTCGAAAATTTACTGAATTTAGCCCAAACTTTTCTACTTGCAACTAGCACAATTCATAAATTAATTATAATTATTAATTAGCTATAAGGTTGCCGTCCTCGACCATTGACATTAAGAACTGGTTACAAAACTATTTGCTAACCATCTCTTAATTATTAAACATATATTTTGCCTTGTAAAGTAGTTACAAAAAATATAGTATTAAAGTGCTCTGGCCGTCCGTTTGAATAATTTGGAAAAAACGGCGTGTTTAAAAAAATTTTTCCGGTAATGCCCTAGCGCCTTGATACGGCTTAACTAAAAGAGGAAGGGATTTGTATTTTATTTTAGACCAAATGAATAGATGAGGTTCGTCTCATAAATAAGATTTGCGCCGAGACTTCCACCGACGTTAAAGCTCTGGCGGACAGGTCGGCGGGCAAGCCGAGCCCCGAGCGAGGCGAACCTTCAAAACTTGCAAATTCCTTTTTGGTGGACCTTGAAAAATTTAGTTGGAGCCAAATAATCCATGAATTAAAAGAATGGTCTCTGTTTAAAACGGAACACACAACACACACAGAATGGTGGTGTTTGTTGGACAAAGTTCGAAACTATTTCGAGCAAAATCCAAATGATTAAAACTAATAATGCGGACGAGGCAGGGCGAAACAATTTGTCTGGGGTTTTGGATTCGCCCTGCCTCGGCTAATTTCCCGCCCGCAGGAAGGGTCTGGGGAGGAATGCGGGCGGGTTTCGGCTTTCTTTTTTGAAAAAATTGGCGGCTACTCAATAATATATTCCCAACCCGGTCGCCATGCTTTTGACTTGCGCCAGTCTTTCGCAAACGCTTCTTCCCACGTTTTGCCTTTAAGCAAAACGTCAAGCGCGAGTTGCGGGGCTTTATGGGCAACTATGGCAACATTTTTGCCGTCGCAATTCTGTTTTAGAAAATTGAGAAAATCTGCAATTCTATTTTTCACATCTTCATAACTTTCACCATTGGGAAATTTCTCGGTTATCGCTTTTTCTTGCATTGGTTCAACAATGCTCGACGGCTGGGCGTTATATTTGCCATAGTTGCATTCCCGCAATCTCGCGTCAGGGATAATCGGCACGACACCCTCAAATGTAAGTTTTGCTGAGTCAACGGCACGCTTCAAATCCGAGCAAAACACAACATCAAATTTTTTGTCTTTGATTTTATCTTTCAAATCAATGGATTGTTTTACTCCTAATTCTGAAAGCTCAACATCAAACCAGCCGGATGAGATTTCTTTCTCGTTATCGGTTGTCGTGCCGTGAACAAAATAAGTAATTTTTGTTGCCATAATTATCTTTCCCAAATCTTATCATCGGGAGCAAAATCAACTTGATATTCTGGTATACCGAGCGAAATACCATAGCGTTTTGCTTCATCATATTGTTCTTTACTTTTTCGGTCTATATAAAAAACTTTGTCGCGGAAAATTATGTAATGATGAGTATCGTTTTTGAAATCGGCATACCAATTATGTTCGGAATCTAATGCTTTACTTATTTTTTCCGCGACACTTTTTACTTGATTTTCTGGAATTTCAACAGTGTGAAGTTAATTAAAATTATGGAACAGGCAAAATCACATTCAATCGGCATTGATGTGGGCAAACGCGAGCTGGTGGCCTGCATCAGATGCTCAAACGGCATAACAGAACCGCCAGCCGCGTTTCCCAATTCCATTGTAGGACTTCGTAAATTCATTGTCTATCTCAAAAAGAATAATGTTCAAAAAGACAAGTCGCCGATTCTTCTGGAAAGCACCGGCCCGTATCATTGGCAGCCCGCCAGAACTTTGGCGGATAACGGATATTTCGTCAAAGTCGCCAATCCCTTGCATACCAAGCAGATTGCCAGATTATCGATTAGAAAAAGAAAAACGGATAAAGTTGACGCGGCCAATCTGGCTTTTCTCGCCTCTCAAAATTACGGCTACCAATTTGCTGAGACAGACGAAATGGCGAGAAAGAAAGCGGCCATTCGCCACTACTGGAAACTGCGCTCAACCGCCACTAATTTACTTGTTCATGAACGCTATCTCAAAGAATATCGCCATATCAGCGCTGTTAGCGTTTTAAAAATCATAGTCAAAAGAGGCTTTGTTGCACAAATCCGCTTGCGGATTTGTGATATAATATAGGTATATTAACACTAAAATAAAGCTATGAAAACAAAAACT
>MFFY01000004.1 GCA_001778055.1 Candidatus Falkowbacteria bacterium RIFCSPLOWO2_12_FULL_45_13
CTGTTATTGATAACGCTGACCTGTGCCGCTAAGAAAGCCGAAGCTGAAGACAAGAAAGCTTTGACTAAAGGTGAGTTTATTGAACAGCTCTCGGCCGATAAACTTATGAAAGATAAGATTAAGGAGCTTGTTTCCTGGACCGTTGGATACGACGTTTCAAAAGTTAGCAAGGTTAAGCTTACGCCAACCATTACTTATGTCAAAGCAATCCCAAAACGAATGCCGCCGGATGGCAATACGGTGCTGGAAATTTTTGCCTCAGTTTATGATCCGGGAGGGCCGGAGAACATAGCCGGAGTCAGGGCGGACTTAAGCCCTATTGGCAGGTTGGCAAACACAAAGATGATAGATGAAGGGTCATATGGGGATAGGGTGGCGGATGACGGAGTATTTACCGTACAAACAAATGTTGCGCCAAAAACAACTCTTGGGCCTAAAGAGATTCCTGTCTCGGTGGCGAATAATAGAGGTTGGTTGGCGCGAGCGAAAACCACCTTGGATGTTGAGAAAAATCCAGCTATAATTGATGTCAAGTTTTTGCCAGAAAAAATACTGCCAGACGATCAGACACTGGCGACAATAATTGTCGAGATTGATAATCCGGGCAGGGTCGAAGATTTAAAAAGTGTTACGGCTGATTTTCGGGCTTTTGGTTATACTGAACTGTTGCCGCTGAGAAATGATGGTGAGGGAGGTGATGTTGTGGCGGGCGACAACAATTTTGTGGCGCAGTTTGTGGTGCCGTCTTTTACCAGAGCGGGTGATTACCGCATAAGAATAGGGGCTTCAAATATAGTTGGAGGTTATATAGATAGGGATGTTGTTTTGAAGGTGACCAGATAATGTTGTCTACACTGACTATTGTTAATATTTTTAGCGAAATATTTGCCGCGGGTTTTTTGCTTGCCGGAGTTATTGTCTTTATAAAGAATTATTTTTCTTATAAAAAAACTAAGGATTTTTTCTTTGCCTTAATTTTCCTCAGCCTTTTTGTTTATGTTGCCACAACAATTATTTCACAAATGATGTTTAATCTTGGTCGTGAGGTTTCCGAGCTTATTCTGGTTAATAAAATTATATATGTGAGCATTGTTTTGTGCTCGATTTTTGTCTGGGCTTTTCTGGTTGAGCGCTTTGATTTGACAAAATTGCGCTGGAGCAATGGATTTCTAATTGGTATCGGCGGCCTTATAATCTATCGCATCCTGGCCTCTACGGTTAATTTGATATATCGCGAGGGAATAATCGAGCCAATTGTAGACTTCTCTTTGTTTGTGCCAGCGAAGCAGGTTTTTGCCCTGATGTGGTTAGCCTTAGCTCTTTTTGCGTTTTTTTCAGCGATAAAATCAAAGGGTGGCAGAAGAACCCTTACTATGTATTTAGCCTCTTCCGCTGTGGCCTTTTTGTTTGTGTTGTTGTTTTCTTTCCTGTATGTGCGCTTTGGTGAGCCGGGCTATTTAGTTGCTTCCTGGAGCTTAATCCTGTTAGCGAGTCTGGGCTTTCTGTTGGCAGAATTGATTCCAATGGACTCGTTTGAAGCCAGGCAACCGCTGCGTTTTTTTAGGACGCGCTTGTTGTTTAAGCTTCTGCTAATTTTTGTTTTGTTGATTGTAATTCTTTTTGAAACTACTACTCTGGCTACTATAAATATCAGTAAAGATGCGCTGTCCAAGGTGATCCTATCCAATTATTCCAGGGCGGCAGAAGATGTGGCGGAAGAAATTGAAAGCTCGAGCGGGGAGCCTTCTTTAGTCTACCTGCAGATGTTGCTGGCTAAAGCTAGAATCAAAGGCCAGGGGGTAGTTTTTCTGGTTGATCAAGAGGGCAGGCTTATTTCTCATCCGGACAGTAACAGAGCCATACAAAAAGAGGATTTTTCTGGAAACCAGGCGGTGCGGCAGATTTTAAAAAAAGTTAAGGGAGAGGGGGAATTTCGTGATGAGCTGGGCAGCCTGATGGTTGGAGCTTACGTGCCGATAAATAAATTTGGTTGGGGGGTAGTAGCCCAGGAGCCCATGGCCTCAGCCTATTTTGAAATGCGCAGATTAGAAACAAACTCTCTTGTTTTTGTCATCCTGGGGATTTTATTGACGGCTTTGGTGGGGATATTTTTTGCCCGGTCTATCGAGAGGCCAATTAAAGAACTTACTCTAGGCACAGAAGCAGTGGCCAAAGGAGATCTGCGCTGGCAGGTTTTGGTGAATTCCTCGGATGAGATTGGTCGATTGGCAGCGGCCTTTAATCAAATGACCAAGGATTTGCGTGATAGTCAGGAGCGCCTCGTCCTGTCAGAAAAGTTGGCTTCTTTGGGGACAATGGCGGCTGGCATGGCGCACGAAATTAAAAATCCACTGGTTTCCATCAGAACCTTTACCCAGATCTTGCAGCAGAAATGGGATGATCAGGAATTTAGAAATAAATTCTCTTCCATTATCCCGCATGAGATTGAGCGCATTAATCGTATTGCTGAAAGTTTATTGAAATTTGGCAGGCCGATGAAGCCTGAGCTGGCCAAGCTAGAGGTTAATCTGCTTTTGGATGAAGTTCTCTTGCTTTTTGAGAGCGAGTGCAAGAAGTACAATATCAGAGTTGCCAAGAAACTGGCAGAGCTGCCGGAGATAACCGGCGATGCTGGTCAATTGCAACAAGTTTTTGTTAATATGATTAAAAATGCGATTGAAGCAATGCACGAAAAAGGTGGAGAGCTTATTATTAAAACAGATCTGGGGGAAGTGGTGAGACTTGGCAAAATAGAAAAACAGGGAATGAAAAAAGGTGAGGATATGGTTTGGGGCGAAGGAGAAGCTCTAGCGGCACCGATCCCCGTGGTTTTTATTGAAATTACAGATACCGGGGAAGGGGTCTCCGATGAGAATCTGAAGAGTTTATTCGATCCATTTTTTACCACTAAGATGACGGGTACTGGAATGGGATTGCCAATTACTTTACGTATTATTGAAGAGCACAAAGGATCAATTAAGGTGAGGAGTCGGCCAGGGATGGGGACTACGTTTATTATTACTTTACCTCAGACAATTAATGTGTAGCTTTTTTTAAGAAGCTGTGTATGCCATTTTCCAGCAGCGTATTCATATTTTCAAGAAGATCGCTTTGGGCCAGGAAAAACGATTTTTCTTCTGAACCGGCAAACAAAATGTTGCCGCTGGTTTTATAAATTACCCCTTCAATAGTTATAGTATTTGACGTTTGTTCTTTATATTCTGCGCGCATAATAGGTCTTCGATATTATTATCGTGCGCGGAAGCCAAAAACTTGCGTCAGTCAGTCAAGATTGTTATAATGCATGCTGCAATGGCAATGTTTGAAAGATTTACCGAAAAAGCCATCAGAATAATTATGGCCGCGCAAGAAGAGGCCAAACGGCTTGGGTCTCCTTTTGTTGGGACAGAGCATCTTTTGCTTGGTATGTTGCGTGAGGGCGAGCCCATAGTCATCAAAACCCTGGAATATTATAAAGTCGACGCTAAAACTATAAAAGAGCGTATTGAAGTTGGGTTAATGGATGAGCAACAAGGAGAGAAAGATGGTTCCGAAATTCCATTTAATGCCCAGGTTAAGTCTGTGATTGAGTTAGCCTGGGATGAGGCGCGGGGTTTGGGCCATAGCTATGTTGGGGTTGAGCATCTTTTTCTGGGAATCCTGAGGGCAGAGAAGGGTGTTGTTGGTGATATTCTGGCTGAATTGGACATTACAATTTCTTCAGCCAAGAGCCGTATTATTACAGTTTTGGGTGAGGTTGGCACTTACCAAAAACAGATGCCGCGACCCAGCCGCACTCCGATTCTTGACGGATTTAGCCGCGACATGACTGCTTTGGCCAGAGGAAGAAAATTAGATCCTGTGATCGGCCGGCATAGTGAAATAGAAAGGGTAACTCAAATTCTGTCACGCCGCAAGAAGAACAATCCGGTTTTAATCGGGGAAGCTGGAGTGGGGAAGACCGCAATTGTCGAAGGGTTGTCCCAAAGGATTGTGACTGGCAATGTGCCCCCACCACTTTTGAGCAAAAAAGTCGTGACCCTGGATTTAGGCTTGTTAGTAGCCGGGACGCGCTACCGTGGAGAATTTGAAGAACGGATGAAAAAAGTTATTTCGGAAGTAGGCAAAGACAGCAGTGTGATATTATTTATTGATGAGTTACATACTTTGATTGGGGCAGGGGCGGCAGAGGGAGCCATGGATGCGGCCAATATACTGAAACCGGCTTTAGCCAGGGGGGAATTGCAATGCATTGGTGCGACGACTATTGACGAATTTCGTAAAAAGATAGAATCCGATCCGGCGCTTGAGCGCAGGTTTCAATCGGTCATGGTTGAGGAGCCTTCGGTGCCCGAAACCATTGAGATATTAAAAGGCCTGCGCGAGCGCTATGAGGATTTCCACAGAGTTAAAATTACCAACGATGCTTTAGTGTCGGCGGCACGTTTGTCCGCTCGTTATATCGCGGATCGGCATTTGCCGGATAAGGCGATTGATTTAATTGATGAAGCCTCTTCAAGAATTATGCTTAAGTCTTCTGTCGCTCCGCCTGAATTGATAGAGGTGATGAAGGAAATTGAGAAACTAAAAGCAGACAAAGAAAAAGCTGTTGAAAAACAGGAGTTTGAAACGGCAGCGCAACTCAGGGACAAAGAAGAAACGTTGCGTTTAAAATATGAGGAAATTGCGAAGCAATCAACCGGTTTGAGCCGCGAAGGGTATCCGGAGGTAACCTCAGAGGTTATTGCTCAGGTTGTTTCCGCCTGGACCGGTGTGCCGGTGACTCAATTAACCGCGGAAGAAACACAGCGGCTACTGGACATGGATGATGAAATAAAAAAGAAGGTGGTGGGCCAGGATGAGGCAATTTCTGGTATCTCTAAATCTATTCGGCGGGCACGGGCTGGCCTAAAAGATCCTAAAAGACCGATTGGTTCTTATATCTTTCTTGGCCCTTCAGGGGTTGGGAAGACCGAGCTGGCTAAGCGTTTGGCTGAATTTCTCTTTGGTGATGTCGATGCGGTAATCCGTATCGATATGTCGGAGTATTTGGAGCAGCATACAACTTCGCGTTTAATTGGCTCTCCCCCGGGCTATGTTGGTTTCGGTGAAGGTGGGCAGTTGACCGAGTCGGTGCGCCGCCGCCCGCATTCAGTTGTGCTTTTTGATGAAATTGAAAAAGCTCATCCTAATGTAATGAATGTCCTCTTGCAAATATTAGATGAAGGGCATATTACTGACGCGCAAGGCCGTTCGGTAGATTTTAAAAACACAGTTGTAATTATGACCAGCAATGTGGGGGCCGAGCTTATCCAGAAAGAAACCTCCATGGGTTTTGCTCGTCATGCTGACGTGCAGGCTTCATATGACAGGATGAAAGAGACTGTGTTAGAAGAGCTAAAAAAACAGTTTAAGCCGGAGTTTCTTAATCGCGTAGATGCCAAGATTGTTTTCCGCCCATTATCCCGCGAAGATTTAGGCTGTATAATTGAGATTATGATGAAAGATATTAATACTCGCCTGGAAGAAAAGGGCATTGCTCTAAAAGTTTCAAAAAATGTGAAAAAATTCTTGGTTGATAAGGGTTATGATCCGAAACTGGGCGCCAGACCTTTACGTCGCGCGATTGAGGAGTATGTGGAAGATCCGCTATCTGAAGAGGTGCTTAAAGGCAAATTTGGCTATGGTAGCAAGATTAATCTGAGGATTGAAAAAGACAAGATAATTTTTTTTGGTAACAAAGGTAAATCTTTGACCTCTTCTAAGAAAACCGCTAAAAAAGAGGTGCCGGCTGTTTCTGGCTAGGCGGCTTCAGCCAATATGTTAATCCATTCCCTGCGTTGCGGACGTCGGATGTTATCCATAAGGCGGAAACCGATAATCCTGCCATTTTGTTTTTCTCCTCCCAGAAAAAAATAAGCCAAAGAACTTGACAGGGCTCTTTGACTCAATAGTTTATCCGCGTCTTTTCTAGAAAATTTTATCTAGTTTTGGTATGATATAGCTATGCCTAAAACTGAAACCCTCTTTATGTGCCAATCCTGCGGGCAGGACTTTCCCAGATGGTCGGGACAATGTCCGGCTTGTGGTGAATGGAATTCCCTTGTGGAGGAACATCAAAACAAAGCTCCCTCCTTCGCTCTTCGAGCTTCGGAGGGCAAGCAAATCCCAATATCCATTACTGAAGTTGATTATAAAGAAGAAAGTAGAATATCAACCGGAATAGTTGAAGTGGATAGAGTGTTAGGTGGTGGGGTGGTTGGGGGATCGGTTGTCTTGGTCTCTGGTGAGCCCGGGATTGGGAAATCTACCATGATGCTGCAGGTGGCCGAGGCCTTGAGTCTGAAATCTATTATCCTATATGTAAGCGGGGAAGAATCGGCCAATCAGATTAGAATCAGGGCGGAAAGGTTGGGGACTCTATCGAAAAACTTGATGCTTTTACCGGAGACGAATCTTTTTGCTATTGAAAAAGCGGTTGCTGATGTTAAACCCAAGTTCGTGGTGATTGATTCTATTCAGACCATGTTTCGAGATGATGTTTCCTCAGCCCCAGGCTCTGTTTCTCAGGTCCGCGAGTGCGCTAATTACCTGGTTAGGATTGCCAAATCAACAGGCATACCGATTTTTATTGTTGGTCATGTGACCAAAGAGGGTAATATTGCCGGCCCCAGAATTTTAGAGCACATGGTTGATACTGTTTTATATTTTGAAGGTGAGAGACATAAGCAATATCGAATTTTACGAGCCAACAAAAATCGATTTGGCTCAACCAATGAAATTGGGATTTTTGAAATGAAGGATAATGGTTTGGTTGAAGTGGCTAATCCTTCGCAGGTTTTTCTTTCAGAGCGGCCGGAAAATTCTTCTGGCTCTGTTGTGACGGCAGCACTCGAAGGGACACGGCCATTGTTAGTTGAAATTCAGGCGTTGGTTGCCCCAACTAAAATGGTTTACCCGGTGCGCAAAGCAACAGGGGTAGATTATAATCGTGTGGTAATTATTCTTGCTGTGCTTGAGAGACAATTAGGTTTAAAATTTTCCGATGCTGATGTCTATGTAAACGCGGCTGGCGGAGTCAGAGTTTCTGAGCCGGCCATGGATCTGCCGATAGCTTTGGCCATTGTTTCTTGCCATAAAAACAAACCGTTTGACGCAAAAACTGTTGCTGTCGGTGAAATCGGACTGGCGGGTGAGATCCGCTCGGTTAACCAGATCGAACAAAGGATCAAAGAAGCGGAGAAATTGGGGTTTGAACAAATTATTGTGCCCAAAAGTAATCAAAGTAAATCAAAGATTAAACTTCTGGCCGTGTCCTCAGTTAAAGAAGCGCTGAATCGTCTATAATTACTTCTATTTGTGCCCGAGCAGCTGCCAGCCTGGATGACGGTACACTATGGGGAGGAGGTTTATAAATACTTTCGCGGATCCGCGATTTTTCCCTCAATCATCGAAGCGGCCACAGTAGCGGGTGAACCAAGATAGATAAAGGCATTTGGGTTACCCATTCTACCCTTAAAATTTCGATTAGCAGTTGAAATCACGTTTTCCCCATCTGACGGAACCCCGTTATGCGTGCCGACACAGGGACCGCAACCGGGCGTGACCGCTACGGCGCCAGCATTGAGTAGGGTTTGATATGTCCCGTCCTTAATCATGTCCAGCAAAATCTGCTTTGAAGCAGGAGCAATGATTAAACGGCAGCTATCTTTGACTTTTTTGCCCTTTAAAATTTTAGCCGCAATCTGAAAATCTTCTAAACGGCCATTGGTGCAGGTGCCAATCAGGCCTTGCTGAATCGGAACATCGCCCACTTGCGAAATTGGCACAACATTATCAACGGTGTGCGGTTTAGCGATCTGCGGCTCGAGTTTTGAAACATCAATCTCAACAGGTCTAATGTATTTTGCGTCTTTATCTGCTTTAACCGGATTGGGCTTCTTCCTGGCATGAGCTTTAACCCAATCCAAAACCATTTTATCTGCTTCCATCAACCCGGCCTTGGCTCCGCACTCAATCGCCATGTTGGACATAGTGAAGCGGGCGTCAACAGACATGTTGGCAATGGCGTCGCCATAGATTTCTAGGGCCAGGTAAGTGGCGCCGTCAGCAGTAATATCGCCAATTAACTTTAAGATTAAGTCTTTGGAATAAACGCCCCTGGGCAGGCTTCCGTTATAAATAACTTTTATTGTGTCCGGTACCTTAAACCAGAGCTTGCCCGATGTCCAGCCCGCCGCTAAATCAGTCGAACCAATCCCGGTTGAAAAAACATTTATTGCTCCATAGGTGCAAGTGTGAGAATCGGCGCCAATAATTAAATCGCCAGGCACGGCATGTCCTTGCTCCGGTGTAATCTGGTGGCAAACGCCGCAGCCAATGTCGTAAAGTTTAATGCCTTGTTCTTTTTGAAAATCCCTGATTTTTTTATGAATAGCAGATACTCCGGAATTAGGGGAGGGTGAGCTGTGGTCGATAATAATGGCAATCTTGGAGGGATCAAAAACTTTTTTGGTTCCCATGTTATTAAAAGAATCTATCGCAATGCCCGAGGTGCCGTCCTGACCAATAAGATAATCAAGGTCAGCAATAACAATGTCCCCGACCCTGGCCTCTTTTCCCGAATGAGCGGAGAGTATCTTTTCCGCTATGGTCTTGCCCATGTTATTTGTTTTGTTTCCGCCTTTCTGCTAAAGCTATTTCAACAATCCTGGCCTTGTCCATAAGATAAGGATCAAGTCCTTCGGTCTCCAGCACTTCTTTGACCAGCTTGGTAGCTTTTGGCTGTTTGACAATATCTGCCATGTCTAACTTGGCCCTAAAAATTAGGTCTTGATAGTCAAATGGCATGCTAATGACACTTTCTAGTAGTTTTTCTGCCCGGTCAAAGTCCCCTCTTTTGGCGCGACGGATTAAAACTTCAGCCTTTAGCGTTTTGCCTTTGTAGGTAAAATAATCGTCGGAACGTGGCTTTAACTCTTTTAAAGCAGCCTCAGCAAACCTTAAGGGGTTGTTGGTATCTTTTGGTGTTTGGTAGAGTTTAATTTCTGTTTTGGTTAAGAAGGCTCTTCCCTTGAAGTACCAGTGAGCGTTTTTGGCCCTGATAACGTGATCAAGTAACTTAAGGGCCTTGTCCCAGTCCCCCTTATTTTTACGAGCCAGGCGCAGCTCAGCTTCTACCGCAAAAGTTTTGGCGGCAAAAAAATCGGACATGTCATTCCCCAATAGTTTGCGGGCTTTTTCGCACAAAGAAATAGCCTCATCAAACGCTTCCGGAGAACCGATCATGAGCTCAGCTTTGCCAATTAGGGTACGCGCCCTGAGCGAATCTGGAATGTGACGTTCCAATATCTGATCAAATATTCTTTTGGCTTCTTTGTAATCTCCCTGTTCACTGCGGCCGACCAGTAAATCTGCAATTCCAAACATAAGTTCCGGGGCATCGGCACGCTTAGGGTTTTGAGATAAAATATAGCGATAGCGTTTGAGAACTTTGTTGATTTTCTCTTTTTCCGAAGGAATAGGGAAGCCAACTTGTTTATCGACAATGTAACTCATAACCGGGGAAAGCACCGCCATGTTATCCTCCTTTTCTTAACTGTTACGGTTGAAACCTGATTATAAATAATGTAGAATATAATGTCAATGGAACACCTTTCTCCGCAAAGAGAAAAAAAACTTCTCGAAGTTGAAAAAAAACTTGGCACATCTTTCCACAACACAAGCCTGCTCAACCAGTCATTAACCCATAGTTCCTATGGCCATGAAAATAAGATCCCCGACAATGAGCGCATGGAATTTTTAGGTGACGCGGTCCTAAAGCTGGTAGTCAGTGAATTTCTTTTTCATAAGTTTCCGGAACGAGCCGAAGGAGATTTAACCAAGATAAGAGCCGCGGTCATCTCAGACGAGACCCTGGCGACCGTGGGGCGCAAGCTTTATCTGGGAGATTATTTGCTGCTCAGCGCGAACGAACAAGGAACCGGCGGCACGCGCAGAAAGTCGAACCTGGCTAATACTTTTGAAGCGGTGCTCGGGGCGGTTTTTATTGATGCCGGCATTGGGAAATCGCGCGAGTTGGTTTTAAACGTTTTGACGGAAGAGATAGATAAAGTTTCAAAAGAAGGTTATATCCGCGACTATAAATCTGCTTTGCAGGAATATACACAAAAGCAAAAATGGGAATTGCCGCGCTACAAGGTTGTTAAAGAGGCCGGTCCCAAGCATCGCAAGGTTTTTTGGATGGAAGTAAAAATTAGGGGGAGGCGGTATGGGTTGGGTAGAGGGGGTAATAAGAAGGAGTCTGAACAGCGGGCAGCTATGCAAGCTTTGAAGGCACTTAAGGCGGAGCAAAAAAATGGTGGCAGAGTGGAGAGAAGGGGACTTAAGGGTATTATTTCTCAGGTAAGGAAGAAAATAAAAATATAATGGCTAAGTTATTGATTAAAAACGGCAGAGTTGTTGATCCCGCCTCTAATTTAGACGGTCAACGGGACGTTTTGATTGTTGATGGGAAGATTAAAACAATTAAGTCGCAAGTAATGAGTCGCGGAGCACGAGTCATCGAGGCTAAAGGGATGCTGGTTCTGCCTGGCTTGATAGATATGCACGCCCATCTGAGGGATCCCGGTCGACCTGATAAGGAGACGATTGCTTCTGGCACCAGGGCCGCCGCCATGGGCGGGTTTACCACTATTTGCTGCATGGCTAACACAGAGCCTCCCATTGATAATGCCGCGGTTGTTAAATACGTGAAGAATAAAGCGGAGATAGAAGGGGTGGTCAATGTTTTGCCAATTGCTGCGGTGACCAAAGGGCTTAAGGGGGAAGCTCTAGCAGAGATGGGGATGATGTTAAAGGAGGGAGCCGTTGCTTTTTCTGATGATGGTCAGCCAATTATGCGGGCAGACGTTATGCGTCGAGCTTTAGAATACGCCAGGCAGTTTAAAGTGCCAATCATTTCTCATTGTGAAGATAAGGCGCTCTCCCATGGCGGCTCGATGAACGAAAGTGCTCTTTCAACTGCTTTGGGCTTGCCAGGTATCCCGGCGCTAGCAGAAGAAAACATGGTGGCGCGCGATATAGCTCTGGCTAGAGAATTCGGCAGGCTACACATTGCCCATGTGTCGTCCGCAAAATCTGTCGATCTGATCCGGCAGGCAAAGAAAAAGAAAATAGACGTGACTTGTGAAACTTGTCCGCATTATTTCTCTTTAACCGAAGAAGCGGTTAAAGGTTATGATACCAATGCCAAGGTTAATCCTCCGTTAAAGTCCAGGACAGATGTTAAGGCTATTATCAAAGGCTTAAAGGACGGGACTATCGATGTTATCGCAACGGATCATGCGCCGCATAATATTGAAGAGAAAGAGCTTGAGTTCAATTCAGCAGCTTTTGGCCTGGTTGGCTTGGAAACCGCGCTGGCGCTGGTAATTACATACTTGGTAGACACAAAAGAGCTGACGCTAAAGAAGGCAATTGAAAAACTGACAACCAGCCCAGCCAAAATTCTTGGCTTGAATAAAGGGGCGCTTAAAATTGGGGCTGATGCCGATCTGGTCATCGTTGATCCCAAAGCCGGGTGGACGGTTGACCCCTCACAATTCGCCTCCAAAAGCAAAAATTCCCCGTTCAACGGGTGGAAGCTCAAAGGTAAAGTCCTCTGCACCATCGTGAGTGGCAAAGTGGTAGTACGCGATGGTAAAGTTTGTAGCTAGCTGCTTGTTAGCAGTAATTTTCTTATCTGGTTGTGGAGATCTTGAGACAAGCTCCTCGGTTTCCAGTATTACAATTTCTCCTTCGAGTATCACAGTGGGAATAGCCAAAAGTACATTGTTTAGCGCGATTGTCAAAAATAGCGCCGGGAATATTATTAGTGCTTCTCCGACCTGGAGCGTGAGCGGAACAGGAAGCATAAATAGTTCAACCGGATTATTTACCGCTGGTAGTGCCAGTGGAGAGGGGACAGTCACGGCTACCTATGGTGGGATTTCTGACACGGCCGCTGTTACCACTACTATTAATGGCTGGGTAGCGGGAAGAGTGTTGGAAAGTCTTGGCAAAAAAGTCCAGGATATAAAGGTTTATTTGATCGGGACCAGCCTCGAGGATTTTACCGATTCTGATGGCGATTATTCAATTCCAAGTGTTCCTGCCGGAACTTACGAAGTGTGGACGGATAGAGATTCATCGATTTATCGTGCAGCCTCAAAAGAAGCTACTGTCGTTAGCGGGGAGACGGAAACAGTAAACTTTACTATCTTATACTTTACCGATCCACCCGATCTTAATCCCCCGGTGTTTGAGTTCGAATAATGGCGGTGGGAGGGATAAATGGTCTGGATTAAATTCATTGTTTGCTCGCTGGTTATCTTTTTTGCCGGGCATAAAGTTGCCAAATATGGTGACATGATTGCCGAAAAAACCGGTCTCTGCCGAGCCTGGCTCGGCCTAACTCTTTTGGCCGCGGTAACCTCTCTGCCTGAATTGGCCAACGCTGTGTCGGCGACAACCGCTAATTTACCAGAGCTGGCTGTCGGAGATATCCTCGGCGCCTGCATGATCAATGTCCTTACCTTGGCCATGCTTGATATTATCCTTTGGTTTAGAGGACGCAAGTCAATTTTTATAAAATCTGAAAAAAACAATATTCTCTCGGCACTTTTTGGCATGGGCCTGTTAAGTTTTGTGGCTTTTTCCCTGGCGGTTACCCGTTATTTTATTGGTTTTAAGATTTTTGGTGTTTCCGGTTATACTTTGGCAATTGTTTTGATCTATCTTGTTATTCAAAAAATATTATATTCTCAGAGCCAGGCTGAAAAAACAGAGGAGAAAAAGCATTATGATCAGGTGTCCAGTTTCAAGACATATTTGGGCTTTTTGCTTTGTGCCTTAATTGTTATTATTGCCGGTGGTTGGCTGCCTTTTATTGGGGCGGAGATTGTGGAGATTATGGGTTGGGGTAGGACTTTTGTAGCCGTGCTGTTTTTGGGCTTTGCCACAACCCTGCCTGAAGCCACCGTTTCTCTCTCAGCCTTGCGTTTGGGCTCGGTTGGCATGGGTATTGGTAATCTTTTAGGTAGTAATATTTTTAACGTAGCAATATTGTTTGTGGCAGACGTTTTTTATCAACCCGGAGACCTATTGACCGCAGTGCCGGTGAGTATGATCTTCGCGGCTTTATTTGGGGCCTTGCTGACATTTATTGTTTTCCTGGCACTAGAGAAACGGATAAAAAATCGAATCCCTTCCCTGTTAATTGTGTTTTGTTATCTCCTGTCCCTTTTTCTCCTCTTCAAAGCCAGCGCGATGTAAGCAAAAGTGTCGTAATCTCGACACCTATTAACTAACAACACGATCCGATTTTATCGGATCTACAACTAACAACTTACAACTACTCCCTAAATTTTTCCCGTAATTATTATAAATAATAGTTGTTTGTTGTAAGTTGTAGTCCGCCGCAGGCGGACGTCTTGTTAGGTGGTAACTAGCTTGCTACCCCTTGAACATGGAGGTTTAGAATGATTATTAAATGTTGTCTGCTTATTTTACTTGCTCTCCTGCTTTCCTCATGTTCCACCCAAAAGGATGAAAAAAATATTAACACCGGTTTTCGCGAGGATGATGTTGCTATAGTTGAAGAACAGGCGGCGTCTCCTGAAGTTGATGCTCGTCAACCTATCTATATATATAATCAGCAAAAGCAAAATGAAGAGCAAGAAACCACTTTACGTTTGAATGGCGACCCCCTCCTCCTGCGCAACAACTATGTTCGGTTAGTTGGGGTGGTCAGTGGGGGAAGACCGATGGCTCTTGTTGAAGTCGGGGGGAGGGGTTGTGTTCTAGGTGCAGGCGAAATGGTGAGTGGTTGTCGGGTGGTTAGTATTATGGAGAATTGCATAATACTTAGTAATGCAGGAAGTAGTAAGTTATGAGGCAGATTGTTGTTTTAATAATGCTCTTAAATTATTTGGTTGGCACCTCTTTGGCGAGTTTGCCATTACCCAAGGTTGAATTCGAAGATGCCGCGGTTTTAGATGTGGTGCGCATTCTGGCTAAGCAAGCAGGCCTAAATTTAGTTGTTAGTGGAAATGGCGGCTTGGATCAGACAAAACGGACAACGTTGCATCTCAAAAATGTTACAGCTGAAGAAGCGTTAGAATACGTGTTAAAAACCAACGATATGACTTTTGAGAGGAAAGGAAGCGCCGTACTAGTGTCTATGTTGTTGCAGGATCCTGAGGCAAAAGGTGAGATTGAAACAATGAGTCTCAAGTATCTCTCAGCCGAGAAAATATCCTCCCTGCTGGCAAGAGTTCTCCCGGTACTAAAAACTAGTATGGGCGGCAGCGCCAACTCTATTGTCCTGAAAGGGCGAGGAGAGATGATTGATGAGGCAAGAAAACTTATCTCTTCGGTCGATTTGCCTATTCCTCAGATATTAATTGAATGTAAAGTTCTGGAAATCTCTGAATCAGACTCCATGCATTTGGGGCTTTCTTACGGTGAAGAGGCCGGGACTATTCAGTTTTTAACCGATAAAGATACCAGAAAAACCTCTGCAGTAAGTGACTTGCAGACAACGTTAAATGGCTTGATCAGCAATGGGCAAGCAAAAATTGTCGCCAGCCCAAAAATCGCTACGCTTGATGATCACCAAGCAGTTCTTAATATTGGCAGTCGTATTCCTTATGCGGTTCCGGTCAGCAGTACATCAGGCAGTACTCAATGGACAGTTGAATATATCGAGGCAGGGGTTAAGCTGAAGATTACTCCCCGCCTTGGGGAGGCAGGCTATATTACGACTTCAATTCAGCCTGAAGTTTCTTCAGTGTCCGAATGGCGAACAACCGCCGCCGGAGATTTCCCCGTTATCAGCTCACGCAACGCCCAGGCAACACTGCGGGTGAAGGATGGGGAGACAATTGTGGTTGGTGGTTTAATGTCAGAATCCGAGAGAGAGAATGTTTCTCGCGTGCCGATTTTGGGCTATATTCCTTTAGCCGGGATATTGTTTCAAAATAAAACCATGGAGAAGGCGAAAACAGAGATAGTTTTTCTAATTACGCCGCATGTGATCTAACCTGGAAGTTTAAAGGGGAACCAGCTTTACTCTCCCCAGCGCCCCCAGCTGGTCGTCCTTGATAATTAAGACACCGTCCAAGCCCCTGATCTTTTTTGCCAATTGTAAACCATGATTAATATCTGTAATTTCTTTGACAACATTGCCGATGGCGGTTGCCGCGGCATCAGCCAAAGCCGCGCTTTTGGCGATTACGACCACGGCATCGGCTTTGCCAAAACTAAAAGAATGGCCCACTGTTCCTGAGGAGGTGCAAACCGAAAAAGGTTCCTTTCTTGGGTCAAGCTCCAGAGCGATTTTTTCTGAAAAGGCTGAGCCCCCAGCGAAAATGCCGACTTTGCGGGGTTGTTTAATTTTTAAAAGGATATCGCCGCCATTTTCAACGATTATTTCGTCGGTAAAAGCCAGTAGCTCTTTACCCACAAACTCAGCCAGGGCGCCGGCTACCGTTGCCATGGGGCCAACCTTAGCTATTTTGGCGGCGGCGCCCATTGCTTTGACAATTGGCGGAGCGTCACGACGAATTTTTAGCGGAGAATATGACTTGGCAAAGTTCTGGTCGGAGCCGATATACCTTTCGATGTCTGAGCGGTATTGCAAAACAAAGGCCAGGGCTTTGTCGTAAAGGTTTTTATCGGACAGGATAAGCAGGTCGGTCTCTTGTTCGATAATTTCACACTTAATCAGGTTATCAGCCTTGACGTAGTTACGGTAAGCGCGTTCCTGATAAGCCATTACAGCTTCCCCTTAGTCGACGGGACACCTTTTTTCCTTGGATTAATCTGGCAGGCTTTGGAGAGGGCAACACCAAAAGCTTTGAAGATCGATTCTATTTTATGATGAGTGTTTTTCCCCCGCTTGAGATCAATATGCAGGGTTATCCCTGATGTATAGACAAAAGATTCAAAAAATTCGCGCAGCATCTCGGCATCAAGAAATAATGTTACGCTCTTTCCTGTTTCAATGTCTCCGATAAATGAAACAAACTGTTTTACGAATCTCGCTTTAAATGTAAAATGTGGCCGGCCGGAAATATCAACGGCCGCTTTAACTTCGGAGAGCGATTCATCCATGGGAACAACGGCGTGGCCATAGCGCTCGATTTTTTTCTTTGCACCCAAAGCTTTTTTAAACGCTTCTCCCAGGGTTAGCCCGGTATCTTCGACTAAATGATGCAGATCGACTTCGATGTCGCCCTTAGCGGTTAATTTTAAATCAAAAAGGCCATGTTTGGAAAAAAGTGTAAACATGTGGGACAGAAAAGGAATAGGGTAATCAATTTTGCTTTTGCCGGATCCGTCAATAAGCAAGTCAATTTTAATGTCTGTTTCTTTGGTTCTGCGATTAATTTTTGCCTGCCTTTTTTTCACTTTGACTCATCCTCGAATAGAACGGCTTGATTGCCGGTCTTTGATTGTTTTACTTTTATCCCCAGGTGTTCATAGGCCGCCGCGGTGGCCATTCTCCCTCTTGGGGTTCTCTCGATAAAGCCAATTTGCAGCAGATATGGCTCATAAACATCTTCGATCCCTGTTGCTTCTTCGTGGATCGAGGCGGCTAAGGTGTCAACTCCGACCGGGCCGCCGGAAAATTTTTTGATAATTGATTCTAGTATCCGACGGTCGATTTTATCCAGGCCCAATTCGTCGACATCCAAGCTGGCGAGGGCATTTTTGGCAGTTGCTTCATCAATCTTTCCTTTGGCTTTGACCTGCGCGAAGTCGCGTACCCGGCGCAATAGCCGATTGGCAATCCTGGGGGTGCCTCGTGAACGCCGGGCGATCTCTTCAGCTCCGGAATTTTTAATTTCTATGTTTAGAATGTTGGCAGCATGCAGGATAATTTGTTTTATCTCTTTAGGATTGTAAAATTCCAGCCGGCTGATGATGCCAAAGCGATCGCGCAGGGGGGAAGAGAGGTGTCCGATACGAGTTGTGGCGCCGATCAGCGTAAATTTTGGCAAATCAAGACGAATTGACCTGGCGCTGGGGCCTTTACCGATGATAATATCTAATCCAAAATCTTCCATCGCAGGATACAATACTTCTTCGACCACGCGATTCAAACGGTGAATTTCGTCGATAAAAAATACATCATTTGCCTGGAGATTAGTTAGAATTGCGGCGAGATCGCCCGGCCGTTCAATGGCTGGCCCCGAGGTGATTTTGCAGCTTACTCCCATTTCGTTAGCAATGATGTTTGCCAGAGTAGTCTTCCCCAGCCCTGGCGGACCACAAAAAAGCAGGTGCTCCAGCTGTTCACCGCGACCTTTAACGGCGTTGATGTGAATGTTCAGGTTTTCTTTAATTTTTTCCTGGCCAATAAAATTTTTGAAGGTCTTTGGGCGCAGCCCTTCAAAAACTTTATCTTCGTCTCTACGCGCTAGTTCAATAATCCCTTCTTCAGCCACCGGAATACACTCTCTTGTAACCGTAATAGCTCTTCATGACCTTTTTAACATAATTTCTGGTCTCAGAAATAGGGATATCTTCCACAAATTCGTCAAGGTCAAATTTATCATAATTATTGAGCCATTTTTTCACCCTGACCGGGCCGCCATTGTATCCGGCTAGTGCCAGTGGGACGTTACCATCAAAACGCTTAATTAAACTGGCTAAATAGTAGGTTCCCATTTGAATATTAACACGAGGGTCATACATATTCCAGCGAGAGTAGCGCAGGCCAAGAGCATTGGAGATTATTTTACCTGTGCCGGGAATGATCTGCATCAACCCGTGAGCGGAAGAGTGGGAAAGCGCCCGCGATTGAAAACGGCTCTCTTCCCTGATAACTGCGTAAACCAGATGGGGGTCGAGACCGTTTTCTAAGGAATATTTTTCAACATACTGCCAGAACCCGCGCGGGTAAGCAAAACTCCAAAGCTTGGGGTCCAGGCTGGCCAGTGAGTTGTCTTCCATGGCCGCATAGATTTCTTTTTCTGCGAAGTTGATCGGTTTGCTGAATTTCCCTTTCATAACATAGGCGTGGTATTGGGCCAGTCGGGCCATTTCTTTCTTAGCCGCGGGGGCCTTTTCTTCAATAAATGCGGCTTCTTCTATCGCCTCATCAGCCAGGTCAAGCGCTAAGAGCTCCTGATATTTACGTTCATGCTCTGATTCGCCGTTTGTGGTAATAGGCTTGTCAGGGATATCCGGGATGGCATGGGCTTTGATATTTAGTTTTTCGCGAGCCCGATAGGCATAATAGGAATGGTCATAATTCTTAATGGTTGTTTTGTAAGCCTCGATTGCTTCGGTGCTTTTGCCGAGTTTTTCCGCTGCTTTGCCCAGCCAAAAGTTTAAACGGTCAGCATCGTATTGGTTTGTAGCTTTTGCGGCCTCCTTAAAGTTGTCATAAGCCGCTGTATAATTATTCTGCTTATAGTAGGCATTGCCGATGAGCCAAAGGGTTTCATTGTAATAATCAGAGTTTGGATAGGACTCGATTAGCCGGCGGCATGCCGTGAGGGCTGCGTCGGTGTGGTTTTTTCTTTTATGGTAATAGCCAAGATAATAATATGCGTCATCAGCGATGTGGCTTGTTGGATACATGGCAACTAATTTTTCCAGGGCGGCGATGGCTGAGGCAAAGGAGCTGTCTGCATAGCTGTAACTACGGCCCAAGTAGTACATGGCTTCCGGCTTTGAATCCTGGTCCAGGTTAATTACCTGCTTGAAGTAGCTAATGGCTTGGCTACTCTTCCCTTTTCTTAACAGGATTCTCCCGAGCATAAGAATAGCGTCATCATGAAAAGAGCTTTTTTTGTAATATTTTTGCAGGCGGGTAAAATATTCCTTGGCTTTGGTAAAATTCCCAGCCATAAAATATTTAAGACCCCAATTATAAACGCTGGCAGCTGGCGCTTCGTAACCGGCCAGTGAGGTTTCTTTGGCCAATTTATCAAGGCGCTCAAGTCCCTGTTCGGCAAAGTAGCTGTCGCCGTGTAAAAGGTTGAGGTTTTGGTAGGTGCTAATCGCCTGGGTGTTTTTCCCTTGTTTTTCCAGGTTTACACCTAAGAGATACCGGGCCTGTGGCGCCAAATCATGTTTTGGTTCCTCGGATAAAAATTGTTTTAGGAGTCTTTCGGCCTGCGGGTAGTTGTTTAAATCGTAATAGCATCTGGATTTTTCTATTATTGCGCCTGGGATAAAGCGGCTGTTTGGGTAATAACGCAAGAGTATGTCGTAAACCTGGATAGCAAGCGCAGAATTATGTTTTTCCTGGTAAGACCGGGCAATGTAATAGTAACTGTAGTCTAAAAGAGGGAAAGAGGTGTCGTTAAGGCATAGTTTATAGCTCTCAATCGCCGCGTAATATTCTTTTTTTTGAAAGAGCTCATAGGCTTCTTTGAAGGCTGACCGTGCTTCTAACGTGGTCGAGAACGCAGGAAAAGCCTGCACCAATAGAAGAGAGAGTATTATCAGTGGTAGGCGCATGAATGTAATTATAGCGCAGCTTGTTTTAGAATACAATTTTGGCTATACTTATTATCCGGTGAACAAATTCGTGCTACTCAAAACTATTATCAAAGGTGCTTCCTTATTTGTTTTTTGTGCCTCGTTTGTTTTACTGTTGGATGGCATGTTTTTTTTTCGACTGGCTGCGCCTTCTCTCAAGCAGGTGCTAGATCAACAGCATTTGTCGTCACAACATCTTCGTTCAATGTTTCCCGCTTGGCTGGCTATGCTGGCAGTATCTTTTTCTTTCTTCTCGGGGGTTCAGCTTTATGAAACATTTAAGGGTCGAAAAAATAGCCCCAAATTATTTTCGGACGTGGAACAAACAGTCCGGAAACCAAAAGTGATCCACGGTTCGTCCTTGCTGACGGAGTATGATGTTTTTCTATTTAAGGAAGGGAACCACTCCAGGCTCCAGGACAAGCTGGGCGCGCATTTGTTGACAGTTGACGGCCAACCTGGAGTGTATTTTGCTGTTTGGGCGCCAAACGCGGAAAAAGTTTCTCTGGTCGGCGATTTCAACTACTGGAACCCTGAAACTCATCTGCTGGCGCCGCGCTGGGATGATTCAGGTATCTGGGAAGGTTTTATCCCCGAGCTTAAGGATCATTCGCTTTACAAATATCATATTACTTCCAAATATAATGGTTCTCGGATCGAAAAAGGTGATCCCTATGCCTTTTTCTGGGAAATCGCGCCGCGCACGGCCTCTATAGTTTGGTCGCTGGATTATCAGTGGGGGGATGATGCGTGGATGCGCCAAAGGCGCCAGGCAAATGCTTTGAACGCGCCGATATCAGTTTATGAGGTTCATATAGGTTCGTGGCGAAGGGTGCCGGAGGAGGGAGACCGTTCCCTCAATTATCGGGAAATGGCCCATCATCTGGCAGATTATTGCAAGCAGACGGGATTTACCCATGTTGAGTTCCTTCCGGTTATGGAGCATCCATTCTATGGTTCCTGGGGATATCAGACCACAGGTTATTTTGCGCCAACCAGCCGCTATGGCACACCGCAGGATTTTATGTACCTGGTCGACCATCTGCATCAAAACGGCATTGGTGTGATCCTGGACTGGGTGCCTTCGCATTTTCCATCCGACCAACACGGCCTTGCATATTTTGACGGCACCCATCTTTATGAACATGAAGATCCTAAACAAGGTTTCCACCCCGACTGGAAGAGTTGTATTTTTAATTATGGCCGCAACGAGGTTAAAGGCTTCCTGATTAGTAGTGCCCTGTTTTGGTTGGAGAAATATCACATCGACTGTATCAGAATTGATGCCGTTGCCTCCATGATCTACTTGGACTATTCCAGGAAAGAAGGGGAATGGATCCCCAATGAACATGGTGAGCGGGAGAATCTGGAAGCCATGCGCTTCCTGCAGCGGCTCAATAAGGTTGTTTATAGTGAACAACCGGACGTACAAACTATTGCCGAGGAATCAACTGCCTGGCCCATGGTAACACGGCCAATTGATATGGGTGGGCTGGGTTTTGGCCTTAAATGGAACATGGGTTGGATGCATGACACGCTCAAGTATATTTCCCAGGACCCGATCTTTCGCAGGTATCACCAGGATCAATTATCTTTCAGTCTCTGGTACGCTTTTTTTGAGAACTTCATGCTTTCTTTGTCTCATGATGAAGTGGTCCATGGCAAAGGTTCAATGTTTGGCAAGATGCCGGGCGACGATTGGCAAAAATTCGCTAACCTGCGGCTGCTTTATGGTTACATGTTTGGTCATCCCGGCAAGAAACTGCTTTTCATGGGCTGTGAATTTGGTCAGTGGAAAGAATGGTCCCATGAAGAAAGCCTGGAATGGCACGCGCTCAATTTTGACCCGCACCAGCAGCTGCTGCGCTGGGTCAGCGACCTGAATTATCTGTATCGGGCTGAGCCGTCTCTTTTTGAAAATGACTTTTGCCAGGACGGCTTTGAATGGATTGACTTCGGCGACCACCAAAACAGTGTCATCAGTTTTATTCGCAAAGGGCGCTCCAATGGTGATATCATGTTGGTGGTTTGTAATTTTACTCCAGTGCCCCGAATAAATTACCGGGTTGGTGTGCCGGCTGATGGTTTCTGGCAGGAAAAGCTGAATAGCGATGCCAGGGAATATGGCGGCAGTGGCTTGGGCAACTTTGGTGGTTTTGCGGCCGATTCGGTGCCAGCGCACGGCAGGCCTTTTTCTCTAAATTTAACGCTCCCACCGCTGGGAGTTGTTTTTTTTAAGAGTTCAGTAAGCAAAAGATGAAGGCGGCAATATTAGCGGGTGGATTAGGCACCAGGCTTCACCCTTTAACAGTTGATCTTCCCAAGCCAATGATGCCCATGGCCAATCGGCCGATCATGAGCTATTTAATGGAGCTTTTGGCCAGGCATGGTTTTGCTGACCTTTGCGTTTTGCTTTATCACCAACCAGAAGTGATCAAGGATCATTTTAAAGACGGGGGAGAATTTGGCGTAACCATAAAATATGTTGAAGCCACTAAGGATTTTGGCACGGCTGGCGCGATCAGGCTTGCTTATCCTAATCTTAAGGAGCCGCTGCTGGTTATTAGCGCCGATTTGATCACTGACATTAATCTGGCCGCGGCGCTAGATTTTCACCGGCAAAAAAAATCTCTGGCCACGATGGTGCTAACCAGAGTACAAAATCCGCTTCCCTATGGCATTGTTATTACTGATGATGAAGGGCGCATAAAAAAGTTTCTGGAAAAACCAACCCCGAGCGAAGTCTTCTCTGACACGATCAATGCGGGTATTTACGTGCTGGAACCCAAAGCGGTTGCTCGTATCCCGGCGCAGAAACAGTTTGATTTCAGTTGTGACTTTTTTCCGGCCCTGCTAAAAGAGCAGCAAATTATTTACGGCTATGTGGCCGAGGGATATTGGAAAGATATCGGCAAGATAGAAGAGTATCGTCAAGCCCATTATGATTTGCTTAATGGCCAAGTTAAGGTTAACCTCGAAGGGAATAGATATAAGCAAAGCAGGTTCATTGTTGGTGACAATGTTCAGCTTCCTGGTTCGGTGGTGTTGGAGGGGGTAGGGATGATTGGCGATAACACGCTTGTTGGCGAAAATGTGATTTTAATGGATACGATTATTGGCAGCGATTGTAAGATTGCCAGGGATAGCGAATTAAGGGCAACCATTGTCTGGCGCGGGACAGATATTGGTCCGGAAGCCAGGTTGGAAAAAGCCATCGTTTGTAATGACGTCAAAATTGGCTCTTTGGTTTATATTCAGGAAGGAGCGGTAGTCGGTGGTGAAACAGAGATTGGCTGCGAAGCGGTTATTTATCCCTTTATCAAGGTTTGGCCACGCAAAGTGATTGAGGAAAAATCGAGAGTTTCCCGTTCGGTTATCTGGCGGGAGCGCTGGACCAGATCAATTTTTGGCCAGCACGGCGTAACCGGTCTATGCAATGTTGAGATTACGCCGCAGTTTGCCGTGGCGCTGGGTGCGGCCTATGGCTCGGTTGTGGGTAAGGGGAGCATTATTTCCTGTAGCCGGGACAGCCACAAAGCCTCACGTATGATCTTTCAGGCCCTGATCTCCGGCGTTTTAGCCACGGGGGTTAATCTCTCTGACTTGGAAATGGTCCCTATTCCAGTTAACCGTTTTGAGGTGCGCTCGCTCAAGTCAAAAGGGGGATTTCATGTTCGGAAATCGCCTTTTGATACGGAGGTCATCGACATAAAATTCTTTGATGAGCGAGGTTTGGACATTAGCTCGGCGGTTGAGAAAAAAATCGAGCGTAATTTTTTTGGCGAAGATTTTGTCCGAAGCAATGTCAAAACGGTCGGCGAATTAACTTTTCCCATCCATAAAGTGACCGAGGAGTACCGGACAAGGCTTTTAGCGTGTTTGGATACCCGGGCGGTTGCCGGCTCAAAAATAAAATTGGCCATTGATTATGCTTATGGCTCCGCCGCGCAGCTTTTTCCTTCAATTCTAGGAGAATTAGGATTGAAGGTTGTTTCTCTTGACGCTTACATTGATGAAACTAAAATAACCAAGGACCGGAAAACTTTTGAAAAATCCTGGAGCCAAATGACCCAGATAGTAAAAAATCTGAATATTGGTCTTGGGGTTGTCATGGATACCGGTTCAGAAAAGATTTTTCTCTGCGACGAAAAAGGCAGGATGATCGATGGCAGCCAAGCGCTGGCCATGATGGCTCTGTTGACCTTGAAATTGAACAAGCATGCGATTATTGCCGTACCGGTCAAAGAATCCAAAGCTATTGATGAATTGGCGCGCCAATACAAGGGTAAGGTTATTAGGACCGGCAACAGCCCTCGGGCTATGATGGAAGTTGCTGAGTCTGGACAGGCGATTTTTCTGGGAGAGAGTCAGGGCGGGTTTATTTTTCCTGATTTCATGCCGTGCTTTGACGGAATGTATTCGGTTTGTAAACTGGTTGAATTTTTGGCCAGAGCGAAGGTACGGCTTTCCGATCTGGTGGCGGAACTGCCTGTTATTAGGCTGGTTAGCCTGGATATTCCTTGTTCCCAGGAAAAAATGGGTTTGGTGATGCGCTTTGCAATTGAGCAAGCCAGGAAAACCGAAAAAATAGAAATGATTGACGGCCTTAAGTTTTGGCAGGGCGACGACTGGATATTGGTCTTGCCGGATACCACGCGGCCGGAGATCCATTTGTCTGCTGAAGCCGCGACTGAAAAACGCGCGCGTTTGCTTTTGGCTAAGTACCAAAAAATGATTGAATCGATTAAGGAGGGAAAAATATGAAGATACTGTTTGTTTCGTCGGAGGTTGTCCCTTTTGCCAAGACCGGAGGACTGGCTGATGTGGCCGGCGCCTTACCCAAGGCTTTAAAAGAGTTGGGACACGATATCAGGCTCTTTATGCCGCGCTATAAAAAAATCGAGGCGGCCAATTTCGGTTTAAAGAAGGTTTCAGAGGAGATTTGGGAGGGAAAAATTCCCGGATCAGACGTTGTTATCTATTTTTATGAAAATGAAAAATATTTCGGCGGCCGTGAAGAATTGTACCAGGTAAAAGGTGTTGATTACGAAGATAACCTGGAAAGATTCGCGGCTTTTTGCCAGGCAACGCTCCGGCTGCCGAAAGCTTTGAATTGGACACCGGAAATTATTCATTGCAACGACTGGCAATCAGCCTTGATTGCCGCTTACGTTAAGCTCGGCAGTGAGCCGATCTATAGCCGGATCGGGGTTGTCTATTCAATTCACAATATGGGTTATCTGGGTCTCTTCCCCAAGGAAAAAATGCCGGCCACCGGGTTGGGTTGGGATCAGTTCTCTACCGACAAACTGGAATTTTGGGGCAAAATTGCGCTGTCCAAGGCGGGCTTTATTTACGCGGATGTTATTAACACAGTTTCACAGACTTATGCCAAAGAGATCCAGACCGAAGAATATGGCCATGGGCTGGACGGCCTGATTCGGCATCGCAGCCGAGACGTTTATGGTATTGTCAACGGCTTGGATTACGATGTTTGGAACCCGGCAACTGACAAAAATATCCCCCAGCGTTATTCCACGATTTCGCTTTTGGGTAAGGCGGCAAACAAGGCTGCCCTGCAAAAGCAGAACAACCTGCCGCAAAAAAAGGAAACTCCGGTGATCGGCATGATAACGCGTCTGGCTGACCAGAAGGGCCTGGATATTTTAGCCGGCGCGCTTGACGAAATCATGAAACTAAAATGCCAGTTTATTGTTTTGGGAACAGGTGACCCACAGTATCATGAGCTATTAACGCGGGCCAAGCAAAAATATCCGGATTACATCGGTGCCAACCTTAAGTTTGACGCCATGCAGGCCCAGCTGATCTATGCCGGCTCTGACATGTTCCTGATGCCATCGCGCTATGAACCTTGTGGGCTGGGGCAGTTGATCAGCTTTAAATATGGCACGATCCCGATCGTGCGAAAAACTGGCGGATTGGCTGATACGGTGCATAATTTTATCAGCAAAACAGGGGAAGGCGACGGTTTTGTCTTTCAGGAATACAGTTCGGCTGCTTTGCTGGATGCAGTTAAGCGCGCCATGGCTGCGTATAAGAAGAAGACGCTCTGGAAAAAATTGGTTGAGAAGGTAATGGACTATGATTATTCGTGGGGCACCTCGGCTAAACATTACCAGGAACTTTATGCCAGGGCTCGTAAGTAAAGGGGCTTGACTTTGTCATGACGGAAGATTAGAATTCTATTCGGTTGTTATAAGGAGGAATATATGCAAGAACAAATCGGGCGAACGGCGGGAAAAGTTTGGGAAACCCTGGGACAAAAAGGTGAAATTAATATGGAGATGCTGCCCAAAGTGATCAAAGAAAAAAGTGAAGTAACTTTTCAGGCTCTGGGTTGGCTGGCTCACGAAGGCAAGATCATTTACCATAAGAAGGGAGACAAAAGCTTCGTAGCGCTTTCGCTGCCTGAACAAGAGGTTTTTAAGACTGCCCATTGAGCCGATATGTATGTATCCATGGCCATTTTTATCAGCCTCCGAGAGAGAATCCCTGGCTGGAAGAGATTGAGCTTCAGGAGTCGGCTTATCCTTATCACGACTGGAATCAACGCGTAACCGCTGAGTGCTATGCTCCCAATGTTGCTTCTCGCATCCTTAATCACGACAACAAAATCATTAATATTATTAACAACTATTCAAAAATCAGTTTTAATTTTGGGCCCACTCTTCTTTCCTGGCTGGACAAAAAAGAGCCGGATGTATATTCCGCCATCCTGGATGCTGACATTTTAAGTCAGCAAAATTTTACCGGCCACGGTTCAGCCCTAGCCCAGGTCTACAACCATATGATTATGCCATTAGCCAATAGCCGTGATAAGGAAACACAGATTGTTTGGGGGATCAAGGATTTTGAATATCGCTTTAAGCGGAAACCCGAAGGTATGTGGCTGGCGGAAACTGCCGTCGATCTAGAAACCCTGGAACTTATGGCAAAACATGGCATCCGGTTCACGATTCTGGCGCCAAACCAGGCTAAACGGATCCGTAAGATAGGCAGTAAAAGCTGGAGGGATGTTAGCGGTGGACGAGTTAACCCCAAATCTCCCTATTTGGTCAATCTTTCGTCCGGCCAAAAAATAGTGATTTTTTTCTATGATGGGCCCGTCTCTCAGGACGTGGCTTTTGCCGGTTTGTTGAATAACGGCGAGAACTTTGGCAACCGGCTGGCCGGTGCTTTTGTGGATCAAGAAAATGAACCACAGCTGGTGCACATTGCTACTGATGGCGAGTCTTACGGCCACCATCACCGGAACGGGGAAATGGCGCTTTCCTATTGTCTATATCATATCGAGAATAATGGTTTGGCTGAGTTAACCAATTATGGCGCTTATCTGGCAGAGAACGAACCAGTATATGAAGCCGAGATCTTTGAGAATTCGTCCTGGAGCTGCGCCCATGGCGTGGAGCGTTGGAAAGCTGATTGCGGCTGCAATTCCGGCTGTCATCAGGGTTGGCGCCAGCAATGGCGCGCCCCGCTCAGGCAGGCGATGGATTGGTTAAGGGACGAATTGGTCAAGATTTACGAGCTGGAGATGTCGACACTGGTCAAGGATCCCTGGCGGGCAAGGAATGATTATATTGAAGTTATTCTAAATCGATCCGAAGAAAACAATGAACTGTTCCTGACCAGGCAAGCGGGCGCGAAACTTGCCTGGCAGAAACAGGTCAAGGCGCGGCAGTTGCTGGAGATGCAGCGTTATGCCATGCTCATGTTCACGAGTTGCGGTTGGTTTTTTGACGACGTTTCAGGGATAGAGACCGTTCAGATCATACTTTATGCCTCACGGGCTATCCAGCTGGCGCAAGAGATAAGCGGAATTAATTTTGAGTCAGCTTTTGTGAAAAAACTGGAACAGGCCTCGGGCAATCTGCCTGCTCTTGCCAATGGCGCAGAGGCTTACAAAAGGTATGTCAAGCCCGAAATCCTTGACCTTTCGAGAGTTGGTGCGCATTACGCGATTTCTTCCCTGTTTGAGGATTATCCTGCCAATGTCAAGCTCTTTTGCTACTGGGTAGACAAACAATCTTTTGAGCGGTTGGAGAAAAACAACGCAAAACTGGCGGTGGGTAAGGCACACATCTATTCAACCCTGACGGCAGAAGAGCTTGATGTCTGCTTTGCTGTCGTGCATTTGGGTGGCGAAGAATTTTTTGGCGGGGTCAATTATTGCGGCAAAAACGGCAATTTTGATGACATGGTTAAAAGGATCAAAGAAGTCTTTTTAACCGATGGCCGAGAAAAAGTTAAATCTTTACTTGACGATTATTTTATCCACAATAATTATTCGCTCCGACATCTCTTTTGTGATGAACAGCGAAAGATCCTTAGTCTGGTAGCCAAGCCGGCTTTTGAAGAGATTAAAGAGTCGCTGCGCCTGATCTTTGAGAAACATTACCAGACTATCCGAGGCATGAACAAGCTGCGGATCCACCTGCCGATGGCGCTTTATACTACGGCCAAATTTGTGATCAATAATGAGCTACGGCAATTGCTGGAGGCGGACGAATTTAATCATGCCCGTTTTCAAAAAGTTGTCGAAGAGTTCAAGGACTGGCCGATAAAACTGGACCGCAAAACCATTATCTATCATGCTTCGCTGGTGATCAATCGCCTGGTGGAAAAGTGTTTTGCTTTTCCCGAGAATATCAATTGGCTTAAGCAGGTTAATTTGACACTCCAGGTTTTTCTTGGCCCGCCGTTGGGGTTGAACCTTAATCTTTGGCGAGCCCAAAATCTTTATTTTAAGATTGGTCAAAAACTTTATGCCGTGATGTCAAATAAAGAAGCTAAGGGATCAGAAGACGCCAGTCGCTGGAGACAGGAATTTGATAGGTTGGGAGAATATCTTAAAGTCAGGGTTAGATAATGATCAGAGATCGTGGCAGCGGGATTTTATTGCATATTACCTCTTTACCGTCGCCTTATGGTATTGGCGACCTGGGCCCGGGGGCTTTTAGTTTTGCTGATTTTTTGGCTAAGGCTGGTCAATCCTTTTGGCAGGTTTTGCCGCTTTGCCCCACGGATTCGGCCAGTGGCAACTCTCCTTACAGCAGCAATTCGGCTTTTGCCGGAAATATCTTGTTAATCAGTCCTGAGCTGCTGGTGGTGGACGGATTTTTATCCCAAAAGGAATTGAAGACCGCGTCTGATCTTCCGGCCGATTGCTCCGATTATCAAGAGGCCATCCCATACAAAATCAAGTTACTGGACCTGGCTTATGATAATTTCCGTCGCGGCAAAAAACTGCGCCAGGAGTTCTCGGGTTTTTGTTTGGCCAATTCCTCCTGGCTGGATAATTTTGCCGTTTTTGTGGTATTAAAGACGAAGCGCTTTGGTTGGACTGCCTGGGGCAGTTGGGATAGCGCTTTGCGTGATCGTCAGCCGAAGCAGCTTGAGGCGGCCAAGCGGGAGTATGTCCAGGCCATTGAACGCGAAAAGTTCTTTCAATACATTTTTTATAAGCAATGGTCTGAATTGCGAAAATATTGTAATAGCAAAGGCGTTAAGTTGATTGGGGATATCCCGATCTATGTTTCTTATGACAGCGCGGATGTTTGGGAACACAGACAAATTTTTAAACTGGACGAGAACGGACAGTTAGCCGCCTTGGCCGGTGTGCCGCCGGATTATTTTAGCCGGACCGGACAATTGTGGGGTAATCCAGTTTATCGCTGGGAGGTACTTAAACAGCAGTCATATAAATGGTGGTTGCAGCGGCTGGAGCATAACCTGGGTCTTTATGATGTGGTTAGGATTGATCACTTTCGCGGTTTTGTCAGCTATTGGGAAGTACCGGCGGGAGAAGTAACCGCGGTTAACGGCCGCTGGGTCAAAGCCCCGGCAGAAGATTTCTTTGCTGCGGCAATCCGGAAGCTGCCGGACCTGGATTTAATCGCTGAAGATCTGGGCACTATTACCGATGAGGTCAAGGAAATCATGACGCAGTTTGGCTTTCCCGGCATGAAGATATTACTGTTCGCTTTTGGCGAGGACTTGAAAAAACACCCTTATTTGCCGCACAATTATTCTGAAAACTGCGTGGTTTATACCGGCACCCATGACAATAGTACAGTTAGAGGCTGGTACGAAAACATAGCTTTGCCTCACGAGAAAAAAAATCTGGCTGAGTACCTGGGCCATTGTCCATCACCTGGCCAGGTTAATTGGGATTTGATTAAACTGGCGCTAAACTCCGAAGCTAAGCTTTCGATTTTTCCGCTACAGGATATTCTCGGCTTAGGCAATGAAGCCAGGATGAATGTCCCCTCCCAAAGCCACGGCAACTGGCAGTGGCGGGTTTTGGCCAGCCAACTCGATCGCTCAATTGCCGAGCGCTTGCGGCAATTAACCATATTGTCCAAGCGAGATTGAATGAAGAAAAGATTGGATCAACTTTTAGTAGAGAAAGAACTTTTCGCATCGCGCTCAAAAGCCCAGGCCGCGATTATGGCTGGTCAGGTCTATGTTAATGGCCAGAAAAGTGATAAGGCCGGAAAACTTTTCTCTGCTGACGCGCGAATTGAGATCAAAGGAAACCTTTGTCCTTACGTTAGTCGTGGGGGGGTGAAGCTTGAGAGGGCGCTTGATGAGTTTAGGGTTGAAGTAAAAGACAAAATCTGCCTGGACATAGGTGCTTCGACCGGCGGATTTACCGATTGTCTGCTTCAGCGCGGCGCCGCTAAAGTTTATGCTATTGATGTTGGTTATGGACAGCTTGCCTGGAAGCTTCGTCAGGAGGAGCGGGTTGTGGTTGTTGAGAAAACTAATGTTCGACACCTAGTTCCAGAAAATTTTTATTCTCGTTACTCGTTACCTGCCTGCCGCCTGCCTGCCGGTAGGCAGGGGAAGGCGCGACCAATTACTCATTACCCAGCGCTTGCTGTTGTTGACGTTTCCTTTATTTCTCTGGCAAAGGTTTTGCCGGCGGTTTACAGCTTATTGGCTGACAAAGCAGAAATCATTGCTCTAATTAAACCTCAGTTTGAGGCGAAGCGAGAACAAGTTGGCAAGGGTGGGATAGTTCGGAGCGAGGAGATTCGAAGTGAAGTAGTTGAGAAAGTAAAAACTGAGGCCAAGGCTGTAGGTTTCAAGGTTAAAGGTCTTATCCAATCGCCAATCACCGGCGCTGATGGAAACGTTGAATTTTTGCTTCTTTTGACAAAAGGGGATATAATTTCCCTGTAATGCAACAGATCCTAATCTCTTTATTGGTCGGTATTCTTCTGGGCTTGTTTATTTTCTTTTTTATCAGTCAAGCGCGTCAGCGACAACAGCTGGCCAAAGCAGAGCCCACTCGTTTTTCAGAAAAGGAAGCGGAGGGCTTGCTTGGTCAAGCGGGTTATCGGATTTTAGATAAGCAATTTAAAGAAACAATTATTACCAATATAGACGGTAAAGACCATGTTGGTTATCTGCTGGCGGATTATACGGTTCAAAGGGATAAAGATAAATTCGTGGTAGTAATCAAAACGGGGGAAGGGGAGGGGGATCCCAATGAGCCGGTTTTTCGGAGAAAACTTATGGAATACCGGCTGGCTTTTAAAGACTACGGGATTTTGGTTTTGGATGTTGGCCGCGGCGAGCTGCACGAAGTTCATTTTCGCTTTCCTCATGAACGAAATATCGACTTTTTCTTTAGATTCTTAACCGCCCTGTTTATTGTTTTTGGCGTCATTGGTATAATCTGGCTGCTGATCAGCTTAAAGCTTTTCTAAGGAGGAGCCCATGACAACCATAGGAGTCATTTATAAAAAAGAAGATAAATTAATAGCCGGCACGGCCAGGCAGGTGATTAAAGAACTTGAAGGAAAAGGTTATACGCTCGACCTTAACAAGGCAAAATTTGTTATTACTTTGGGTGGGGACGGCACGATCTTGCGGGCCGCCAGGCTTTTGGCTGAAAATAAAATACCAATATTAAGCATACACATGGGCGGGCTTGGTTTTATGGCGGAGATCGAACTGCATAAGCTGGATGAAGCTTTGGCGCTAGTTAAAAAAGGAAAATTTACCATTGATGAAAGGATGATGATGGAGGCCCAGGTTGGAGGCAGAAAAATGACCGCCCTCAATGACATTGTTATTTGCAAAAGCGGTATTGCCCGGGTTATTAAGCTTGAGCTGAAAGGGGTTGCCGAATACACGGCTGACGGCATGATTTTTTCTACGGCAACCGGCTCAACCGCTTATAATTTATCAGCCGGCGGCCCCATTCTTACTCCGGAATCAAAAAGCATCGTTGTTTCAGCCATTTGTCCGCACAGCATAAGCAACCGTTCTATTGTGATGGATGGGCCGATTGATGTTGTCTTAAACAGAGGGAAAGAAACACTCTTAACGGCTGACGGGCAGCACATGGTTCCGCTGCGTGAAGGGCAAAAAATCCGCATCCAGACATCAGAATTAAAGGCCAGATTTATACGATTGCGAGGTGCCAGGTTTTTTGAACGGATAAAAGAGGCTTTTGGTTTTGGGCCGAATGTTTAGTTTCCGTACACGCCGCTGTTCATGTCAGCGATCTTAGTTAGATCATCCACCAGCAGGAAGTAAACCGGGTTAGACAGGTTTGGTGTGGCGGTGATGGGGAAGCGGGTAAAGAGCGTTATCTTGTGCATTTCGGTGTGAGACAACTTCTCCAGGTAATTTATAAAAGCCTGTTTTTCAATTGTTTCTATTATTTTTGCATTATCCATTGTTCTCATTATACTCGCCTTAAATAATCGCCTTTTTGCCGGCTTCGCGCTTTAAAAATATATCTGAAAAGACTTTAACGAATTGACTGGGGGAAGCGACCCTTTCCCTCTCAATATGCATGGCATCTTGAACATAATTAGCCCGTTTAGCCTTCCCTTGTTGGCTAATTGAGACTACATCGTAATTGCTTTTATCTACATATCCTTGTTCCATTGTCTTTACCCCTCATATATATATCGACACATTCCAAAGAAAATTTCACACATTTTATAACTGAGAAATTGAAAGTTGGCCAAATTTCACGTTTTATGTCGACAAAATGGCCTAGAAACGATGATTTTGTGACTTGTTATTTTTTGTGTTTTTGGTGATTTTTGGGTGTTTTGAGGTTGGAAGCGATTTTTACGATGGTGTGCCAACTAAAAAGATCCAGGCGAAAAATATTGCCCTTTACATTATAGTAATGCGAATGCTGGTCAGCTGATCTTTGTTTTGAGTTTGGCTAACAAGTAAGTTTTTGTTGGACAACCTCGAACTGTTCTTTAGGTAAGAGCCTTTCGAGATTTTTAAGATAGCTGGCTTTTAATCTTTCTTCGGTAATTCTCCTGGTCCTGGTTTCAATTAGAATTTTGTATTGCCGACTGCTAAAGGTAGCGAAATAACCATTGGCATAAACAATAATGCCCTGGCCGCCGATGAAACTGCGCTCACCCCAAGCTTTTATCTCTTCCTTATTCTTCTGCCATTCTTGGCCGTGTTTCATTTCCATGATTTTCATCGCGTTGTAAAGCTTTAATATCAAGCAAATCCTGGCGGTTACGGCATTAAGAGTTCGTCCAGCAGGAATTCGGATTAACCAGCGCTGCGATAAATCCCTAATCCCTTGATTTTCCACGCTCCAGCGGCTGGCGTAGAGTTTGACGATTTTAAGCGGGTCGCCCGTAATTCTTTTGTTAGTAACATAGAAAATCTCTTTTTGCTTCTTCCCTTTGCCTTCCTTAATGGTTTTTAGCAATACAACTACATTAACCATCCCTTGGTAGGGCTGGGCTTTGCTGACATAGCCATGATAAAGATCATTAACATAACCAACTTTGACGTCTTCATGTTCTTTTTTGCTGGGATTATATAATCTTCTCTCCTGGAACTTGATTTGCTTGCTGTCAATCATATGCCGCAAGTCTTCTTTAACAAACATAAAACTTTTCTTGGCAATCAAAACGTAATCTATCCCGTATTTTTTAACAATTGTCTCTTGCATAAAATCATAACCCCAATAACCGCGATCCAAAACAATCACATCCATGATGTTTTTAATTTTGTCCACATGTTTTCCCAGATCCTCAAAAATTTCAGCCAGTAACTTCCGCTCATCAGAATTGATTGGGCCAATGGCCACTCCCATGATCCGCTCCCGTTCCTTTTCCACATTCATTAAAATAACGACTTTGTAACCGTATTTCCATTTGCCGGCTTTATCGTCATACACTTTCCCCACGCCCTCATAGGTTTTGCCACAAACTTCCAGCTCAAAACCATCGGCCACATAGACCTTTCCGCGATTCCAGCGTTTGCGCCGGAGTAAATTGACATACTCATAAAACTCTTTGATGCTTTCTTCTTGTGGAATAGCCTTAAAGTAATTACGGACAGTGTCGCGATGGAGTACTCCCTTGCCCCTGCCCCTGGCCGTTGCCACTTCTTCAAGGGTAAAGCCCAGTTCCACCATTAACTTGGTGTCTTTAATCACCTTTTCCGCTTTTGCTAAATGCCCTACATGCAGCAATTCCAGAAGAATGGCAATCCCCGCGATCTTTTTCCAGTCTTTGCCGTTTTCTTTGCCGCGGTCGGGTTTGACCAGGAGCGGACCCCATAGCCCGCTCTGTTTAAGAAAATCAACTGCAAATTCATTAGCACCATATTTGGTGAGGTCTTCCTCCTGTTCTTCTCCTGCTAAAATTGCCGCTTCCACTTTCTCTGGATTGTGTGTCCAAACTTTAATTGCTGACATTTACTTCACCTTCTTTCTCAATTTACTGCGATTCAATTTCTCCAAAAGCTTGTCAATCTCTTTGTTGATCTGCCGAAGTCTGGCCAGATCCTTAATATACTCAGAATACCGACGAGCCTGCTCGATCAATTCCTGGTTGCGCCCAAGGTAAATATTGGTGTAGGCGCCCTTTATCTTTATTTGGGCATAATAATATGGGCCATGCCCCTTGCTGCCTTTTTTCTTGCAGCGGCAGTTGGGCTTCCCGCAAGGAGCATATCGTTCCACCAGCGGGCCGGACAGCATCTCCCCGGGCTTTGCCATAAGCTTGTCTTCCAGGCGGTGTCTCTCCCCGCGCAAGGCAACGATCTTTACTCTTAGGGCAGTTAAATCCATGTTAATAGTCCTATTATATTATTTATTATTATATTAGGATTATAGCTGAACGGAATAACCAGGTCAAGTATTTTTTGCAGGGCTTAATTTTTGGCGCGGGTTAGCTAAATTATCTAACTTTCAATTTCTCAGTTATAATTTGACTTAGAACAACTCTCATGACTACCCCCCCCACCAGCCTTCAGGTGGCTCAGGATTTACTTCTAACTGCATCCCATCTGGCCATTGCAAGCAGTTCGGGAAACGCGCCTCTCTCCAGGTAGGCGTAATTATGCCAGGAGAAAAGAAAAATTTACCATCTGTAATAAATTGAAAAACTTTAAAATCGGGAGCAACATGCAGGGCAAGAGTCATCAGAAAGCTTGTAACTGCTATCTCAGGAATGCCTCCGGTGGCGCCGCTTTCTGCATAGACCCCCCACACCTCAGTATCTTTTTCTCGCGCGGCCCTGAAAAGAAAGGCGTAGAGGTTAACAGTAGAAAGCATTTTCGCCGTAGACGACCAAATGTCTGTCATTTTTACCAGATTAACCTCCCCTGTCTGGGGATCCACCAGTTCACTAAAAGTTTCCGCCGTTAAAACAATCGTGCTTTTATAACCTGACTCTGCTTCTCTCTCAATACTCGTTTTGTTCGCATTAGAATTACCATCAAATCTTAATTTATGAAGAACAAAACCCCAAACTCCGGGCTGTGGTTCCTCTGACCCAAATATTTCTCCCGTAAACTTTTGCTCTCTTTCAGGTAAAAGTTTTTCCCGAGTAAGCCCGAGCTTCCGGGCTAAATCTATGTGCTGGAAGTCTCCCCCGTCTCCATGAGGGGTGGGTATTCCAAAAACAACAAGAGGAAAACCGCGCTGACAAGAGGAATAGAACCGCTCTTCTAAAGGCTGTTCCTTTTTCTGCTGATCGGTCGGCACCCTGGTAACCGGCAGAACGAAAAGCCCCTTAATTAATCCCCCCCCCAGGTCAGTAATACTCAAACCGGACACTTTTTCCGACAGCCGCGTTGTCATTTCATCTGGTTTACCAGCGATCGCTCGTTGGATCTTGAGATGTCTGCAAATGGGACGATCTGTTCTAAATCTACATGCTCCGGTAGAACTCATAGTAAAATTGCTCCTTCCTGCTATCAATATCGTTGACTTTTTAGTAAAATTTCATTTTATTTATGCTTGCCAAATCACGTCGATAAGTTGATGCAGAAGTGGCCGGACAATTGCTTCTGCGGTTTTGCCGTATAATAAATCTAGGTGGCTTAGCCCCGCGATGGCAAATCCATGCACTTGACTGGCTACCTTGCTCAGGCGCAAATAATGTAGATCCCTTTGACGAGAAAAATTGTGGATTCCTTTCTCCCTATGTTGATAGCCTGGGAATTGAGAAAAATCCAGGGCCTTCCCCTGGTAGTAGTCAGGTTGAATAAAGGCCAGATTAAGAGGCGGCGCGAGAGGGTCTAACGAACCTGTTAAGTGAAAAATCGGGATATCAGGAGGGATTTCATCTAAATGTGCTGAATAATTAAACCGGCCATTGCCCATTCTTCTGATGCCTTTGCCTGAGTAAACGGCTTTTAATAGCTGTAGGCCCACCCCAAGCGGGAAACTGCCTGTGCCTTTATTTGTGAAACTGGCCAGAAACTGTTTAGGATCATCGAAATTATCGGGATTTATTAGTTGTCGCGCAACTATAGTCAAAGAGGGGAGCACTTTTACCAGGCCTTTAGCGACATCGACTGGCACACTTTCAGCGCCAAATATTGGCAAGAAAATATTCAACATAAGCAGCGCAGGAAAAATTGGGTGAGAATTTTTGTCAAAGATCTTTGGGGAGCCAATCGTGATCAAACCTTTCACGCAATCTAACATTGCCAGGAAGGTGCGGGCTTCTGCAATTATAATTTTTATTTCTTGGTCAGGTTGTTTTCCGTTTGTGAGCGCGGCAGTGGTTTCGTTAAGAAAAGTTTCCACCTCTCTTCTGGTTTTACCTTTTGGCTCAAAGTCCGATCGCTTTCCGGATAATTTACAAATGTCCCTTACCAGAGAGTTGAGTTTATAAGCTTGCCGCACCAGCATAAATTCGGCAATCATTCCTCCCATGCTGTAACCCACAAGCACAACAGGTTTTTTAGTCTTTGGGCGATTGTATAAGAATTCCACTGCTGCCGGGAGGTCATTGCTTACTAGGGTGTCGAAAAAGCATTGCGCGTCAAATTCACCCTTGTTTTTACCAAGACCGCGTGGATCAAATAAGAAAGTCCAATTACCTTTGTCAGCAAGTTCCAGGGCCAGGGATGTCTCGGCGTCCAGATCAAACATGCCGCTATGACAGGCAATGCCAGGAATTAAGAGCAGAGAAGGATTGTCGTCATTTGTTTTAACTCGGTCTTGATTGATTATGCGCGTCACTGTCAGTGGTTTGCCGTCGCGAGTATAAACAAAATAGCCTCTTTCCATATAAGTTCCCCTGTCTAACTCACGAAAGGCAGCGCCGAAAAAACCTTTTGATTGATCAGCAAAAACATATTCTCGTAATAAATAATGCTTTCTGGCAGCGGCCAAAAAATCACTTTTTTGTTCCAGGGGAATGGTTAATTTTTCCAAGAGATCTTCGGCGTGATGCGGGTTGATAAAAATAGCCTCACCATAATTGTTAAAGAGCCCGGTGTGGGCTCCCCGTCTAATAATTTGGCGCACCTGGTCCAAAGGCAGGGTTCGACCGGTTATTTCTTTTACGACATGTTGGAGAGTTGGGGCCATGCGATGGGAAGTTTCTGCCTCAATTGCTTCTGGTGTCCGGACAAATGATTCGGGACGGCGCGCCGCTAATTTTGTTACGGCGGAGCGTCGCAATGTGCTGGCAGCGGTGTAAGCCAAATTTCCGGAACGCGCTGTTCCTCGAAAAACAGCTTCCTTGATTCTAGCTTTGCTTGGAATAAGTCCCATTGGTTATCTATCCAAACGAACCAATTAAAATTTCACCTAATTTTTTTGGGCGATATCTTGTGCTATAATCTAGGTCATGGAACGCTTCCTCAAGAGCCGTTACCGCATTGGCGAGAACATTTCTGAAAACCCCTTTAGCGTGACTTATCAGGGCAATTTTATTGGCACCAATAAGCCGGTAATTATTAAAATTTACAAACGAGGCACCCTCAACTCTAACCTGATTAACCGCATGAAGCAAAAAGTTAAGGAGCTGTCATGCGTCACCTACCACGGCATAGCTAAATTGATAGATGGCGACTACGGCTGGCAGGGTTTTTATTATGTTCGAGAATATGTCGAAGGACAAAGCTTGCAGGAGATCCTGAACAGCAAACAGGCAATTGGCGCTGAAAAAGCTCAAGTAATTGCCATAGAAGTGTGTAAAGCGCTTGAGGTTGTTCATGCCAAGGGGATTATTCACGGAGAACTTAAACCAAGCAATGTCTTTATTAGCTCTAAAGGGATGATTAAAATTGCTGATTTTGTAATTGAGGGAGAGATTAAAGAAGCTATGCCCCAAAAAGTCATCTCTATTATGGATAATGGTAAGTATACTTCGCCGGAGGAATTAACAGGCAGTCCGGCCAGCGTCTCTTCAGACATCTATGCTTTGGGATTAATTATATATGAGATGCTGGTTTCATCTTTATCGATAGAAAAGGGATTGGCTGGTTCTTTAAAAAGGGTCAAGAACGCAAATCCGATAAACAAAGAAGCGTTGGCGGCCTTTCCGAGATATCTGCAGGAGATAGTGGTCAAAGCTTTGCAGCCAGATCCGTTGCGCCGTTTTTTGAACGCAGGCGAAATCCGTGAAAGTTTGGAAAAAAGAAATATAAATGTGGCAATGATTGCCCACGAAGAATATATAAACCTTTTTGATAACACCGTTATCCGTTATGGCGAAGAAGATGAGGGTGGAGAAGCCGAATCTTTGGAAGATCTAGGCCGGGTTAAGCTTCGCTGGGGTAAGGAGAAACACCGCAACTGGATATTAGCCTATGTTCTGGCTGCTGCCATATTGTCCGGTATTTTATATGCCTTTGTGTTTGCCAGGTAACAAGATGAAAAAATATTTACCGCTAATTATAATCTTTGCCGTAATTACGCCTGCGCTGCTGGGTTATTTCTATGCTACTTATTTTTCTGCTATTCCCGAAGTGCTAATGCCGGACTTAACAGGCAAGACCCTGGAAAAAGCGATGATAGAATTGGATTTATTAAATTTAAAAGGCCGGCATGCGGGTAATGTTTTTGATCTGAAGTATTCCGAGGGCCAGGTCGTGTCTCAGCGGCCGGAGGCGGACAGAATGGTCAAAGCGGGCAGAATCGTTAGCTTGATAACCAGCTCTGGCAGGCAAAAAGTTGCTGTGCCGAATCTCCTGGGGCGTCCCGCGGATCAGGCAGAAGCTGTGCTGGTGGCCGAAGGGCTGCTTTTGGGTGAGGCAACCAGAGATTTTGTGTCTGAGCTGGATTCAGGAATAATTCTAACTCAGAATCCTTTACCGGAAGATGAAGTGGAGATAGGCTCAAAAGTTGATATCACTGTGTCGTCGACACAAGAGATAGACCAACCCTTTAAGAGAGAAGAGAATAATGACGATAAAAAAGAGAAAGAGGGAGGGTTCTGGCCATGGCAATAAAGATTGCCCCGTCTATTCTGTCGGCAGATTTTAGGAATTTGGAAGCAGCGATTAAAAGGGTGGAAAAAGACGGAGCTGACCTGATCCATATTGATGTGATGGATGGCCATTTTGTGCCAAATATTACGATTGGACCGTTAATTGTTAAGGCAGTCCGTAAAATTACAAAATTACCGCTGGATGTCCACTTAATGATTGAAAATCCGGACAAATATATTCCGGTATTTGCGAAAGCTGGAGCGGATATCATTACTATTCACGTAGAGGCATCAAGGAATATTGGCCGAGATATAGAGTTGATGAAGGACAATAATGTTAAGTCGGGTTTAGTAGTTAATCCAGCTACGCCGGTTGATGGTGTTTTTCCATATCTTAGTCAACTTGCCATGGTGCTTCTGATGTCGGTAAATCCGGGGTTTGAGGGACAAAAGTTTATGGCGGAAGTGCTGCCGAAGATTAGAGCGTTGAGAGCTAAGATTATTGATTCTCCACATTTAAATGTGGAGAATAATAAACCACCTGATATTGAAGTTGACGGAGGCCTCAATCTTGAAACTGCGCCGGAAGTTGTTAAAGCAGGAGCCAATGTTTTAGTCGCAGGGTCGGCGATATTTTATGATAAAAATCCCGCGTCCGTGATCAAGAAGATGAAGGCTTTAAAATAAGTGAGCTGGACCAAAGACGACGTTGTCTTTATGCGCAAAGCACACTCCCTGGCCAAACTGGCCGAGGGGCGAACCACTCCCGATCCTATGGTGGGGGCGGTTCTGGTTAAAGGGGGTAAGATAATTTCCATGGGTTACCATGGAGAAGTTGCCACTCCGCATGCTGAGGCCTGGGCCATCCAGAAAATAGGCAAAAAGGCTGAAGGTTCAACTCTTTATCTTAATCTTGAACCATGTTCGCATTATGGCAACAACCCTCCCTGTGCCGGCCTGGTTGCCAGCTCCGGCATAAAAGAGGTCGTTGCTTCTATGAAAGATCCCAACCCTTTAGTCGATGGGCAAGGTTTTAAGTTGTTGCGAAAACATGGGGTCAAAGTAAGGGTAGGGCTGTTAGAAAAAGAAGCTGAGCGGCTAAATGAAGTATTTGTCAAATATGTGACAACCAAACGACCTTTTGTGGTTATGAAAACTGCCATGACGATTGATGGAAAAATTGCCACGAGAACGGGCGTCAGCCGTTGGGTGGCGGGTCCAGAATCTTTGAATTTTGCTCATCATCTGCGCAATGTTTATGACGCGATTCTGGTTGGCATTAACAATGTTTTGATTGACGATCCCAGATTAACCACGCGGTTGGTTAAAAAAATTAAAAATCCTATCCGCATTGTCCTTGATGCTTACGCCAGAACACCTTTAAATGCCGCACTCTTAGGCAAAGAGGCACGTACTATTATAGTAGTGGGGCCTAACGCCCCGAACAAAAGGCTTGAGGCTTTGAAGGCTAGGGGCGTGGAAATATTAAGGATTAGAGCGCCAAAGGGGTTGGTTGATTTAGGAGATTTAATGATAAAACTTGGCGAAATGAAGATTACCAGCTTATTGGTTGAGGGAGGGGGAGAGGTTAATGCTTCTTTCTTAGAACAAAATTTAGTTGATAAAGTTCATTTTATTATTGCGCCGAAAATTTTTGGTGGCAGGGATGCGAAAACAGGGGTTGAGGGCTTAGGTGTTAGAGTCCCAAGCCAGGCAAAATGGTTGAAAGATGTTCAAATTGATAACTTGGGGAAAGACCTGCTTCTAACTGCCTATTTGTAACGCCTCATTGATAACTTCGAGGGCGTCTTCTACAACAAATGGTTTGTTGATAATTCCGTCAACCTTGTATTCTTCGCCAACAACCTTGATGACATCCTCATTCATGCCAGTGACAAAAATAACAGGAGGCAGCTTATATTTGGATTTAATTTTTTTCAAAAACTCAAAACCGTCGAGCTTTGGCATGTTAACATCTGCCAGAATGAGATTAAAAGAGTTGGGGTCTTGAATGAAAACATTAAAACCTTCTTCGCCGTTTAGTGCAGTGCTGACTTCAAACCCCTTATTCCTCAACATTTGAGCAACAATGTTGAGCATACTCTCCTGGTCATCAATCACTAAAATGCGTTTAGCCATATAAACACATTCTACGGCTAAGGCAGGGGAGAGTCAAGGGAAACGCCTAAATCTGTAGGAGCACGGCCCATCCCTCTTAGGATGGACAAAGTGGTGTTGATTTGTTTTTGTATGCTTTCCTGGTTGTGAGCACGATTCGGGTAAATTGAATAGTTTTTGCTAAATTGGTGTGGAGTAACGTTTAACATTACGGAATTGGTGCCGGCCATCAAGCCTTCTTCGCGTGCTTTTGGGTGAAGTGTTTCAAATCCAGTGGTAACCAGGATTTTTGCGTTAATCGGGTCAAATAAACGAGCTATGGCAAGAGTTTTTAAGACATCTTTAACTTCCGGATGAGGGCTTTTTGCTAAAGGGGTGCCTGGGTGAGGTAAAAACGGGCCAAAAGTATACATCTCTGTGTGTAATTTTTTAGCCAATAGAAGATCGTTTAATATGTCCCGCCTGGTTTGGCCTGGCAGGCCAATCAATCCACCGGTAATGATCAAATAGCCAAGCCTAAATGCTTCTTCCAGGTGTTTGATTCTGGAATCAAGAGTGCGGCCAGGATGGATTTGCCGATAAATTTTCTGGTTACTGGTTTCAAACCGCATTAATAAACCCCTGGCTCCGGCTTGATAGAGTTTTTTTAGGCCAGCCAGGCCAACTTCCCCGCAACTAATGAAAATTAAGACAGACCAACGCTCTTTTATGGTTTTGACAATCTCACAAAGCGTCTCAGCTGAATACGTCGAGTCTTCCCCGCTTTGTAAAACCAGGGTTTGAAAGCCGTATTTCTCAATGGCTTGCTTGGCTGCGTCATAAATTTCTTCTTCAGTCATACGATAGCGCTTAATTTCTTTGTTGCTTGCCGCAATACCGCAATATTGGCAGTTTTGTGAGCAATAATTAGAGAATTCAATGATGCCATGAACGCAACAGGAATTGCTCAGATGCTTTTGACGCAGGAAATTGGCGGTTTTAAACAGAAGCGCCAGCTCTTTTTTATCCTCAAGGTCTAAAAGATAAAGAAGGTCAGCTTCTTTTAATAGCATGTTTTCCAAAGCTTTGTCCAGAATAAAACTTAGTTTTTTATTGACGCCATATTTTTCCATGCCCACGCGAGATAAGCGTAAATCCAATTCTTGTAGTTCAAAAAAAGTTTCTTTCCAGACGGTCAGGATGGAGAGAGCTTCTGCTTCGGGGATCTTTTTGATAACAAAGCCGCCCTGGGCATAAATGTAGTCGCCAATTTTTAGGTCATCAAGCTCATTGATCGCGGTTTTTTGCTCGCCAAAGTATTCTATGGTGGCGATTCTATCTTTTATTTTTTTAACTTGTCCGGGTATGGTGTAACACATTGTTATTCGCAATCAAATGAAACTAATCTTATCTCCCTTGTCTGGCTTGGTTCAATTGTAACCTCAGCACCTTCGGCAATTGTGCCCTTTGAGTGTTCGGCAATATAATGGCGCAGTATTTCTTCGTTGATTTCTGTAAACGTGCCCATTCTCAAATAAATTTTGCAGATCTTTTTTGCTTCTTGCTGTTTCGCGTGTTTAAACAGGTCAGCTATTAGGTTTTTTATTAAGTGCATCTCATGCATTTTACTTGCCTCCCGAATGACACCCCGGACTAAAGTCCCCACATTTTAATGTGGGGTCGCTATCTTTCCAAGATTGTACTGGTGATTTCATCCACAATTTTTTTAACCTCCGGGCTTAAGCCCTCTCCCCAACCAACATTTTTTGGTTGTACGCCCAGAAAATATACCGTAGCTTTGGTGTCTTCCTCAATGACCCTGGCAATTATTTTTAAAGGGAAGGCGTGGGTGCTCAAGGTTGTGTCCGGGATGTGTTCGTTGGGTATTATCCGCGTTGCCCCAGCCTCCCCTCCAAAATCAGCCGCGTCAATAATTACCACTTTCTTTGGTTTTTTTGAAACCGCTTCTTCAATAATATTTTCCGGTTTGTTGCCCGCATTAATAATTGGACATTGGATATTGGAAATTCGACATTTCTTAAAGATGTGGGGACCAAGTCCGTCGTCAGAGCGCAAATCGTTGCCAACTGTGATTATTAATTCAGCGGTTTGGAGTAAATTTTTAAGGTCAGCGGTTAACAAACTTCACGTCCAGGAAGTGAGCCGAGCAGGAGAGGCATGGGTCGTAGGCTCGAATTAACATTTCCAGGGCCAACGTGATCTCTTCGTCTGTTTTGTTAAGGATTTCCGGCACGAGCTTTTTCATGTCGTGTTCCATATTGTTAATGTTTTGGCCGGTTGGAATAATACAATTGGCTTTTGCTATGATCCCCTTGTCGTCAACCTCATAATTGTGGTAAAGAATCCCGCGGGGGACCTCAACCGCGCCAACGCCAGAGCCGGCTTTGACCGGGATCATTTTGTTTTCGTTGAGGCCGACTACGATCGCTTCGTCATGATTAATGCCTGTTTGTTTAAGTGTCTCAATAATAGCGATTGAATCTTCGAGAGAGTGGATACATTCAATTAATTGAGCCGCGGTGTTTAAGTATGGATTAATACACTTTGGCTTGAGGCCGATAGCTTGAGCCGCTGCTTTGGCTTTGGGATGAAGCTTGTCAGCATTCAAGTTAAATCTGGCCAGGGCGCCTACGGCAAAAGAATCGCGGCTTAATTTACAATGTTTGGCGCTTGAATGCGGGACAACAAATTCGTTGGTCAGTACTTTATATTCTTTCTTGTTTTTTCTTATTCCATCAGTTGAGCCGACATCTCCCATTAACATCGGGTATTCATTGTTGTCGCTGACCAGGGCAACATACTCGGTGTCTCTTGCAAAAGCTGGAAATTTTAAGGTTGCAGCCAGCCCAACAGTAGCGTCCATGTCTGGCTTCAGGCCGTTTAACAGGTGAAGCATGTCGTCCAGGGCTTTTTCTGTCGGTAATTTTGTGAATCCACCGACAATTGATGAAATAGGATGCACATGTCGCCCAACCAAAACGTCACAAACATCGTTGCAAGTCTTTTTCATGCGCAGAGCGCGGCGCACGACCGTATTATGGCTGTTAATTAAGGGGACAAAGCTTTTTACCCCGAGTAAATCAGGGGCAACCAGGAGATAGATGTGTAGGATGTGGCTGTCCAGGTTCTCCAGATGGAGCAAGAGCTTTCTTAATTTTATTGTTTGCTCTGATGGAATAAATCCAATCGCATCTTCAGCCGCCTGGATCGAGGCCAGGGTGTGGCCGCAGGCGCAGATCCCGCAGATCCTTGAAGTAATGTGCTGTGCCTCAAAGATTGATCTTCCTTGGAGCATCCCTTCAAAAAAACGAGGAGCTTCGACAATTTGTAGCTGGCAGGTTTCTAATTTGCCTTCTTTAACATTAACAACGATATTGCCATGCCCTTCAACTCTGGTTAAATATTCTACATTAACCATTACGTTTCTTTTACTCACGATTATCATTCTCCCCACATTTATTGTACATATTCATTTTATTGGCAATTAAGTCAACGGAGAGACTGTATTTTTCTAGAATATCCTTGGCCCCTTTGGTGTTGGGGTTGGAGACCAGGCCACGGCAACCATAGCAAATGTTGCCGTGGTTTATGCACCAGGAGTTGCAGCCGGCCCGGGTGATTGGTCCCAAGCAGGCCACCCCCCGCTCATACAGGCAGATGTTTTCATTTAACTTACACTCAACGCAAACTGCATTGTCTGGCACGGGGCGGGGGAGCCCGGCTAAAAAGGCCTTTAAGACCGCAACAACTTCCGGTAAATACACAGGGCAGCCGGGGATAACATAATCAACTTTAACCACTTGATGGATGGCTTTTGTTTCTACGGTAGGGAAGAAATTGGCATCTTTACCGTAAACACTTTTGCGGATATCTTCCAGTTTATAATTATTTTTCATACCGTTAACTCCGCCAATGGCGGCGCATGAGCCGTAAGCGACGAGGGTCTTTGTGCGAGCTCTTAGTCTTTTAATATGTTCGATAGC
>MFFY01000005.1 GCA_001778055.1 Candidatus Falkowbacteria bacterium RIFCSPLOWO2_12_FULL_45_13
AGAGCAAAATATATCTGCCACCGGCTTGTTTAATGGCCTGGTTGTTGGCGCGGGCAAAGCCCAAATTTTCTTGGTTGGCGATTAACTTAACTTGCGAATAATATTTTTTCACCATCGCGACCGAACCGTCCCGCGAATTATTATCCACTACAAAAACTTCAAAACTCACATTCTGACTCTCAAACAGCGCTCTTAAATTGTCTTTTAATTTTTCTTTGACATTCCAGGAAACGACAATGATGGAAAAATCCATAAAAATTTAGCTAAATATTTTTTCTTTAAAAATCGCAGGATTTCTTTCGGCCGCTTGTATAAATATTTTATTTTCAACCAACGGTCTCTTCTGCGCCGTTCAGCCATGAATAAGTCATACAATTCTTTTAATTGCTGGCGATTGAGCTTCTCTGATAAAATAATATAATCATCATGATTATTGGCAAAATCAATCTCCAGCTTCTCCCAGTCCATGTCATGGGAAACCAGCCCTCGCTTTAAAGCGTAATCCCAGACTGGAGTGCCTGGCAAGGGCGCGAGCACGTTGACTTCAAACAAATCCAGCCGGCTATTTTTAATGAAACTTAAAGTTTCCAGAATTTCTTGCCTCGTTTCGTCCGGCGAACCGATAATGAATGAAGCGCTGACCTGCAAATTATTCTTTTTTAATAAATCAATCGCCCGCCGGCTGTCTGCTATCTTAATCGACGGGCCTTTCAATAAATTAAGCACTCGGGGGCAGCCCGATTCTAATCCCATGGTGACGATATCGGCGCCCAGATCTTTTAAAAGCCGCGCGCTTTCAGCGCTGATTAAATTCGCCCTGACGGAGACGGTGAATTTTACTGTTTTATAAAATTTCTCTTGCTTTATCAACTGAACGATTTTTCTTAGCCGCTCCGGATCGGCGATGAACAAATCATCGCAGAAAGTGATTCTGATCGCGCCGTAATCATTAACCAGGTGTTTTATTTCCCTGACTACGTACTCGGCTGAATGGAAACGAATTTTTTGCCAAAACCTTGAGGAAAAGCAAAAAACGCAGCGATAGGGGCAGCCCCGTGAACTAAACAGGTAAAAATTATCCCCGGGCTTTAAGCCTAGCGAGCGCCTGTCCGGGAAAGGCAAAGAATCCAGATTTTCAATTAGCGCTCGTTCGGCCGTGCGGACGATTCGGTCGGAGTCATGAAAAACTATGCCTTTGATTTTGTATAATTCTTCTTTGATAAATTTATTTTCTAGCAAAAGCAAAATAATTTCAGAAAAAGTTTCTTCGCCTTCGCCGATTATCCCCACATCCATGTTTTTATCCAGACTCATGGGCAAAGCGGTGATGTGGCTTTTGCCGATAATCACTTTAATCCCCTTTGGTTGGCAGTAGGCCGCGATTTTTTTAGCTCGGGAAAAATTTTGGGAAACAGACGACAGCCCGACCACGTCCGGCTTAAAATTATTTATCTCCGCGATTGTATCGGCGCCAGCGATCTTAATAATTAAGTTTCTTTTTAGCTTATCGGGCAAACAAGCGACTAAGTAGCCTAGACCCAGCGAGGCATACTTGGTTTGGATTGCTGACGCTTCGTTAACCGCTTCAGCCAAAAGTAACTTCATATTTTATTCAAGGTTTTTACGCATAATATTTGAAAGGCTAACCGCGGCAAATAGTAAGCCGGAATTTGAGTTAATGAACTGATTGGCCGCCAAATCAGCCGCGGGCGGTATTTTAATCCTCCCCGCTCTTGCCGCAAAAACTTAAATCCGCTCATACCGTAAACTTTAAAGCCCAGCCGCCCCATTTCTTCGGCGCTCCAGCCGGAAAGATGCTCCTGAGCCGGATTATCGGGCAATCGGTCTTGTTTTAAAAATCCGTTCGGCGTGTAAATAATTACTTTTTTCTTGGCGATTCTGATCATTTCACCGATTAACCGCCGTCCGTCATTTTTTTCCAGATGTTCAATCACGTCCAGCGCCAAGGCGCCGGCGAAAGAATTATCGGCCATTTTCCGGCAAGCGTCAAAAAGATCGGCGGCGAGGTAAGCATTATGAATTTTCGCCTGCCAGGAGTCGGCGATTGAGGCGGGGTGGCTGTCAATACCCAAGCTATAAATTAATTGGCTGGAAAAAGCTTTAATCGGCGAGTTTCGACCGCAACCCAAATCAACCACCGTGTCGCAAACGCCGACGATTTCGCTCTTTAGCTTCTCAATCAACCGAAATTTATTAAAAAATTCATTAAATATCATACATGAACTTTTCCAGCTCTTTAATTTCTATGTCGAGCCGCAATCGCTCTCGCCTCTTTTTTATTTCCGGCCTTAACCGCCAAAGCTTAACCAGCTCTTTAAGCAAAAACGGCTCAAACAGCGAAACAAACAGCAAACTTTTTATCTGGTACCAGCCGGTGGCCAGTTTTACGCCAAAGGAAAAAGGAAAATTTTTTAATTTTAAAAGCAAGATCCACTGATTCAAGAATGACCACTTTTTAACCAACCGGCTTTTATGCCGGCGGTTTAAAGCTATCTGCAAATTGGTTTTGCCCTTAGCCGCGACGGCCCGGTTATGATAAGCCAGGGCTTGGGGCGCTAAAACAATCTTCCAGCCGGCCAGCCTTAAACGATAAGACAAATCGCAATCTTCTTTATACATAAACATCAGTTCATCGAAGTATTCGGTACTTTCACCTCCTCGGCATGGGGGGGCGAGGGGAGATTTTTCCTGATAAGCCACATCTTCGAGCGCCGCTAAATTAAGCAGCGCGGCCGCGCCGGTGAAACCAAAGACTTCATGAACCGTGTTTAGCCCGGGATTGTCCGGCTCGCCCTGATGCTCGTCAAAAAAACGATGTTCTCGAGTCAGAGACAAACCCAAGCTGTCGATTTGGTCGGTTTTTCTATTATTGGTAAAATCCCATTTTAAAATTTTCGGCGCCACCGCGCCAATCTTTTTATCCGACTCCATAACCCTGACCATGGCCTCAATGAAATTCGGTTCAAAAATCATATCCGGATTCAGGGCTAAAAAATATCGGGCACCGTCGTTAATCGACCGCCTAATCATTTTGTTAAAAGCTTTGGCAAAGCCAAGATTTTTCCCCGCCCAGCTTAAATCAATTTCCGGAAAATTATTTTTTATGTAAATTGAATTTTCATTAACCTCTTCATCGCTATTATCAACAACCACAATTTTAACCTCCTGACTGATTGACGCCTTTAGGCTCGGTAAAAAATACGACAAATACTTTGACGTTGATTTGCCATAAGTTATAAAACCGACATATAAACGCATAACGTTTCGGATTACAGTCTTTTCTTGCAGATAATTTTCAGCTCCTCATTAAATTCTTCAATCGCCCGGTTAATAATCGGGTCAAACTTTTCATACAATTTTTTTTCTTTAACGTAGACCCCGGCTTCAAGCAGAGAATCAAAAGTGCCGGCGTCCAGCCATTTGCCTTTAACCAGTCCGACCGCCAGCTCGCCTTTATCTAAATACCAGTTATGGATGTCAACAATTTCTATTTCGCCGCGCGCGCTCGGTTTCACCTGTTTAGCCACTTTAACAACCCGATTATCGTAAATATAAAGTCCGGGTATGGCATAATCGCTTATCCGGTCCTTGGGCTTTTCCACTATTTTTAAGGCTTTCATTTGGTCATCAAAAACCACCACCCCTGATCGCTCCGGATCGGGCACTTTAACGGCAAACACTTTGGCGCCGCTTTTAAAATTCTTAATTTCGTCGGAAAAATCATCTTCAAAAATATTATCGCCTAAAATCATGGTCACATTGTCTTGGCCGATAAAATTTTCACCGACAATAAAAGCGTCGGCTAATCCGCGGGGGTTTTTTTGCACCTTAAACTCCAGGCGGATATCATTTTTATCAAAAATTGATCCCAGTAAATTTAAAAAGTGCCCGGAATGCTCGGGCGCGACAATTATCAGAATATCTTTGATGCCGGCTTTCACCAAAACATTCAGCGGATAAAATATCATCTGCCGGTCATAAACGGGCAAAAGCTGTTTTGAGGTCGTTGCCGTCAGCGGAAACAAACGGGTGGCGCTGCCGCCGGATAGAATAATGCCTTTCATAATAAAAAGTTTAATTTTAAATTGTCATTTTGCATTTTAATATTTACATTTTACATTTTCCCCAGATATTCCCTCAACGCCTCCCGATAATCCCTAAGCGGCGGCAATTTGGTGTTAAGCAAGACCGCATACTTCGGCCTTTTAGCCGGCCTGGCCAGCTGGTCGCCAGAAACTGGCACGACATTCACTTTAATCTTGGCCAGCTTAAATAATTCTACCGCTCCCTGGTACCAAGTGCAAGCCCCGCTATTAGTTAAATGATAAATGCCAAAACCGCGGTTAGTTTGGACTAAATCTAAAGTCGCTCCGGCTAAGTCGGGCGTGTATGTAAAACAGCTGACTTCGCCGTCCACTACCTTAAGAGCTGGGCCCTGATTTGGCGCGGCCTTCTTCTCTGCCACAGCTTTTTTATACGCCAAAGTTTTGGCGTAAGCGGAAGCGTCGGCGTTGACGACGGAAATACCGGCCGAATTTCGGCTTTGCTCGAGCATGATATCAAAAAAACTCGGCTTCGCCATCTCACTAGTACCTCCCGGACCAAATAACTTTGAGGTTCTGATTAAGTACCATTTTAACCCCCTGCCAGAGAGTTCCAAAATTCTTTTCTCCCCATGAAATTTGCTTTTACCGTAACGGTTAATCGGCTTTGGTTCGTCAGTTTCTTTGTAACCGAGTTTTTTTTCTCCGGCAAAGACATAATTGGTTGAGTAATGGATTAAAGTGGCGCTAATTTTTAGACAGGCTTCGGCCAAAAATTTTGGCCCGTCAATATTTATTTTTTTCGCCAGATCGTACTCCTGGTCGCTAGTTTCGCATTTATCCACCGAATTATAAGCGGCGGCGTTAATGACCAGCTTTGGCTTAACGTCGCTGATTTTTTTTATAATCAATTCATAGTCGGTAATATCAATTTCTCCCCTGTCCCAGGCGATAACTTCATCGTCCGAACTAAATACTTTCACTAATTGCTGGCCTAAATTCCCCTTGGAACCGAGAATTAAGACTTTAGTCATGGTTCTAACATTTTATGAGATGGTTACAAAACTATTTCGTAGCGAAATAGTTTTGTAACCATCTCAATCTAAGTAATGCTTTACTTCAATTTATCGTTCTAACGGATTTTCCAGTTCGATCAAAATAGTTTTTTTTGTAATATTGCTTATACTCGCCGCTTTTGATATTCTGCCACCAAGCTTTATTATTTTTATACCATTCTATGGTTTTAATCAAGCCGTCTTTAAACTTAACTTTCGGCGCCCAGCCCAATTCATTCTTGGCCTTTTTATAATCCATGGCGTAGCGTAGGTCATGGCCCGGGCGATCAGCCACATATTCTATCATCTCTTCTCCACGGCCCATTAATTTCAATATCTTCTTGGTCAAAGCCAAATTGGTTAATTCGCAATTTCCCCCAAAGCAATAAGTCTCGCCGATTTCGCCCCGTTTTATGATGGCGTCAACACCGGCGTTATGATCGTCAACATAAATCCAGTCTCGGATATTTCCGCCCTGGCCGTAAATCGGAACTTTTTTGCCTTCCATTAGATTAGTGATGAACAAAGGGATAACCTTCTCCGGAAATTGGAACGGGCCGTAATTGTTTGAACAATTGGAAACGGTAATCGGTAATTTATAGGTATGAAAGTAGGCGCGGACCAGATGATCGGAGGCTGCTTTGGAGGCGCTGTAAGGGCTTCTCGGATCATAGGCCGTGTTTTCATTAAAAGGCTTGTCTTTCAAGCCCAGCGAACCGAAAACTTCATCGGTTGAAATATGGTGAAATCTAATCCGCCCATTATTCTTGGCCGCGTCCAGCAAAACGCGCGTGCCTTCCACGTTGGCGTGGATAAAATCACCGCTATCCATAATCGAACGGTCCACGTGCGATTCAGCCGCGAAATGGACTATCAAGTCCACGCCTTTAACGGCGTCGTTAATCAGTTCGGTGTCGCCTATGTCGCCTTTAATAAATTTATAATTTTTATTATTTTCCACCGCCCGTAAATTTTCCAAATTACCGGCGTAAGTCAAAGCGTCCAAATTAACAATACTATCAGTCGGATATTTTTTTAACCAGTAATGGATAAAATTGGAACCGATAAAACCGGCGCCGCCGGTCACAAGGATTTTCATAAAAATGAATAATGAATCATAAATAATGAATCATGGGGCTGGCTAACATCACTTTCGCGTTTTCCATGATTCATAATTCATTATTCATGATTCTATGTCTTTATTCCTTAATTTTCGCCCAGGTTTTCTCGTATTTATCTTTTAATTCCTGTTTCACGGTCTCGTAGGGTTTTTTAAAAAAGATGGTGGAAAAATAGTTTAAAGCGTAGCGCCAGCCGGTCCGGGCGATGCCTTCTTTTTCCAACCGCCGGCCCGAGGCGTAGATGGGCAAATCAAAGGTAAATTTTACGTCCCCGACTTTAACCAGTCGCCGTGCCAAATCCGTGTCTTCTCCCCAAAAATCAAATTCATTATTGAAGCCGCCGATCGCTTCTAGCGCGGTGCGTTTAATTACAAAATTACCGCCCTGTAGCATGGAGCCAACCCCGAAGATATAGCGATTAAATAAATAAATTATAAAACCCAAATAATAAAATAAACGCACGCCTGCCCGGGCTTGCTTTGATAAATCATAATATATAAACGGCCCGCTCAAACCCACTAATTTCGGATTTTTGGAAAATTCTTCAAAGACTTTATCAAACCAACCTTCGGTCATCCTGGTGTCAGCGTCAATATTAGCCACTAATTCTCCTGAACTGTCCAAGAAACCGGCGCGCCTGGCTCTAACCAAACCCTTATAAGGCTCATCGACTAATCTGACCTTGGGAAACGAGGCGATAATTTCCCTGGTTTTATCGGTTGAGGCGTTGTTAACCACGATAACTTCCAGATCATAATTTTTGCCAGAAATTTCCAATAAAATTGAATTTAAACAATCGCCGATTAATTCTTCCTCGTTATAGGCCGGAATAACCATGCTTAGTTTCATATATTTTCTCCTATTTTATTATTTGCAAAATTATTTTTTTTGGTCAAAACCTGCGAATAAATTTTTTCCCAGACGGAAGCGATATGTTCGGCCGAAAATTTTCGCACGAAATCCAGGCCGCCTTGGCCCAATAATTTTCTTGCTTCAGAATCGACTAAAAGTTTTATGATAATACCGGCCAGTTCTTTAAAATCATGGGGCTTAAATAAATAACCGTTTTGTTCATTGATATACTCGGGCAAAGCGCGCCACCTGGCGCCAACGACCGGCAAGCCGCAGGCCATGGCTTGCAGCAAAACCATGCTCTGGCTTTCCGACGTTGAAGCGATGGCAAAAACCTCGGCCGCGTTATAAAGCCTGGCTAATTTCGGCTGATCCATGGTGCCAAAAAATTTAACTTCATTTCCCAGTCCGAGTTCCTTAACCAAAACTTTTAGCCCTGATTCGGCGCTACCATGGCCGGCGATGGCCAAATTTATATCGGGGATATCTTTTTTGGCTAAAGCAATGGCGCGGACAATCGTATCAACATTTTTTTCTCGGCCTAACCGGCCGGCGTAAACGACCGTCTTTTCAGAAATTTTAAATTCAGCCTTTAGCTTCAGCCTATCTTCCTTAATGGATTTAAAAATTTTTAAATCGATCTGATTTGAAACCACCCGGTGCGGCCGGTTAAACCCGTGTTTAAGCATTTCCGTGAAAACGGTCTGCGAGGGCGCGGTAACGAAATCGCAACGATTAAAATACCAGATTACGTATTTAAGGCTTAAGCCGGCAAATAACTTATTGGCTGCCGGGCTGTACTGGTTAAATTCGGTTATTACCCAATGGTTAGTGCCGACGATCGGTATTTTTAAAAATCGCGCCGCGGCCAGAGCTTCCAGACCTAAACCAAAGAAACTGTGGCTATGGATTATATCAGGCTTAAATTTCTTAACTTCCCGCCAACGTAAAAAATTCGGCACCACCAGCCTAGATTGTTGGGTCGAACTCTTAACCGGCAATGAAAAAAACCTCTTTATTTTAACATTATCGCCCAAATTAATTTCGCCAACCGGCAGCTTGGCTTTGATAAAATCCCGGCTTGAACATTGGGGCACGTAATAACAGAATGCCAACCCTCGCCGGCCCAACTCTCTGCCCAGACAAGCCACCGAGTCCTGCACGCCGCCGATTTCCGGATAAAAATTATCGCTAAATAAGGCTATTCTCATAAAGTAAATTCACAAATCAACGAATCCATTCACGAATATCACGAATACAAAAAAATGTTTGATTCAATATGAGATGGTTACAAAACTATTTTTGCTGCAATTTGCTATTTTTCGGCCAGGCTTCGTCAAACTGGCGCGAAATGATTTTCACCGTAATACTATTACGGTTCAAATCATTTCGCTGGTTTTCCTCGCCTGGCCGAAAAATATCTAAATTTCGCTACGAAATAGTTTTGTAACCATCTCTATTTGTTATATTCGTGAAATAATTCGTTGATTTGTGAATCGTGATAAAACAATCGTCCAAGCCTACGGTAGAATACTAAATCTTTATCTTAGCGAACACGGCCTCCGCCTCGCCGTCTCCATATTCTTTCTGCGGCCACAGTTTAAAGCCGTCTCCTGCCAGTCTGGGTATAATATGAAAATGCAGATGAGCCACGACTTGACCGGCGACCGGATCGTTATTTACCCCGAGATTATAACCAGCTACCCCCAAATTTTTCTTTAAACTCAAACCGACTTTTTTTACGGCTTTCACCACCTGGCACAAGGTTTCCTCATCCACCGCTTCAATATTAGTCACGTGCCGCTTCGGCACCACTAAAGTGTGGCCGGGGTTTACCGGATTAATATCCAAAAAGGCCAGCGTAAATTCATCTTCGTATACTTTATAACTAGGCAACTCGCCGGAAATAATTTTACAGAAAATGCAAGACATAAATTCAATTATCAATTAGTAATTACGAATTACCAATTTATTCTATTAATTTAGCCTTATTCGTAATTCTTAATTCGTAATTGCTAATTGATTTTATAAGGCGACTCCAGGTCGCTCTCCCATCTGATTTCATCCAACTCCCCCTTTTTATCTTTGCCCAGATACAATTTGTCCGGTAAATTTATGCTTAAGCCGTCCTGACTGCCCAGGCATTTATAACCATGCACTACCCCGGGCGGCACGATCACCAAAACCGGATTAGTTTCACCGGCCTTAATTTTTAAATATTCATTTTTAGTCTGACTGCCGGCGCGCCTGTCCCAAAGATGAAGTTCAAAATTTCCCGGCCCGATAAAAATAAAACAATCGCTTTGATATTTATGCTCATGCGGACCGCGAATCACGCCCGGCCTGGTCAGGCTAACATAACTCATGGCCGGCTGAAAATCAATTTCATCGCGCCTATAAATTTCCGCCAACCAGCCACGCCGGTCTTCGTTTTTATTTATTTTTTTAATTATTACGTCTTTTATCATATTATCTTTAATTATAGCACAATATTTTAAATGACAAATTTCAAATAACTAATGACAAATCAATCTCAAAATCAAAATGTCAAATTAAATTTTTGTATTTTGTCATTTGCCATTGATTTGACATTGGAAATTGGCCATTTGTCATTCTACCCCTTCCTCGCCTTCGGCGTTACCCAAAAACCCATATATTTTCCCAGCATCATCCTGACCTGGGCTTCCAGCGCCGGGATTGAGCCAAAAATTATAATACTAACCGGCAGGATCAGCCATTGCAATACCATGGCCAGGCTTTTAATAAAACCATATTGGGGTGGCCGTTTGGGTAAGAGCCTGGTGGAGATAATAGCGGAAAAAATCATGCCGATCATGGCCGCGGTCATTAAGGTTCGGGATACTACCGGCAGATTGTTCGATAAAACCGTTGCGTTAAATTGTTGGCCCCCGATTATCATGGGCATCCAGCCGATAACGCCGATAATTAAAGCATTAGTCGCCCAGGAATGAAAGCCGTAAAGCTGGACCAAGATTTTATTAATCATTTTATAAAGCGGTAAAATTTTTCTTTCTTTAATGGTATTGAATATCAAATACGGCAAATTTTCCACGCCCCAACCCCAGCGCCTTTGCTGTTTGTATAAGTTGTTCATCGTCTGCCAGGCGCTCTGGTCCATAACCACATCCATCGAGACGGGAAAATACAGCGGCTCAACCCGATAATCGCCACGATAATATAAATAACAATGCCAAAAAATACGTGAATCCTCGCTGACCATGTTGCTAGACCAAAAATCAATATCTACGAGCGCGCGCCAAGTCATCGAATGAGAGGAATAAGTCGCTAATTTTTCCTGCCTGATTTGCTGCATCATCTGCCAAAAAGTGTTCGAAGCGGCGGCTACTCTGGCGAAAAATGGCGCTTGCCAAATATTATTATGGTAAACCGGAATCGGCTGGAAACTCGCACGATACGGGTTTTTTACGGTCAAAAATTTATAGGTCAAACAATAAAAATACCCAGGCGTAACCACCGTGTCCATGTCGAAAACGCTGATTAATATTTTATCATAGTCATAGTTAAATTTATCGATAATTTGCTGTTTTGCCTGCCTGGCCGCCCAGGCCTGATTAGCCCCCTTGCCCTTAAGCTCGCCGTCTAAATTATCGGGATGAACGGTTATTAAGAAATGCTTAAACTTGGCGCCAAATTCTTGCTCAATCGCCAGCGCCCTTTGTCTTGCCGCTTCGCCGGCCCTGGTTTCAATGGCTAAAATTATAATCATCTTATCAACCGGATAACCGTCTTTAATCAAAGCTTCAAAGCTTGGCCTGATTACGGCCAGACTCTCGTTGTAAGTCGGAAAAATAATTAAATGAATAATTTCCTGCCAGTTAGGACCGGGGCCTTTTTCAGTCGATAGCCCTTGACATTTTTTACGCCAATCAATTTTCAGATTTCGTTTCATGCTTTTATAGGCGGCAAAAAGATTTATGCCCAAATAGATTACTAAAAGCAGCCAATATACGTCAAAGGCTATAATAAAATAAGCCACCCAAATTGGCTTGTACCCGGAAAGCACCAGCAAGATAATCAGGGTAGACCAGGAAAGCAGACCCGGCAAAATTTCCAAGAGGCGATAAAGTCTTCTGTCTTTTTTATCGGCTAAATCGGAGGCTTTGCTGATTTTCAAATAATCCATATGTTAACTATGTCGATTCTTTTTAATCTGCCTGAATTTAAAAATATAAAGAATATATTTCTTAAGTTGAATATTCGCCACGCACCAAAGCAACTGATAAATTTTTTTCGGCTTAGTTACGTTGGTGAAGGATCCGCTTTTAATCGCGGCGAAAATGCTGGCCGGATCAAGTTTTTCTGAATCAACTAAAATATAATCCGTGTTGAAATATCTTAAAGAATGGGCGTCTGATGTCGCCATGAACGGCTTGTTAAATTTTTCGGTGATTTTTACCGTTTTTTTATTGGAATTAAGCAACCGCCGCGAATAGCACCAGCAATGTTCCACGGCATCGAATAACTCTATGTTCTTCACTAATTTTTTCTTGCCCATAGAAAAAATCCTGGTGGCCAAAGGATGAGGCGCCAAAACAAAAATTTCCCGATGCTGTTTCTTGTACTCCGCCAATTTTTCAAAACTATTTATTTTTTCAATCGTGACGGCTTCCCGGGGATCAATATTTAAAAGAATTAAATCATTACGCTTAATTTTTTTTCTCATTGCCAGTTCAACGCCAAACAACAGTAAAATCCCCTTGCTGGCGGCATAATCAACATATTCATTTTTATATATTATCTTTTTATGGCAAGTTAAGCCTAAAACTTTAAAACCCAGTTGTTCCGCCCAATCTATCAGCTCGTAGACGTTGTATTTAATTATATAGCCTTCAACCTTGTCCTCAAAGGTATGAATGTGCAGGCTAGTTTTTATCATCATAAGACCTTTTGCAAAATAAGCTTTGGCGTTAATTTTTTTAAATTTCGAGCGAAAACGGCGAATTTGCCAGCTCGTCAAGCAACTCCGCCTCTCATGTCCCGGCCGGGGATGTTGTCCTGGCCTGGTCTAACGGACTGCTTAGCGCCGATTTCCTGATCGGAGGCCAAGCCTATTTTAGACAATTCTTGTTTTTTGGCTTCTCGCCTGGATTCAATTTCTTGTTTTTTTTCATTTTTTACTATGGCCAGGCAGTCTTTGCAAAAAATCGGCCTGATTCCGTCCGGCGTGAAAGATATTTTGGTCGTCTTACCGCAACGGCTGCAAAGAGCGTCGTATTTTTGCTTGCGGGGCTCGTTGTCTCGGTCCGGCCGAAGTCTGAACTCGGCCCTGCTCTTAGTTAGGGCCGGCGTAATTTTCTCAAGCTCTTCCTTTTTTCTTGAGATCGGCTTGACCAAAGCGCCTTCCTCATATTTTTTACCTTTCTCCTTATGGATCTGCCTGTCCATTTCTTCGATGTTCTCATGCCAGCGCAAAATTTTATCTTCTACCACGCTCCTTTGTTTGGCGTATCTCTCGCGCGACACTTTAACGACTTTTTCTTTGTTGCCGGTTTTTTCTTCTTCGGTCAGGGGCGCTAGGCCGCGCGCGGAAAACGGATCGGAGGAAACGCCGTCAATCATCAATTTAATATAAAATTCGTATTTGGATAAATTGACCAGGTCCTCTTCTAAAAACACCGGGGTAAATTCCTTGACCAGTTCCTCGGCATCGGTCGCGCCTACCCTAAAAACAACCAGCGTGCCAACGTTGCCGAAAACCGCCGGCTTAACTATTTCTCCAAGCTGTTCGATGTATTGATGGGCCATGATCAAATTCAACCGGTACTTCCTGGCCTCGGATAAAATATTGGCGAAACTGTCGGTCGTAAAATTTTGAAATTCATCGATATAAAGATAAAAATCTTTACGGTCCTTTTCCGAAATATCAACCCGGCTCATGGCCGACAGCTGCACCTTGGTAATCATCATGGCGCCCAGTAACGCTGAATTGTCCTCACCGATCCGGCCCTTGCTTAAATTCAAAATTAAAATCTTGCCGCCGTCCATTACTTCCCTTAAATCAATGGATGATTTAACCTGGCCGACGATATTTCTAATCAGCGAACTTGATAAAAATTGCCCGACTTTGTTTTGAATTGGCGAAACCGCTTCCGAAGCGAAATTGTTGGCGTAGCCGGCGAATTCATTGACCCAAAAAGACTTGACCACCGGGTCCTGAATTTTTTCAATAACTTTTTTCCTAAAATTTTTATCCGCCAGCATCCTAATAATCGCCAGCAAGGTGGAGCCGGGATAATCGAGAATCGCTAAAATAGCGTTGCGTAAAATATACTCTAATCTAGGCCCCCAGGAATCCGCCCAAAGCTTTTTAAAAACTCCGATTAAGCCGGAAGCTACCAGGTGCCTGAGATGGGGCTCCACCTGTTCAACCACGTTAAAAGCGATTGGGTACTCAATATCGGCCGGATTGAAATAGATAACATCATTAATCCTGCCGGTCGGTATGTATTCAATAATTTTTTCCGCTAAATCGCCGTGAGGGTCAACCACCATTACTCCGTTGCCCGCTCTGATGTCATCAATAATCATATTTTCCAAAATAGTGGACTTACCCATGCCGGTTTTGCCGACTAAATACATGTGCCGACGGCGATCATCGGCTTTAATGCCAAATCTTCTATACTGGTTGCGAAAATTGGTTTCGGCAAAAACTATTATTTTTTCTGACATATAAAAATTTGAATTTTGAGATTTACATTTTACATTTTTATTACACCACCGGCAGATTGCCGGGCGGCTCATGCTTAACCTTAGTTTCTGGCCCTCGCAAGCTAGCGCCGCCCGCTAAATTAAATATACCCTCCGATATTAATCGACCGCCGCCCGCCAACTCCTTAGCAACATTTTCTTTGATAACCGGCAGGCTGGAAGGGGGCTCGGCTTTTCTGCCCGGCGCTTTCTGGATTAAAGGAGCCTTAACCGAAGCTTCGGCCGGGAAATGCCAAATTGAAGCTAACTCCTCGGTATTGAGTATGTGGGGCGCGCGCCCTCTGACATCGCTGCGGTATTTATATGCCAACATCACTTTCGTTTTTCTATAATTGACGCGAAGCTGGCCGAATAGTCGATCGTATTTTACTTTGGTTACGGTGCCGCGGTCGCCAATATCCGGTTTATAGGAATTTAAATCATTAAAATTAAACTGCTTCATGTAGCCAACCAGACCGTAAGTCACTTTATTTTTATTAATGGCTTCTTTTCTAGCCACATAAACATACCTGATCTTAACCCCGAAGCCCAATTTTCCCACTTTCTCCTGAATTTCTTCAACCTGCTTTTTCTGCCGGGGCTTTAAATTCATCATCCTAAATTGCGCTTCTTTTTCCTCCTTTTTTTTCTCTTCTATATCTCCCCAAAGCTGATATATCATTTCGCTGAACTGACCCATCAGATTAATAAGCCAGTCGGCAATATTATCAATCCAATTCTTCTTACCGGATTTTTCCCCGATTATCCTCTTAACTTCTTCGTCGCCGGCCATGCTCCAGTCGCTGGAAATCGGTATCACTAGAATTTGATACCATAATTGCTCGCCTCTTTTTAGGCTGCTCATTAAATCCATTAAGGTCGCCATCGGGTCCTTATATTGAGTTTCCGGCTCACCCATTAGATGCTCAAAGTACTTGTAGGTTTTAATCGGGTAAACCGAATCCTCAACTAATTTAAATTCGCCGCCAAAAATATCATATTGATCGTCGGGAAAGTGAACGGGAAAACCTTCAGTATAATCGTTCACCTCGGTAATCTCGGCGTCAGGATATTGAGAATAAATCGCGGCGTCAACTAAATAGCGGTATTTTTCCGGCGTCCAAATCAAAAATTGGATATAACCCTCAATGCTGACGATTTCAAAACTGAAATATAACTGCCACATCCCTAACCACCATTTTTCATACAGATCATGGGTGCTATGAGCGCCCGCCAAGTAGGAAAAAATATTTTCCACGGCCTTGGGCGTTTGGGCGTTGCCTCGGGGGATGTCAATAGCTAATAAAACCGTATTTTCGCTGGCGCCATAGGCTAACCTTATATATCTTAACCAAACCTGAATCACCCCCCAGATAAAAGTCGCGGCCAGAGGAATCCAGCCCACATAGTAAAGTGAAGTCAATAACAACTGATCTATCGGCAAATTTAAAAAATCTGTAACTGGTTGTAAATCTATTACAATATCCATTTCCTTAATTTTAAATTTGAAATTTTCAAATAATGTTAGTCTTAATCCCGCTTATCATCATTTATATTAAATCAGGCTGTTCTTTCTCTTAACTTGTTTACTATTCTACCACATTTCCCCCATTTTGCAAAACATAAAAACCACCTTAAATATTGGGTGGCCTCTATCGCAACGATTAAATCCTTCGCAGGCTTAAAAAAACTGCCTTACGCCAGAACTCGGGTCTTTTTAATGTTGTATTTGCCGTCCGGGGTAAGTTCAAATTTCTCCCGATTCATCAAAGCCAGATTAATCGTGGCTTTTTTTACAATTCTTTGTTCCAAGACTTTATTAATTATCTCCTCGCGGCTCAACGGGCCGCTAGAGTTAATTATCATTTTTTCGACTATTTCAGCTACCGTGCCTTTCTCATAACCCCATTCCTTTAAGCCGTAAAGGCCGCGTCCGACTAAAATATACTTATCGTCTAGAATCAATTCGTTATGAACCGTGGCCGCGTTGGCTGGTTTTTTATCAAAACCAATCTGGTTAATTTTATCGGCAATCTCGACGAAATGCATGGGTTTGCCGCTATTTTTTAAAATCAAATAAATTTTATCGTTAATTGTTTTAGGCTTAATCTCGCGCCAATCATCAATGCCCCAGTGGCCAAATTTATTTTGTTCAATCTTTCTGGCGGCTTGCATGATCGAATAAACCGCCTTATTCTTGTTAATCGCATCAACCGGTTCTTTAAATAAATCATTAACTAAAATACCGGAGATATCTAAACTGTTGGACAAATTGAATTTATCTTCATTGGCCTTATAGACGTTTAATTCTTTTGATAAATTAATTAAGTCTTCGGTTAAAAATATTTTTTTGGCTTCTTTAATCTTGCCTAAAAGCTCCCTGGTTAAAGCTTCCAAATGTTCAAGCGATTGATATTTCAGCTTAAACGATTCCTTAAATAATTCAGAATCTTTTATTTCCTCAAATTCATCATGCAGCAATTTGGAAATTAAAAAATAGAAATGACGCTTATGTTTTATTTCGTTGTTGTCTTTTTTGCCCGAGCCAATGGAAAAATTAACTAAATTATTGAATAAATATTCCTTTTCAATTAAACCGCCATGCTCCTCCAGCAAATGGATAATAATATTTTTTAAGCCGGCCAGATGATTATCTAATGTTTCCAGCTGTCTTAATCTTTTAATGCTTGAAGTTTCTATCTGTCTGATGCGCTCTCTGGTTAAGCTATGAATTTTACCGATGTCTTCCAACGTTTCCTTGTCCTGGCCATGCAAGCCAAAGCGCCTGACCAAAACATCGCGCTCTCTTTCATTCAACTCGCTGAACAGATTATTTATAATTTCAATAGCGTCAAGTCGGGCTACTTCTTCGGCTTGATGATTATTGATTATTTGGTCTAAAATAGATTTATTTTCCATAAAATTATTCTTTATCTGCTTCTCCGGGTTATTAAAAATCATTAAAAAATTTAAATTGATTTATCTTCTTTTTTGTCTGACCATCAATTGTAAATTTATAAACGAATTAAACAAGACTATTGAATTTTTGTCTATACATTTTATTGGAAAATATTAACATATTCTTTTTTATATGTCAAGATTAAACTATTACCCAAATACAAAAAAGGCTAAAATTAGCCTATATATAAATTAACTTCAATAACACAAATTAAAAAAATTAGTTAGCGCAAAGTTAAAATTATAAATTATCTTGCGGTAGAGACCGCAATGTTAAATTATTATTTAATTATCAAAATACTGAACCTCTTCTTCTAAATTTATTTTATATCGGGCTTTAACTTTTTTCTTAATTAAGCTTATTAAATTCATAACATCCTGGGCGGTAGCGCCGCCTGAATTTACTATAAAATTAGCGTGCCGCTCGCTAATTTTTGCTCCGCCCCTGGCTTGGCCTTTAAGTCCAAGCTGATCAATCAAATAAGCGGCCCCGATTTTACCGCCCCTAAATAATCTTTGAGCCGATAAGTCCTCGGCCAACCGGTAGTTTTCTTTAATTAATTTTTTATATTCTAAATTCTTAAAAATACAGCCGGCACTTGGCTCTTTAGGGTTGGTTTTTATCCGGCTCCGTAAATTTTTCTTAGCTGAATTCGTTATTTCAGCCGCCTGGCCTTGGCTTAATTTTAATCTAACATTCACAATATATAAATTTCTCCGCTCTTTAAAAACAGAGTGGCGATAACTAAAAGCGCAAGCCCGATGGCTTAGCCTAACCACTCGCCCCTTGACCGCGTCGTAAGCCTCTACTTCAGATACTTGCTCCGATATATCGCTACCGTAAGCTCCGGCATTTCCTCTAACAGCACCGCCCAGGCTGCCGGGTACTCCAAGGGCCCACTCCAGGCCGGACAAGCCGTGATCAAAGGCAATTTGGGCCAGCCTGGTTAAACCAGTGCCGGCCCAGGCAGACATTATGTTTCCTTTGACTGTATAATTTTCGCCGGAAATTTTTATAACCAAACCCCCAATTTTCTTCTTGGTAATTAAAGTATTACTGCCGCCGGCTAAAAATAATGAGGGTAATTTTTTTGTCTTGGCCCAGTTAACCGCCTCAATCAGTTCCCGCTTATTTTTTACCAAAACAAAATACTCGGCTCGTCCGCCGATTTTAATAGTCGTCAAAGACGTTAAGTCGTAATTTTTTTTAATTCTTTTTTCCAAAGACATAAATGTATATTTAGGGTGTAGCAGAATACCCTGTCTGCAGGGTAAAAACTACTTTGAAAATTAAATAAT
>MFFY01000006.1 GCA_001778055.1 Candidatus Falkowbacteria bacterium RIFCSPLOWO2_12_FULL_45_13
TTCGCGCCGTCCACCTGAAACTGGGCCGCGAATTCGGCTGGATAAAGATAGATGCTAATCAGGAAATTAAGCAAATCCACGAGCAAATCTGGAGGGTTATTACTACTGTCATTGCGAGGAGCGCTAGCGACGAAGCAATCTCCGGTTAGAAAGAATAACAGGAAGAGAAGGAATTATCCTTGATTAACAAAATTAATTTTGCTTGGAAAGATTTGATTTTATATTAGTAAAGCGCTTTTTACTAGAGATTGCTTCGCCTGCCTGCGCAGGCAGGCTCCTTACAGTCGCTCGCAATGACAAATGATAAAATTATTTTACATTATCTTTAATTTCAGATAAAGTTAAATTATGCCCTACGACATTATCATCGGCCTGGAAATCCATGCCGAACTGAAAACCAAATCCAAGATGTTCTGCCGCTGTAATAACGACGCTCAAGGCAAAAAGCCCAACACCGTGGTCTGCCCCATCTGTCTGGCTCATCCCGGCACCCTGCCCCTGCCCAATCGGCAGGCGATTGAATGGACCATCATGCTCGGTCTGGCTTTGCGTTGTAAAATCAATAAGCTGTCTAAATTTGACCGCAAAAATTATTTTTATCCCGACCTGCCTAAGGGCTATCAAATTTCCCAATATGACCTGCCCATCGCCTATGACGGCTTTCTGGAAATAGACGGCCAGCCCATTTTAATCGCCAGAATCCACCTGGAAGAAGACACGGGAAAATTAATCCACCCGGCCGGAAAGCCATATTCGCTGGTAGATTACAACCGCGCCGGCACGCCCTTAATTGAACTAGTCACCGAACCGGTAATTAAGACAGCTGCCACGGCCAAAAAATTCGCTCAAAGCTATCAGCAAATTCTGCGTTTTTTAAATATCTCCAACGCCGACATGGAAAAGGGCGAAATGAGATGCGAGGCTAATATCAGCCTGCAAGAACAAGGCAAATGGAAATACATCAAGGGACAAATCAAACCGATCGGCGCTTATAAATTAAACCCCAAGGTTGAGTTAAAAAACATCAACTCTTTTAAATACCTGGAAAAGGCCGTTGATTATGAAATCAAGCGTCAAATCAAGGCTTTAACCGACAGCGAAAAACTAGTTCAAGAAACCCGCGGCTGGAACAATGAAAAGGGCGTAACTTTTAGCCAGAGAATTAAAGAAACTTCGGCCGATTACCGTTATTTTCCCGAACCGGATATTCCGCCTCTTGCGATCGGCCAGGCCTGGATAGATAAAATTAAAACCCAAATCGGCGAACTGCCGGCAAAAAAGATCAAGCGCTTTAAAGAAGAATATTTATTCTCCGATTATGAAAGCAAAATTTTGGCTTCCGATAAGGCTCTGGCCAAATACACCGAAGCCGTGATTTCCGAATTGCGCGCCTGGATTGAGGCTTCAGGCGATAGTTGGGAAAGACAAAAACATAAATTGGCCAAAGCCGCGGCCAACTGGCTGATTAATGAATTATTCAAGCATTTAAACGCCGAACTTAAAGACATAAATCAGGTTAAGATAACCGCGGAAAATTTCGCTGAATTCATCGCTCTGGTTTATCAGGAAAAAATAAATTCCTCGGCCGCCCAGACCATCTTCGCCCGGATGTATAAGCGAGGCGGCGACCCCACGCAAATCATGGACGAACTCGAGCTTAGACAACTGGACGATAAAGAAGCTTTGAAAAAAGTCGTGACTGAAGTGATCTTAAAAAATCAAGCGCAAGTTGAGCAATATAAAAAAGGCAAAACCAATGTCCTGCAATTTTTTGTCGGCCGGGTGATGGCGTCCACCAAAGGAAAAGCCAACCCGAAAATTATTACTGAGATCTTAAAAGACCTGCTAAAGTCATAAAGGTGTTAATAACTAAAATTATTTTAATTTTTTGTTTTGATATTAGCCACTTGACGTATTTTAAAAGTATGCTAGAATTATCGTAATGGTAAAAATTAAACGTACGAAAATAAAGTCCTATATTAACTCGGGTAATCACCTCGAGAAGAAAATTATTTTTTAAAAAATTTCCCGTTCCAAAGAACGGGGAATTTTTTAAACTGTAAAAAGTATCAACCGCAATGAAACCACGCACATTCAAAAGGACAGGATCATGAAAAAACTAAAAAGCGTCATCAGAGCACAGCAGTTTGACGAAACAACCATCAAGGAGGTCTTCGCCATCGCCGACACCATGAGGGCGGGCCACTTTGACTCGGAAGCACTCCGAGGAAAAATCATGGTCGCTCTTTTCTACGAACCAAGCACGCGCACGCGACTTAGCTTTGAGACGGCTATGTTAAGACTCGGCGGCAGAGTTATCGGCACCGAAAACGCGCGCGAATTTTCTTCAGCCGCCAAAGGCGAAAAGCTGGAGGATACCATCAAGGTAATAAGCGGCTACGGGCCAGATGTTATCGTTCTTCGCTACCATGAAGAAGGCGGAGCGGAGAGAGCGCAACATTCTTCTCCTGTGCCGATAATCAACGCCGGCGACGGCACCGGACAGCACCCGACGCAGGCCCTGCTGGATCTCTTCACGATCAGACAGGAGTTCGGACGAATAGACAATCTGGACATTGCCTTGGTCGGTGATCTGTCCAACGGCCGAACCGTCAGGTCACTCTGCTACTTCCTGGCTAAGCACTATCCTAATAACCGCGTTCACCTGGTGTCGCCTGAACAGACCAAGATGAGAGATGACGTCAAGGCATACCTCGACAAATATGATGTTCGGTACTCTGAAGCAAACGAGTTGGACTCGGTTCTGCCCGTCGCCGACGTCATTTACCAAACACGGGTGCAAAAAGAAAGGTTCAAGGATAACCCTACTTTGTACCAAGACGTGGTAAGAGCCAGCGAAAAACTAATAATTACGCCCAGCGCCTTGAAGCAGATGAAACAACAAGCTATTATAATGCATCCGCTCCCCAGGGTGAAAGAAATAGATCATGCTGTCGACGATGACCCTAGAGCGGCCTACTTCCGCCAGGCCCAAAACGGCCTGTACGTCAGGATGGCTCTCCTGAAAATGGTCATTAACGGTTATCAAAACGGGTCGACCACGGCCCGGCTTGTTACCACCAAGACCAAAACGGCCCGTGCGTCAGGGCATCGGATCGCCGCTGTGGAGAATGTCCATTAAGAGGGGCTCATTGCCAAGGGCTGGTGTTTCGCATCAGCCTCTTTTTATTTTATAAATTCGCTAACCAGTTGAGCAGCCTCTTCCCGGTCTGATAGCCAATTTATCCTGGCGCCCTGTCTTTGCCAGCGCCTAAACCAGCTTAATTGCCGCCGGGAAAACTGATAACTGGCCATGATTAATTTTTCTATCATTTCATCGTAGCCGATTTTTTTCTGTAAATAAAGCGAAATAAACTCATATTCCAGGCCGAAATTTTCCAGCTTCACCCAGCTTAAACCCTGTTCATGCAAGCCTTCAACTTCGCCAATCAGATTCTGCTTTTTTAGTCTTAGAAGCAGGCGCTTAGCGATTCTTTGCTTTAAGGTTTCGCTTTTAACATCCAGCCCGATGATCAAGGCGTCATACTTTTTTTGACCACGACTACTCTTCAGGCCCTCTCCCTGCTTTAAAATTTCCAGATAGCGCACTAGCCGCCGCTGATTATTTCTGTCGCTATGGTTGAGTTTAGCCGCCATTTTAGGCGATATGGTTTTTAATTTTTGAAATAACTCGGGCGCGCTAAATTTTTCTATTTTTTTTCTTAAAGAAAAATCTTTCTTGGCTCGGGATAATTTATAGTTATCCACCACAGCCTGGAGATACAAGCCGCTGCCGCCGGCTAAAATTGGTAGTTTGCAACGCTTTAAAATATCGTCAATGGCCTGAAAAGCCAATTTTTGATATTTGGCCAGATCAAATTGTTTTTTAGGACTGGCCACGTCAATCAGGTGATATGGTATTTGTATTTTTTTTGAAAATTGTCCGCCGGAGGCGCCGTGCCCGCCGACCCGCCTGCCGGCGAGGCAGGCAGGCGGGGATCTCCGCCCAAGGCGGACCAGCCTCTGGCTGGCGCGACAAACTTGGGCGAAAAAATTGAAAATTGTAAATTCATCAAGGTCTTTTCCTGATCCCACGTCCATGCCCTTATAGACCTGTCTGGAATCGGCACTGACGATTTCGCCATTAAACTCACGCGCCAATTCCACCGCCAGTTTGGTTTTTCCGCTGGCGGTCGGACCAAGGATGACTATAATTTTGTTATAATTCATATTCTAGATTCTACAATTTATATAATTTTTTCTGTTTACACGTACATTGGGATATTAGTTAATTAGTAAATGATGAAATTAAAATCCTAACTACCAAATACCTCAATTACCAAATCTCACGCCTTTGTATTTTTTAGCCGCCGCGCCGGATAAACAAAACTCTTTTGCTCTGGTTACTTTTACTTTTATAAAATCCCCTGCTTTCAAGGCTTCGCTGTCCGCCGAAAACCTGATATCCTTTCCGGTGGCGGTTTTACCAAACCACTCCCCCGCCTTAGTCTTACTCTCAACCAAAACTTCCACTGTTTTCCCCAAATATTTTTTATTGTTAACCAAAGCCGTCTGGCGCAAAATTCTATCCAGTTGTTTCGCCCGCTTGACTTTTTCTTTCCGCGAAACATTGTCGGCTAATTTAAACGCCGACGTGCCCGGCCGAGGACTGTATTTGGCTATATAAGCCATGTCAAATTTTACCCGCCGCATTAGTTCAGCCGTCCGGTCAAATTGCTTTTTGGTTTCGCCCGGAAAACCCACTATAATGTCTGTAGTTATACTCACCGGTAGCTGCCAGACTGCCTGCCTTAACAAAGATGTTGATTTCGCCTCCGGCGGAATTAAGCGGAAATTTGAAAATTGTTTTGAATTTGGAATTTGTAATTTAAAATTTGTTTGGTCATTGGCCATTGGGATTTGGTCATTCAAAATATTTTTTATCTTCTTAATAAGCTTTACATAGTCAGACACCGTATATCCTCTATTCATTCGCTTAAGCACCCCATCGTCTCCGACCTGCGCCGGCAGATGAATTTGATGGCAAACTTTTTCGCATTTCGCCAAAACTTTGATCAGCTGGTCCGACATGTCCTTGGGGTGACTGGTGAAAAATCTGATCCAAAAATCACCCGGGATTTGATTTACCATATTAAGCAAATCCGCAAAATTAAACCTCCCCTCCTTGGTAAGGAGGGAAACGTTCTCCCCTTTACAAAGGGGGAAATTAAGAGGGGGTTCTTCCGATTTATATGAATTCACATTCTGCGCAATTAATATGATCTCCCTGTATCCCTGCTTCACCAAATCTTTCACCTCGTCCAATATTTCCCCCGCCGGCCGGTAAACCTCCCGGCCGCGCGCGTAAGGCACGACGCAATAGGAGCAAAAATTATCGCAGCCATTGCCGATCGGCACAAATGCGGAAAATTTAGATTCATAATTTGGCTTTATGTCTAAATAATCACCGCATTTTGTTTTATCTATTTTCGTTTGAAAATTGTAATTTGAAAATTGTTTAAAAATTGTCCGCCGGAGGCGGATCTCCGCCCAAGGCGGACCAGCCTCTGGCTGGCGCGACAAACTTGGGCGGAAAAATTGAAAATTTTATTTATGGGCAGCCACACATCCACATACTTTTCCAGCCTTCTTCTAACATCCTTTCTCCCCACCAAACATCCGGTTAAAATTATTTTCACTTTTGAATTTTTTTCTTTAATTTTGGGGATCAAACCGTAAACCCGATTTTCGGCTGACTGGCGCACGCCGCAAGTATTGATAACTACCAAATCAGCGCTGTATTTATCATCGGTCTTTCTATAACCATGCTGTTCTAATTTTCCAGCCAGCCTTTCACTATCCGATATGTTCATCTGGCAGCCGATGGTAATGATATGGTAAGCAGGCATAAATAAAACTCAAATCTCAAATGTCAAAACTCAAAACTACAACTCAAACTTAAAACTAAAAGGTTTTGAGATTTGAGATATAGTTTTGACATTTGAATTTTGAGTTTTGAGTTATTTTACACTATATCCCCAATTCCCTAAGCTGTTCTTTCTGCTTTCTTGACAAACCAGTCGGGGTTTTAACAATCACCTCGACCAAATGATCGCCGCGCTTATCCTGTACGCGGCCGAAAGAATTGCGGCCACGAAGGCTGGGCACGCCCTTGCCTTTTAATTTAATTATCCGGCCTGATTGCGTGCCTTCGGGGATTTTAAGTTCTACCGGGCCGTCAACGGTTTCCACGTCTATTTTTCCGCCCAAAGTCGCCAGACTGACGCCGATCTCCGCTTTGGATAAGATGTCAAAGCCATCGCGCCTGAATTTTAGATCCGGACTGACTCTTGTCTTGATGTATAAATCACCGGCTTGTCCGCCCTTGGTCGCGGCTTCTCCCTGGCCAGCGAATCTCAAGGTTTCACCGTTATCTATACCGGCCGGAATTTTAATTTTCAAATTGACAATTTCATTGGTTAACCCTAAGCCCCGGCAATACCGGCATTTTTCTTTGATAATTTTACCTTCGCCATGGCAAGCCGGACAAACCGTCTGCACTTGCACATTGCCCAAGATAGTTCTCTGCATCCTGCCTACCTGGCCTAACCCCCGGCAAGCCGGACAGGTCTCGTCGCCGCTTCCCGGTTCGGCACCCGAACCCTTGCACCTGGAGCAACTAGCCGTTTTTTTCAAACTGATTTCCCGCTCCACGCCGAAAACCGCTTCTTTAAAATCAATATTTAACACTACTTCAATATCTCTGCCTCTTTGCGTCCGCCGCCGCCCAGGCCTGGTTCCGCCTCCGAATCCGAAGATGTCGCCAAAGCCGCCCAAAATATCGCCAAAATCGTCCATGTTAATATTAAAACCCTGGCCGTTGCCAAAACCTTCAAAACCGCCAAAACCTCCTCCCCCCTGGCTTCTGGCCTGTTCGAAAGTATGGCCATACTGGTCGTACTGCGAACGTTTTGTTTGATCGCTTAAAACCTGGTAAGCTTCATTCAGCTCCTTGAATTTAACTTCATCCCCGCCCTTTTTATCCGGATGATAAACATGCGCCTTTTCCCGAAAGGCTTTTTTAATCTGATCTTGAGAAGCGTCTTTACCCACGCCGAGGATGTTGTAGTAATCTTTGGACATATCAATTCAATTGACAATTATCAATCATGAATTACCGATTTTATTTTTATACAAATTAACTATCCTTAAAGCAAAATTATAACTCTTTATTTTTATTATATTTCTTTCATTCGTAATTGTTAATTTGTAATTGAAAATTGATTTTTACTTCTTTTCCGTGAACTCGCCCTCAATCGGCCCTTCATCCTTCTTGTCTTTCTTGCCGCCGTCATTTCCCGGCTGCCCGCTTCCAGGCTGCGCGCCGCCCTGTCCGCCTTGGGCGGATTGATACATAGCCGCGCCGATCTTTTGCGCCGTGGCACTTAATTCTTCCATTTTCTTTTTTATCTCGTCAAATATCGCATCAGAGTCTTTTCCGCCGGAGGCATCGTGCCCGCCTCTGGCAGGGGATCCGCCTTGGGCGGAGACTTTCTTTAACTCTTCCACTTTGGCTTCCAGCTCCTTTTTGTCTTCTGGTTTAATTTTGTCGCCGGCTTCTTTAAGCATTTTTTCCGCCTGGAAAACAACGGCTTCGGCCTGGTTCTTAATTTCCGCCTGCTCCTTTTTCTTTTTGTCCTCTTCGGCGTGGAGTTCGGCTTCTTTTTTCATCTTTTCCACTTCTTCCTTGGATAGGCCGGAGGAAGCCGTGATAGTGATTTTTTGCTCTTTGCTGGTGGCCTTATCTTTGGCTTTGACATTTAAAATGCCGTTGGCGTCAATGTCAAAAAACACTTCCACCTGCGGCATGCCGCGAGGCGCCGAAGGAATGCCGTCCAAAATAAATCGGCCCAGAGTTTTATTGTCTCCGGCCATGGGCCGCTCGCCTTGCAGTACGTGAATCTCCACGCTGGTCTGGCCGTCGGCCGCGGTGGAAAAGACCTGGGATTTGGAAGTCGGAATCGTGGTGTTTCTTTCAATCAAGGGCGTCATAACCCCGCCCAAAGTTTCAATGCCTAAAGTCAGAGGCGTAACATCTAACAGCAAAACGTCTTTAACATCGCCCTGCAAGACACCGGCTTGCACGGCCGCGCCTACGGCCACCACTTCATCCGGATTGACGGTTAAATTCGGTTCTTTCTTAAAAAATTCTTTGACGGTTTTTAAAACCAAAGGCATGCGAGTCATACCGCCAACCATTAGCACTTCTTCAATATCTTTTATTTCAACTCCCGCATCTTTAAGCGCCGCCTTAACCGGCGCGATGGTCGCGGCCACTAAATCTCCGGCCAATTCTTCCAGCTTGGCTCTGGTCATTTTCATCACCAGGTGCAAAGGCCGGCCCGTGGGATCAACCGTAATGAACGGTTGGTTGATTTCCGTCTCCGGCATGGTGGAAAGCTCAATTTTGGCTTTCTCGGCAGCTTCCTTAATGCGCTGCAAAGACAAAGGATCTTTGGATAAATCAGCGCCCTGATCTTTTTTAAACTGATTGATAATCCAGGCGATTATCCTTTGGTCAAAATCATCGCCGCCCAAATGCGTGTCGCCGTTGGTTGATTTGACCTCCACGGTATCGGAACTGACGTCCAGTATGGAAATATCAAAAGTGCCGCCGCCCAAATCATAAACCGCGATTTGCTGGCCTTTTCCGCCTTCGGCGGACTTTCTGCTATAGCCATAAGCCAGAGCCGCGGCCGTGGGTTCGTTGATAATGCGTTTCACGTCCAGTCCGGCGATACGTCCGGCATCCTTAGTCGCTTGCCTTTGCGAATCATTAAAATAGGCCGGCACCGTAATAATAGCTTCGGTGATCTTTTCGCCTAACTTGGCTTCGACGTCGGCTTTGAGTTTAGCTAAAATCATGGCGGAAACTTCCTGCGGCGTGTATTCTTTGCCGCCGATTTTCACCTTAACGCCGCCGTTGGCCTTGATGATTTTATAAGGCATGACCTTTAAGTCGCGCTGAACCTCATCGTCCTCAAAACTGCGGCCGATCAGCCGTTTAATGGAAAAAATCGTGTTTTCCGGATTGGTCACGGCCTGCCGTTTGGCCGACATGCCCACCAGTCTCTCGCCGTTTTTAGTCATGGCGACAATGGAAGGCGTGGTTCTCATGCCTTCAATGTTTTCAATGATTTTCGGCTGGCCGCCTTCAATTATGGCCATGGCTGAATTGGTGGTGCCTAAATCAATTCCTAAAATTTTTGACATATTCGCTATTGTCATTGCGAGGAGCGTTAGCGACGAAGCAATTTCACGAATATTACTAATCGCCGACACTCGCCACAATGGTTAAATTAATTTGTTATTTTATAATTTTATTATTTCGTCATTCCGGCCTACCAGCCGGAATCTAAAGGAGCGTGGCAAGGACGAATTTAATTATTTGTAAATTATTTTAAATCATTATTTAAATACTTATTTCTTTCTTTTGTCATTCCCGCGCAGGCTTTAAAGTGCGATTACTATTTTCCCCATATTACCTCCTCGTTCCAGTTGTGTATGCGCCTCGCCGATCTCATTAAAGGAATATATTTTTTGTATATGTACTTTCAATTTCTCAGATTTAATCAACTCGGCTATATGTTCAATATCTTTTTTATTGGATTGTACTAATACCCAAGGCATTTTTACCTTTGGATGCAAAATACTAAGCTTTTCATCAATTGGCGAAGGAATTGAAATTATTTTACCCCCGTCCTTTACTATATTTATGCTTTTTATGCCAACGTCACCTCCCACACAATCCAGAACAATATCAACATTTTTTACGATATCCTCAAAATTTTCCTTTGTATAATCTATAAACTTATCTATTCCAAGGTTTAATAAAAACTCCCTATTTTTTGTTGAAGCGGTTCCGATTACGTAAGCCCCTAAATTTTTAGCAATTTGCACAGCTATATGACCAACTCCTCCGGCGGCCCCTTGTATAAATACTCTGCTGTTTTTTTGTATCTGTCCTTCTTTAACCAGCGCTTGATAGGCGATTAGAGCAGCCAAGGGAATTGCCGCCGCTTCCGCGAAAGATATATTTTTCGGTTTGACAGTTATGTGTTCCCCGGGCGCGGCGACATATTCGGCATATGTTTTACCTTCGCCGGGAAAATTTATCAGCCCAAATACCTCGTCGCCTACATTAAATTTAGAATTTTTATTTACTTTTACAATTTCTCCGGACACATCCCAACCTAAAATAATTGGCAATTTTAATCTTTTAGCCGCGCCATAGCCTTTTCTTGTTTTGCAATCAACCGGGTTAATGCCAATGGCCTTAGCTTTTATTAAAACTTCTCCGTCTCTGATTTTAGGCGTATTAATTTCTTCTACGATTAAATTTTCTACGCCTCCAAATTTTTTTAGCACTATAGCTTTCATAACTATTAAAAATATTTCTTGAATTTTATTTTTACATTATCTTCTCAATCCACGGCCGAGCAGTAAAAACATTCCTACTGCCCACCCCTGGATGGCGGGTCAAACCCGCCATGACAGACAAGGAATTGTCATTGCGAGGAAGCCGTACTCGGCTGACGAAGCAATCTCTGGTTAAATCCCATGAACATTTTTTACCGACTTAATGTTTAGTGTTTCTAACCGGAGATTGCCGCGTCGCCCCCCACCAGATTTTGGTGGGGGGCTCCTCGCAATGACAACCTTAAATCCCCCGCTCCGCCTGCTGGCGGAGCGGCCCCTTTGTTAAAGGGGATAAATTTTTACTTCTTCCCCGTCTTTATCTTAATCGTCTTGGGTTTGGCCTCCGGCGCTTTGGGCACGGCGATTTTTAGAATGCCGTTCACCGCTTCGGCGCTCGCCTTTTCGCCGATCACATGACTAGGCAAAGGCACGCTCCGGTAAAAACTGCCGCGCTTGATTTCTTTGCGGTAATAATTCTTGTCTTCCACTTCGCTTTTCTTTTCGCTCACGCCCCTGATGATTAAAACGTCATTTTCAATGGAGACGTCAACTTTTTCCGGGTCAATGCCGGCCAGTTGCGTTTCCACGTAGACTTTATCATTATCCTGATAAACGTCCACGGCCGGCACCAGACCGGTGAACCCGCCCCGAGCGGGCAAATAATCTTCAAACATTTTGTCCATGTCCTCAAACGGTTCGAGGAATGGCGCCCATTTTATGATTGGTGACATATGCTTATTCTCCTCCCCACCCAAACTACATACCGAGGTTTGAGTGAGCATTAAATTATAATGCAAAATGTAAATCTCCAAATGCAAAATGACAGTTAAAAATGCAAAATGTCTAAATCAATAATTTTAAATTTTAACAATGAGATGGTTACAAAACTATTTTTGCTGCAATTTGTTATTTTTCGGCCAGGCGAGGAAAACCGAGCGAAATGATTTGAGCCGTAATAGTATTACGGTGAAAATCATTTCGCGCCAGTTTGACGAAGCCTGGCCGAAAAATAACAAATTGCAGCAAAAATAGTTTTGTAACCATCTCATTGTCATTTTCATTTTGATTTTTTAACTTTTCATTTTGTACACCACCACCTTGGCCGCCTCAATCATTTTCCCGTTCAGGGTATAGCCGGCCTTCAGTTGCCTGGCCACCTGACCGTCCAGATTCTTATCATCGATTTCTTCACTGCCCACCGCTTCCATTGAATTGTGGTCAAATTTTTCGCCCGCGGTTTTTATCTCCGTGACGCCGATTTTTTCCAAAACATCCTTAAACTGTTTGACTACATGCCGCACGCCTTCAGTAATTTCTTTGCCCGCACCAAGTTCAGCCGAGGAGGCGTTATTTGACTGCCCCAAGCTTTGTCTAGGAGGTGTTCCGTTGGCGTGTTCCAGTGCCATCTTCAGGTGACCATAAACCGGCAGAATTTCTTTAAGCATCAGTTCGTTGGCGAACCTGGCGAATTCCATTTTTTCCTTGGCCGTTTGCTTGACTAAATTCTGATAATCAGCCAGAGCGCGCTTATACAGGCTCTCATAATCGTGTTTTCTATTTTCTATGAATTTCTCCACGCTAATTTTCGTGTAGGGATTTAATTTCAATTCTTTTAACGCCTGCTCTGGTTTAATCCATTTAAAATCTTCCATTTCCCTGTTTTTTTCGGCCATCTTTCCGCCGGCCAGCCGGGCGCTGTAATCCAAAAAAACAAAATGCGCTTTTCTTGAAAAATCTTTGGGATAAATGCAATCCTGCAAATCGTTAAGCTTAATATTATCAATTTCTAAGCCGGTTTCTTCCCGAATTTCTCTTTTTAAAGCCTGGCCGCAGGTCTCGCCCGGCTCCACGTGCCCGCCCGGAATCTGCCAGCAATCGCCCCATTTCGCGCATTGCGTCAATAATATTTCGCCTTGATCATTATAAATAACCGCCGCTACCACCACTTCGGGAAATCCTCGGCCAGAACCAGCCGCCTGTTTTTCCTGCTCCATGTTTTTTTCTTCAGCCATATTATTTCTTTTAATTATTTAGCCTGTCGGCTTAAGGTATGTATTTTGAGCGCATACAAAATCGCCGCATTTTTTATTAAAATTACTCAACTTGTTGTTAATTATTAAACAATTTTGATAAAAAATGCCCAGATTTTGTCTTAATTGAAAAATGCATACCTTCAGGCGACAGATTGCTATTTTCAGGGAAAAATCAATTTCTTTATTCCAACGATTGACTCACTGATAAAATTTATTTTTCTATTATGATATCATTAATAAATTTCACTAAGGCCAGGTTCTTTTCATAGCTCATCCTTATGGGGCCCAAAATCCCCACCAGGCCGATATCGTCGGCCAGACGGTATTTAGTTATGACGGCGCCGCAATGGGCGCTAAAGGGATTTTTAGAACCCAGGAGAATCTGCGGCCCAAATTTTAAATCATTAAATATCCGGCTAATGATTTCATCCAGTCGGTCAATCAGGCCGGAAATATCGTAAATCATGTCGGCTCGGGAAAATTCCGGCTGATGCAGCAGATTTGAGATGCCGGTATAGTAAAGATTATGCTTATGAATCGCCCAAAAGATCGCGTTGCCGGAAATCTTGGCCATAGCCTTGGCCGTTTTTTTAAAATCAACCTCCGCCTTGCCGGCCAGGGCCTGTTCCAGACTTTTCTTTTCCACATCGTTCAGTTTCTTTTCTCCTAAGTTTTCCAGATAAAAATTATAGGCTTTTTCTGTGGGAATGCGGCCGGCCGAGGTATGCGGCTGGGCAATGAAACCCTGCTCTTCCAAATCCGCCATTTCATTCCTGACCGTGGCCGAAGAAACATCCAAATTATATTTCTCCACCAAGCCTTCCGACCCGATGGGCACGGCAGTTTTAATGTATTCTTTAATGATGGTTTTCAGGATTAATTCCTTGCGTTTGTCCATAGATTCGTCCCCTTTTCCGCCTAAGACGGATCTGCCTTTGGAGGAAATAAAGGGGGTTGGGGATTTATTTTCCTTAATATTTATTTTATACCAATTAGCACTCCCCTGTCAAGAGTGCTAAAAACCTTGACAAAAAACTTGATTCTGCTAAGGTTAAAAATCAAATTGGCCCTTTTTAAAATATATTTTGAGATAGTGCATTGGACATAAATATTTTTATACCTAGCGCCCTATCTCAAAAACATCACCACGACCCTTAACCAAAGAGGTAAAATGAAAAGCATAAAACAGTCAGGAATCTCGGTTCAAGACGACAAAACGGGTAAAAGGTTGTTTTTCCGGCAAGAAATTTTTGAATTGCCCGAATTCTATTTTGTAAAACACGTGGCCGTGCAAACCTTTGCGTTGCCGGACGGTAGCGAAGGCCGCTGGGAATCGGTCTATGAAGAAAACCGCACCATTTTGGTAGCGGCCTTAACAGGGCAGGGCAATCTGGTTTTAGTCCAGCAATTTCGCTTTCCTACCCATGACACTTATTTGGAACTGCCCGGCGGTGGCGCCAACAAAGGAGAGCCAATGGAGCTGACCGCCAGACGAGAGCTCCTGGAGGAGACCGGCTATACCACACCGGATAAAAGGTTGCCATTTCTGCTGCAAGGCCCCCTTTACAGCGGCGGCACTAATGGAAGATTCTATCTTTTCGCCGCCCTCAACTGCTCAAAAGCCCACCGACCTAAAAGGGACGCGATGGAAAAATTCGCCGGAATGAAAACCGTGATAATTCACCCTCATGCGATCCTTAAAAACATCTACCAGGGCAATCCGCGTTGCGCACGCTACGATCCCATCTTGCTAGCTGCGCTGGTAGTCATGCACGCCATGGGTATGACATCTTTAGCGCCCTAACACGCTTCACAGGCCAACTCGTATCAGAAGACCCAACGAGTATAAATAAGGGTCTTTTTTATTTCCTGCTAAACCACCAATTCAAAACCTCCTCGGCCACGGGCACAGCCGCGCTGCTGCCTTCACCGCCCTGCTCAATTAAAATCGTGATGACAATTTCCGGCTTGTCATAAGGCGCGAAGCCGGTAAACCAGGCATGATTATCCTTGGTTGATGACCATTGCGCCGTGCCGG
>MFFY01000007.1 GCA_001778055.1 Candidatus Falkowbacteria bacterium RIFCSPLOWO2_12_FULL_45_13
TTGGAGGCGGTTAAGGCAAATAAGAGCGAAGTTGATGCTTATTTGGCGAAAATAAATAAGATAGGCAAAACTCGGGAGGAAATAAGCGCGGAAAGAGCGGAAAAACAGCGAATCAAACAAGAGTATCCTGCCCAGCCGGGCGTGTCTGATAATTGGCTGGATGACGCGCCGGCCGGGCCGCCCGCGCCGGACGCGGGCATCGCCCCAGCCGGCGGACAAGCTGGCGCAGGGCAGCCGGCAGGGCCAGCGGCGGGAGCGCGGCAACCGGGAGCGGCCGCCGGGGTAACCAGGCAGGAAGCAGAAGACCCGATGAAAGCGCGGCGCAGGAAAGCTTTAAGAATGGCCGAATTGCGCGGCAGGGAAAATGATATAAAGACAGCTACGGGACAGCCTAAGCCCAGGCCAGCTGCCATTTCGGTCGCTAGAACTGCCGCGCCAGCTGCGGAAACTGTCGTGTCAGAGCGAGAACCGGCGGATACGGATTATAATGAGAAAGTAGCGGAAGAGAGAAAGAATATTAAGTTAGATCAAGAACGGGTTGACTGGGAGCGATATAAAGAGATTAAAAAAGGGCGATTTAAACCTAAGGGTGGCATGCGCGAACCAAAGATTAGGCCAGGAGGCAATACAACCGAGGCTTTAGCACCAGCCGAGGAGGTTGTCGCGCCGGAGCCAAGGGGGACAGAAGAGCGGGGCAGAGAGCAAAGACAAGAAATAACTAAAACCGTCGAAACTTGGATAGGCAGAATATTTGAGGTTAGGCCGCGAGGCAGGGCGCAACAAGTATTGGAAAGACGCTTTAGGGCGGGAAAAGCATATAACCCCGACGCCTTAATGACACAAAGCCAAGCGGTAAAAGCCTTAGCCGAATATTTAATCGAATATGAGCGCTATAAACCCAGCAGGGCGAAGTTTATAGCCAGAAGAGACATTAGGAGCATAGCTCTAACTGGCGATGACGTTAATCTTCAAAGTCAAATCGGGGTTGAGCAAGCCGTAAATCCTGTACAAGCCGAAGCAGGCAGCGGCCAGAAACTTGACATAAGACCCACGGCCGAAGAATTAGAAGAAATGTTAGGTTCAGAAAGGAGTCAAGCTCTAAGTCAGGCCGAAATTTTTAAAATTGTTTCGCCAGCTGCCGGCGCGTTTGTGACAAAGCAGGATAAGGCAGAAACCGGTAAAAAAAGTTCTAAAGGTAAAGTCAAGAGAGAACCGGGCGAGAGTGGACGATCGGCTAGGCGTTTAAGGTTGAGAGAATTAGAAGAGGCGGAGTTTGGAGAGGAAGGAGAGGAGAAAACAGAGAAAGAAACTGATCAATCCGGGGACAGAATAACTGTGGGCGATGAAGAAAAAGAGCCGCTTACCACTGTGGGGAGCGCGTTTAAACAAGGCGAGGTGAAAGCCAAGAAAAAAGCGGAAAAACCGGCCGACGCCTCCGGACAAGCCGAAACCGCCGTTGAAGCCGCGGCAGAAGCGAAGCCAGAAGTGGTTGACCGGAAACAAGGGGTATCCGCCCCGACCATCAGCGAATGGCTTAAAATATTTGATTTTAAAGCTAATCCGGAGGTAAAGCGGTGGTTTGTTTCACCCAATAATAAGAATCAAAAATTTAATAAGAAAGATCCAATAACCAAGGAACAGGCCGTGGAAGCCGGCGTGGGCTATTTAATGGGGACGAGCCAGATATCCGAGGTCGCGGCCAGAGATTTGCTTAAGAAAGCAATTGAAGCTAAGCGGACGGGCAAAGCGTCAGAGCAATAAATTATTAAAAATTAGGTTAATACATAAAATTAAATCCGCTAATCCCGCTTGTGCGGAGATGAAAAAAAGAAATTATTTTAAAAATTTAAACTCAACAGTTTTGACTTTTTTCGCCAGAGGCGGATCCGCCTTGGGCGGAGACTTTTGAGTTTTGACATTTTTTATGTACATCACTTGGCTGGGACAATCATGTTTTAAATTGCAGGACAAAATCGGCCCGGACGGCGTGCTTTTGGTAATGGACCCTTATTCGGACGAGATCGGTCTGAAAATGCCGCGGTTTGAAGCTGACATCATGACCGTCAGCCATGATCATTATGACCATAACAATACGGGCGCCATCCGCGGCAATCCGCTGGTCATCAATGGCGCTGGCGAATACGAAGCCAAAGGCATCTTTATTGAAGGCGTGGAAGCCTGGCATGACGACAAAAACGGGCAGGAGCGGGGCCAGAATATTATTTATCGGGTGGAAATGGAAGATATTTCCGTCACTCATTTAGGCGACTTGGGCCATATTTTAGATTCCAAGCAGCTGGAAAAATTGGAAGGTACGGATATTTTACTGATTCCGGTGGGCGGCAAATATACCATCAACGCGGCCAAGGCCGTGGAAGTGGTCTCGCAGCTGGAGCCCAGAATCGTTATTCCCATGCATTATAAAGTGCCAGGTTTAAAGGTTGACATTGAAGGCGTGGAAAAATTTATCAAAGAGCTTGGCCTTAAACCCAGGACCGAAGAGAAATTAAAAATCAGCAAAAAAGACCTGCCGCAGGAAGACATGGAATTGGTGGTGCTGGGGCCGTAGAGTTTCTTGGCGGCTGCTAAGTATACTCAAAGTTGAGTATAATTATACTCAAATGAAAATATACTAGATCTCATTACTAAATAAAATTTTTTGTAAACAAAAACAACTTCATATATACGAGGTTGTTTTTAGTTAAAGCTAAACTAAATTATTTTCTTTTCAGGCCTCGCTCGGCCAAGGCTCGGCTGATTTCCGGCTGCGGCGGCAATTTATCAAGTTCGTTTAGGTGCAGATAATCATACCGGTCGGCCCTCAACTCTAAATCAACTATGCGCCTATCGGCCCAACTGGAAATTTCAGTCTTAGTCGGCCGATTAGCCATTTCTTTGGACAAATTATCAACTTTAGTCTCAAGCTTGCCTAATTTACTTTCAACTTCAGAAAATGCTTCACCTGCGGCCTCGCCTATTTCAGAGACAATTTCATCTTTTTGAGTTTTTAATTTTTTATCAAGCAATTCCCCGATGGATTGCAAGTCTTTTTGCTCAAGCATAAATTATTTACTATTCTTTTTAGCTAAAAAGCCATTTACATAAATAGCTAAGGGCTTTACGCAAGTTTTGTAAAATTCAAATTGGTTATAATATTTTACAAAAATATTCCTCTCGCTATCCGCGAAAGAAAAGTCAACGACGCTTCCTTTTATAATTTTTCCGCATTTATCGCATTTATGAAAGGTGGACATATTTTGAATATTTATTGTTATATTATACCGGCCGTAAATACTGGTGTCAAGCTTTTGAGTAATTTTTTCCCTTAGTTTTTTGGACTTTACTTCCCGACTTCTTTTTGATACAATTTAAGTAGTTTTGAGCACTCTAAAAGAGTGATTTTTCGGTAGAGATGAGCTTTAATATTTATGTCCAAAAAAAGGGGGAAGAAAAAAATTGTCAATGATCAATTGTCAATTATCAATCATAGCAGGGAGAACGGTCAAATGCCCAATGGCAAAAGCAAAAAGTTAGCGGTTAAAGTTTTACCTAAAGGAAAAAATAAAGACAATCAAGAAGAAATTTCGGCGCCGGCCAGCCAAATGAATCGGCCCCAGTCCAACGGGGAAGCGGCAGAACAAAGGCAGAGGCTGATCATGCGGGTGGGAATAAGTTGTATTATGGCGGCGTTTTTTGCCATCTGGATTTTTAATTTAAAGCATGAATTTAACCGCGCCGGCACCGGTAAAAACGCCGGTTTTGATTGGAGTCAGGCCAGGACGGAATTGGATAAAACCATGAAACAGGTTAAGCGGAGTCTGACGGAGATAAAACAGATACAACAAACCGCGCAAAATATTTTAGCCAAGCCAGCCGGCTTGACGCCGGAGCGGCTGGATTTGCTTAAAAGCAAATTGACGAGTGAAGCGGCGTCGGGAACGGCCAGCAGCACGAAGGAATAATGATGCGTGACAAATCAAGTTTGAAAAATGTCAAATGATAAATGACAAATGACAAATGACAAATCAATGACCAAATTCAAATGACAAATATTTGACATTTGAATTTTGATATTTGGCATTGAATTGTCATTTGTCATTGGAAATTTGTCATTTAGAATTTATATATTATGCCTAAAAAAATAGTAAAAAAACAGTCGAAAAAACCTGAAAAAAGAGCCGAGATTAAAAAACCGGCTAAAGTTAAGGTTGAAAAAAAAGAGATTGAATTCAAGCCAGCTAAAAATAAGATTCTGAACCCCGCCGCCGCCCCCGCCTCCGCCAAGGCTACGGCGGGTAAGAAAGCTTCGGCGGACAAGCAAGCTCGGGATGACAAGCTGAAAAATCAGGCGCTTGAACCGGCTAAAAAGAAAGCCGAAGCGGCAAGCGAAATCGCGGAGCAGGGAGAAAAAAACGGCATCGGCTCCATTCCCAATTTAACGGTGTTAAAAAAAGAAAAAACTCTTTACGGCTTGGTTGAGCCGCAGCCCCTGGTGGGCGAAATCCGTAAATCATATCTGGATTACGCCATGGCCGTGATCGTTTCCCGCGCCTTGCCGGACGCGCGCGACGGCTTGAAACCGGTGCACCGCCGGATTCTTTACGCCATGTGGAACGTGGGACTCACCGCCGGCGCCAGATTCAGAAAGTCAGCCACGGTAGTGGGCGAGGTCTTGGGCAAGTACCACCCGCACGGCGATACGGCGGTTTACGACTCCATGGTCAGAATGGCCCAGGATTTTTCCATGCGCTATCCGTTGGTTCGCGGGCAAGGCAATTTCGGCTCCATGGACGGGGACAGCGCCGCGGCCATGAGATACACCGAAGCCAAGCTGTCGGCCGCAGCCGAGGAACTGTTTTTCGATATTGAAAAAAATACGGTCGGTTTCACGCCGAATTTCGACGGCTCGCAGCAGGAACCGCAGGTTTTGCCGGCTAAATTGCCGAATTTGCTTTTAAACGGCGCTTCAGGCATTGCCGTGGGTATGGCCACCAATATCCCGCCGCATAATTTAAGGGAATTGGCTCTGGCCATCGCCTATCTCATAGACAATCCAGAAGCTACGGTTGAAGATTTAACCCGGTTCGTCAAAGGCCCTGATTTCCCGACTGGCGGCGTGATTTATAATCAAAAAGACATCTTGCAGGCTTACGCCACGGGCAAGGGCGGCATCGTGGTGCGCGGCGTGGCCGAAGCGGTGGAGAATAAAAATGGCCAATGGCAGATAATTATTTCCGAAATACCCTATCAGGTCAACAAGGCGACTTTGGTGGAAAAAATCGCCGACTTGGTCAAGGACAAAAAAATTGAAGGCGTTAAAGATTTGCGCGATGAATCGGACAAGGACGGCGTGCGTGTGGCGCTGGACTTAAAGAAAGACGCTTACCCCAAAAAGATTTTGAACAGTTTGTTCAAGCAGACCCAGCTGCAGGAAACTTTTCATGTCAATATGCTGGCTTTGGTGGACGGCATCCAGCCTAAAGTTTTGACTTTAAAGATGGTTTTGGAAGAATACATCAAGCACCGCACCGAGGTAACCAAGCGCCGGACCCAGTATGACCTGAATAAAGCCCGCGAACGCGCCCACATTCTGGACGGTTTGATGATCGCCCTGCATAATATCGATGCGGTCATTAAGGTAATCAAGGCTTCCCGCGACAAAGAGGTGGCCAAAGTTAATTTGATGAAAAAATTCAAATTGACCGAGCGCCAGACCTTGGCAATTTTGGATATGAAACTGGCCACGCTGGCTAACCTGGAAAGATTAAAAATAGAAAACGAGCTAAAAGAAAAGCGGATCCTGATCAAAGAATTGGAAGCGATTTTAAGATCTGCGGCCAAGATTAAAGAGATTATTAAAAAAGAAATTAAGGCTTTAGCCGAGAAATTCGGCGATCAGCGCCGGACCAAAGTGATTAGTCATGGAGTTAAGGAATTTTCCGTGGAAGACCTAGTGCCCAACGAAGAAGCCGTGGTGATGATGACCCGAGACGGCTATATCAAGCGGCTGACGCCTGATACTTTTAAAGTCCAAGGCCGGGGCGGCAAAGGCGTGATCGGCTTGACCACCAAAGAGGAAGATATGGTGGATTTTATGTTTACTACTTTGACTCATAACGATTTATTATTTTTTACCACCAAGGGTCGGGTGTTTCAGCTTAAAGCCTATGAAATTCCGATTGCCGCCAGGACGGCCAAAGGCACGCCGATCATTAATTTTTTGCAATTGGCCGGCGGGGAAAAAATCACTTCCACTTTGCCTTTAGATAAATTAGCCAAGAGCCAATACTTATTTTTCGCCACGGAAAAAGGTTTGGTGAAAAAAGTGGAAATCAGCGCCTTCGCCAATGTCCGTCGCTCCGGCCTGATCGCCATTAAAATCAAGGCGGACGATAAGCTGATCTGGACCAAGCCGACCTCGGGCGATGACCAAATCCAATTGGTCACGGCCTTGGGTCAGGCGATTAGGTTTAAAGAAACCGATGTCCGCGACATGGGCCGCAACGCCGCCGGCGTGCGCGGCATCAGGCTAAAAAAGCAAGGCGACGCCGTGGTGGGCATGGGTGTAATAAAAAATGATAAGGAAAAAATGAAGAAATACCAGCTTTTGGCCATTGCCGAACATGGCTTTGGCAAAAGGAGCGCTATTGGGCTTTATAAGTTGCAGGGCCGGGGCGGTTCGGGCGTGAAAACCGCCAAGGTGACCTCTAAAACCGGAAAATTAATCAATGCTTTCATCGTCAACGCCGAGGTCATGGGAGAAAAAGACATTATTATTATTTCAGAAAAAGGCCAGGTCATCAGGCTGCCGTTTAAGAGCGTGAACCTTTTGGGCCGGGATACGCAGGGCGTGCGCCTGATGAGGTTTAAAGAAGAGTCGGATAAGGTGGCTTGCGTGACCTGGGTTTAGAATAGTTATCTCAAAACTCAAATCTCAAATCTATAACTCAAATATCAAAGCTAACATTTGATAGCAAAATACTCGGCTAAGCCCGCTTACTTTTAAATAAAAATTAACAGTTTTGAGTTTTAAGATAGGTTTTGACTTTTGACATTTGAGTTTTGAGATTAAAAATAAAAATTAATTATGACTTATGCTTCGGCTGCGTCGCCTGCCAGGTTCTATGCCCGGCGGTTTTTTAAATTAAACGCTAAAAGCCAAGGCTGCCAGGAGGAAGTTTAATCGCTATTTTTTATGAAAAAATGTTTTTTGTTTTCCATGACCCTGATTCTCCTATTCTCGTTTCCACGGCCGTCGCAGGCTTTTGTTTTCCAAAGCACCCTTTCTCCCGGCGCCAGGGGGGCGGAAGTTGTCTGGCTCCAGAAAGTCTTGAACGCTATCGGCAAAACCATCGCTTTTTTTCCCCAGGCTGGCTCCCCTGGCCACGAAACCGATTATTACGGCCCCCTGACAGTTGTCGCCGTAAAATCCCTGCAATGCGAGGAAGGCATTGTTTGTTCCGGCACGCCTAAAACCACCGGTTTTGGCCTGGTCGGGCCGAAAACCCGCTCTCTCTTAAATTCTCTCCTGGCCAGGCTAAAAGGACTGTTTTCAAATATTTCTCCGAAATTTCCGTTTCCTCAAGTGGCTGGCGAAAAGATTACTGCCGGCCTGGTCGGTTACTGGACGTTTGATGAGGGCGCGGGATCAACTGCGGCCGATTCGTCCGGAAGCGGAAATGCCGGAACCGTTTCCGGCGGCGCGACGCGAACGGCTGGTAAAATCGGCTCTGGCGCGCTTGTCTTTGACGGCGTTGATGATTACGTCAATCTGGGAAACGTCGCGGCTTTTAATTTCGGCGCGGGCGATTTTTCCCTCGCCGGCTGGGTGAAAATCGCGGATGACTCCCAAAACCGCGCCATCATAAGTAAACGTTTCGTCTGCAACCATGAAAGTTTTTGGAACGCGATCGTCGGCGGGGGCTCTAAGTCAGTTTTTTTGGAAGTTGATCAGGACTCGGCCGGCGCTAACTACACCAAGGCTCAAGGAGTGATCAACGTGCGAGACAGCGCCTGGCGCCATTTCGCGGTCGTGCGCTCCGGCGCGACTTTAAGCGTTTACGTTGACGGCGCGCTTGATAAAAGCGCGGCCGGCGCCGGCATTGCCAATCTTTCAAACGCGGCGAACGTTCTTATCGGCAAGTACCCGTGCGGCTCGCAATATTTCAAAGGCGAGCTTGACGATATTCGCATATATAATCGGGTCATCTCGACGGCGGACATCGCGGCGCTCGTGGCTTTAGGCACGACTCCGACAGAGCCACCGCCGTCCCCCTCACCCGTCAATGGTTCTTGCGGCGCGACGTTGAATACTTGCTCGGCAGGCGCGTTAGCCGATGTCACCGACTCCGCGACGCAATATTTATGGAATTGTCTCGGCTCAAACGGCGGCGCGACAGCTTCATGCAGCATAACCATTCCGATAACCGTTCCCGTATCAGCTGGCCCGCTTAAGGCGAGCTCAGCCAACCCGCGCTATTTCGCCGACCCATCAGGCAAGATCGTTTACCTCACCGGCTCCCATACCTGGAACAACTTGCAGGATTTCGGCAACTGGGCGGCCTTTGACTACGCCGGCTATCTTAATTTTCTCAAATCAAAAGGCCACAATGTCATAAGGCTCTGGCAAATTGACGAACCCAATCTGAACTATTTCAACAATGCCGGTTCTGTCAACCCGCTCCCCTTCGCGAAGTCGGGAACAAAATACGACCTTTCTATCCTCAACCAAACATTTTTTGACCGGCTGAAAGCGCGAGTTCAGGCGGCGCGCGATCAGGGCATTTACGTTATCGTCATGTTCTTTGACGGCTTTTGGGTGAACGGCCAGCCGGCACAGTGGGCGGCCCATTATTACAATCCGGCAAACAATGTAAACGGTCTTACAACGACGCTAAACCAAGTGTACACGCTCAATTCACCGCAACTGCTCGCCTACCAAG
>MFFY01000008.1:0-5719 GCA_001778055.1 Candidatus Falkowbacteria bacterium RIFCSPLOWO2_12_FULL_45_13
TACTATAATGACGCTAATTCATACCCGGCCACGGCTAATCCGCCCGTGATTTCCTATGCCGGCACGTCCTATATGGCCAGCGTGCCGACCAACCCGGGGCCGACCAACGACGGCGCTTGTCCGGTCAACGCCTATACTTATACCCAAACTGGCAGCGGTGCCTCCTATACCTTAACTTATTGTCTGGGCGGCATTACCGGCGGTATTTCCGCTGGGCCGCATACGGCCTCTCCAGGCGGTATTTTACAATAAAAGGTTTTAAAATAATTCGGTTAAAACTTTTTTAAAGAAAAACAGTCCACTCAAGGCGGACTGTTTTTCTTTAAATCCGTTTGAGGTATAATATGTTTATAGGAGATTAGGAGGTAAAATGTAAAATTTTAAATTAATGAACGCCAATAAAATAATTAAAGTCTGCGACTTCATCATAGAATCCGGCTTTTTAGCCATAGTTTTTTTTATACCAATAATTTTTGACTTTTCAGCCCTAACCTACAACATGGTTGATATTTATAAGGCGGTAGCCTTTAGAGCGATCTTGACTGTTATTCTATTGGTTTATGTAGCCAAAATTTTTATTGAAAATAAACTTAGTTTTAGGGGCGGCCGTAAAATTTTTTGGCTGGCGCTGGCCTTGCTGGCTTCATTTTTTATAAGCTCGCTTTTATCCCTTCACCCTGATCAAAGCTTTTGGGGAAATTTTTACCGCCAGCAAGGTTTTTATAACTATTTTCATTATTTATTATTTTTTGTTTTATTAATTTTGAATCTCAATAGGATTAAGCAAATCAGGCGGATAATCATCGCCGCCATAGCCGCGGCTTCTCTAAGTTCGGTTTACGGCCTGATCCAATATTTTAATCTGGATCCGGTGCGCTGGCTGGAAAATGCCATAGATTTGGAGCGGATTTTTTCCAGCCTGGGCCAGCCCAATTTTTTCGGCCATTATCTGGTTTTGGTTTTGCCTTTGACGTTTTATGCTTTATTATTTATGGCTAAGAGCTTTTTGGCCAGATTTTTTGTTGGCCTAAGCCTGCTGACAGAGCTATTTTGCTTGGCCCTGACCTATTCTAGGGCGGCCTGGCTGGGGTTTTTGGCCTCAACCATAATTCTGATGTCGGTTTGGTTAATCTATAAGCGTCATAAAAAAGCCGCTCTGGGGTTGTTCGGTTTTATCTTAATCGGCGCGGCAGTCGCCGTCGGCTTGAATATCATAAAACCTGCCGGCCAAACCGGCGCGCTAGCCAATAATTTGGTTAATCGGATGAAAACTACCTTTGATCTTAGGGCCGGCGGCTCTAATAGAATGAGGCTTAACTATTGGCGCGCCAGCCTTCAAATAATTAAACGGGCCGAGCCTTTGAGGCTCGCCTGGGGTTACGGCCCCGAAACCTTAATCAGCGTTTTCATGAAATATTATCAACCGGATTGGGGCATTCATGAAGCCTTCAACAGTTCACCCGACAGGGCGCATAATTGGTTTTTTGACCAAATTTTGGCCCTGGGCGTTTTGGGCCTGGCGGCGACCATATGCTTTTACGCCTATCTTATTTATAGAGCCGGCAGATTTCTTTTTTTAAACCCAAAACCGGAGGCGGACGGCTGGTTATTAATATTTTTACTGGCCAGTTTAACGGCCTATTCGGTTAATAATTTTTTTAGTTTTTCCTTGTTCACCAATAGCGTCTATTTATTTTTAATTCTGGCCATGGTTTGGTCGGTTATTCATTTGGGAGAGAAAGAAAAAACAGTCAATCTTAACTTGGCCCGGTTTTCAAAAACGCTGATCGGAGCGGCGCTTTTGGCCGTCTCGGCCGTTTATTTATACTTTAATAACATCAACCAGGCGAAGGCGGAAATATACTACATTAAAGTCTTAAAATCAATCAAGTTGGCCGATTGCCGCGGAGCCTTAAATAACCTGGAACGAGTTGTCAGTCTAAGCCCCAACAGCGATTATTATCAAGAAAAATATTTGGCTTTGGCTTTGAATTGTTTTTTGTCCGTTAAAGACAAGGCCGTTCAGGCCGATATACGCGACAATATATTATTTCATATCCAAGCGCTTAACGATAAAAGTTTGTATGACACCCGGATTAGTCTGGCGCGCTGTTACTCCGCGTTTGGTTTTTATTATGATCGAGCTTATTACGCGGAAGCGGAGCAAGTGCTGGCTAAGTTAATTTTTGATTATCCCAATTATATCGCCGCTTATGAGGTTTTGGCCAAACAAAGAATGGGGCAAGAAGATTACGGGGGGGCGATCGAAATTTATAAGCAAGCCTTGGGAGTTTTGTCGCCCTTGGACAGTCCTGGCTTAAACAGACAGCATCGCCTGAAAATTGAATCGGTCTTAGTCAGCCTTTACGAGAGTATCGGGCAGGCTTATCTTAAAATAAAAAATTACGATTCGGCCGGGGCTTATTTTAAAAAAGCCCTGAAGCTTGATCCTTACCGCGCCACTTTATATAAAAATATAGCCGATATTGACTATCTGCAAGGCCGATTGGATCAGGCCATAGTTTTAAATCGGCGCGGCTTGATGTTAAACCCGGGCGATTACCATTGGCCGTTATCTTTGTCCTTGCTTTACCGCGATAAAAAAGATTTAAAAAAAGCCGGAGAGTATTTGGATCAGGCGCTGAAGCTGGTGCCGGAGAACGCCGAGCTTAAAAAATATCAGCAGGAGTTGGAAAACAATATCTCAAATCGCAAAACTCAAAACTCAAAACCATAACTCAAATGTCAAAAGTGAAGTAAAACTAGTTTTGATTTTTGAGATAGGTTTTGACATTTGACATTTAAGTTTTGACATTAATAATTTTATGCCCGCCTCAATAATTCTAGCCTTTATTTTCGTTTTCGGCTTGATCATCGGCTCATTTTTGAATTGCTTGATTTGGCGTCTGCATGAAAAAATTCCCCTCATCCCCGTTTCCGCCAAAGGCGGATCCGCCTCTGGCGGAAAAGGAGCGAATAAATGGAAGCGCTCCTGTTGCCCCAAATGCAAAACACAAATTGCCTGGTACGACAATCTGCCGGTGTTGAGTTTTATTTTGCTTAAAGGAAAGTGCCGGCATTGTAAAAAATCAATATCCATACAGTATCCGATAGTGGAGCTGACCGCCGGAATTTTATTTGTCATAGCTTTTATTAATAATTTTTCCGCCCTAGGCGGATCCGCCTCTGGCGGACAATTTTCAATTTTCAATTTTCAAACAATTTTTAATATCCAATTTTCAATTAGTAATTATAAATTACTTATCGCCTTGGTTCGCGACTGGTTTCTAATCAGCGTGATGATAGTGATTTTTATTTATGATTTACGCTGGTACCAAATTTTGGATAAAGTGACTTTACCAGCCTGTTTGGTGGTTTTAATCTTCAATTTTTTGTTAAATTTCAGTTTGTGGAATCTGCTTTTTTCTGGTATAATAGGAGGTGGTTTTTTCCTCATTCAATTTGTAATTTCCCGCGGCAAATGGATTGGCGGAGGAGACATAAGGCTGGGCTTGCTTATGGGTTTGGGTTTGGGCTGGCCGGCGGTTTTATTGGCCATTATTATTTCTTATTTCATCGGTTCCGTTATCGGCGTTGGCTTAATCCTGGCTGGTAAAAAAAACTGGGGCAGCGAAGTGCCGCTGGGCGTATTTCTGGCCGTGGGCGCGATTATTAGTTTATTTTGGTACGAACCCATATTAAATTGGTATCTAAATATATTTTGACATATGTCATCCCCGCGCAGGCGGGGATCCAGAAAAATTGTACAGCGAGAAAAATCTGGATTCCCGCTTTCGCGGGAATGACAAGAGGAGTGAGATTGTTTCGTCCCCCGGGTCAAGCCCGGGGCTAAAGGCGCTCCTCGTAATGACAATTATTGTTATGAAAGATTATTTTAAGCCAAAAACTTGGTTGATTACGATCTTAACGTGGGTGATCGCTCTTGGCTTGAGTTCGGCCGTGGTTTATTACGAATTTTACTCAAAGCAAAATATTAAAAAAGCCAGCGCCACTGTCGGCGATAATGTCGGCGGCTGGGCCTGGAACGAGAAATTAGGTTGGATTAGCTTTAATTCAACCGATTGCGACAAAAATAGCAATGGTTATGTGGATACGAACATTATTACGAACGGGTGCAACGGAAGCGATGACAGCTCGACTCCGGTTCAAAATTACGGCGTAAAGATTGATTTGACAACCGGCGATTTTAGCGGCTATGCTTGGAGCTCTAGCGCGGGCTGGATAAGTTTTAATCGAAGAACTTGCGCAGGAGAAAGCGACACCGGCGCGTATTGTACGACAAATAGTGATTGTTCTTCTAAGAGTTGTCGCTTGGACGGACCCGGAGCGGCCGGAGCGCCTTTGTCCGCGCCGTTTGATTTACCGGCCAGCTTAAAATATAACGCGATATATGATTTTTCTGCTAAAACAGTCACCGGTTGGGCGAAAATTTTAACTTCAGGCGATAACGGTTGGATAAGTTTTAATCGAAAAACTTGCATGGGCGGGAGCGATGCCGGAGAGTACTGCGTGGTAAATGGCGATTGTTCTTCCAATAATTGCAGTTTAAGCGGACCCGGCGGTTATCCATTGACCATAGATCCGGTCAGCGGCGAGTTTAGCGGCTGGGCCTGGAATGCTGGCAGTTTAAGCGGCGAGGGCATCGGCTGGATAAGTTTTAACTGTTTGAATGAAAGTCCGGCTTGCAGCGGCACAAATTATAAAGTGGTTGCCAATATCAATCGTCCGCCCACGGTCAGCGGCCTGACCGCGCCTAACTGGAATTATGTTCAAGCCAGCGCCAACGCCTTGCGCGCTAATCTGCAATTTGATTTTATCGATCCCGACACCGGCTCTTCAGGTTCAGCCTATCAGGTTATCGTAACCAAGGCTGACAATACTCTGGTGCTGGATACAGGCAAATGCACCGGTTATAACACGCCCACGGCTAACTGTAAATTTGATAATAGTATTTGTCTGGCCAACGGCGCCACCGGATGTATTAACGCCGGCAATTGTACTTGCCAATATCCGCTGGCCGGGGAATTGAGTTATGGCAAGGGGTACAAATGGTCGGTTAAAGTTTGGGATAATTTTGACGCGGCCTCGGTTTTAACCGCTTATGCTACTAACCCGGATACGGATAACGACGATGGCGTGGTGCCAACCTTCACTACTTATAAGCATGAATTTCCTGCGCCTGGCGCCAGCTATTTTCCCTCTATCCCCAGCCGCGGAGAAGAAGTTAAATTAATGGGCGCCGGCAGTCGGAGGTTCTTCTCTGGCGCTCCGGATACGCCGGTAGATTGTCAAGACGATACCTGCGATTGGTTATGGACTGCGCCCGACGCCGTGATCGCCGATACGACCGCGTCAAGCACAACCATAATTTTTAATAATGCCGGTATCAATACCGTGACCTTAAGAGTGACTGACAATAGCGATACCGGCGACACTTCCTATTACAGCGCAATTTCCATACCAGTTAACGTTAACGCCAAACTGCCAAAATGGAAAGAGGTCAAGCCGGAGTAAAGCCAATTAAAATTACGAATTACAAATTAAAAATTTTAAAAATGTAATTTTACTGCTTAACTGAAATTAAAAGTTTAAACCGTAATTTTAATTCGTAATTGATAATTGATTAGCGTGGCTTAACCGCGCTAATTTAAATTATGTTAGGCGAAAAGAAAAACAAAACATTAAGTCATGATTTCGG
>MFFY01000008.1:5746-14725 GCA_001778055.1 Candidatus Falkowbacteria bacterium RIFCSPLOWO2_12_FULL_45_13
ATGATTTCGGCATCGGCCAGTTTAAGCCGATTAAATCGGCGCAGCCGCGCCGCCAGGCAACTGGCTTCACGCTAATCGAGTTATTGGCCAGTATCACCGTTATCGCGTTAATTAGCGGTGTTTTTATGGTTAATTATCATAATACCAGCAAACGTTCAGAGCTTAAGGTCTCGGCGCAAAAGCTAGCCTCGAATATCAGATTGGCGCAGAACTATAGCTTAGGATCAAAAACTTATAATGGTACGGCGACTCCGGCTGGCGGCTGGGGCGTGCGCGTGGCTTTATCCAGCCCGTCTAACTATATAATTTTTGCCGATCTAGACAGCGATCAATCATATGACGCCGGCGAGGCCATGGAAACTAAAACCTTACCGGCCGGCGTAACCATTAATTCTTTGGCTCCAGCCAACGCGGTGGATATTATTTTTTTTCCGCCAAATCCGGATATTTATATCAACGGCGATGATGTTTTTTCCAATCCGGCCAACACTGCTGTTATCGTCATCAAAGAAAATATTAATAATTCAACGGCCACGGTGACAGTAAATTATTTCGGTTTGATTGACGCGCAATAGAAAAATGAAAAAATCAAAATGGAAAATGACAATGTAAAGTGTAAAATGTCTATTAACGACAATCTTAAATAAATGAAATTAAAAATTTCCAACAATTCTGGCATCAGCATTTTAGAAGTGGTGGTGGCGATTTTAATAATCACTATCGGCTTGGTTGGTGTTTTGTCTTTGGTGATTCAAAACATCAGAGTTCAATATATTGATAAAAATGTTTTGATCGCCTCAGGCCTGGCTCAAGAAGGCCTGGAACTGGTGAGAAACGTCAGGGATGCCAACTGGTTAATTCCAAGCAATGTTTGGAACCAAGATATCGTTGGCGACGGCACTTATGCCATTGATTACAGCGGCCGCAATAGCCTTAACCAGGCGGTAAATTCCTTAGGCCAGGCCGGTACTAGATTATATATAAATAATGCCAGCGGCTTATATACTCATACGGCGGCTGGCGCGACGGCCACTAATTTTTATCGCCTAATTACCGCGGTCAATAACTCCAATTATGTTGATGTCAAATGCGCCGTTCGCTGGAGTGATGGCAGCCAAAACTATAATTACACGGCGGAAACATATTTATATAATTGGCGATAATATACAAATCAACAATTCACGAATCAACGAATTGGCTCACGAATAACACCAATAATAAATAAAGCGTTTATTTTGCATTCGTGATATTCGTGAAAAGATTTGTTGATTCGTGAATTGTTGATTTGTGAATAATATATTATGCGTTTATTAAAAAAAATAAAAAATGAAAAGGGCGTGAGTTTATTGGAACTCTTGGTGGCAGTAACGTTATTTTCTGTTGTCATCATCTCTTCAACTCAAATATTTAAAATGGTGGTAGACGGCCAGCGCAATGCTATCGGCGCGCAAAATGTGCAAGAAAACATCAGATATGCCATGGAACGGATGAGCAAGGAAATCAGAATGGCGCAAATAGCTTACCGCGGCACGCAACCGGCCGATCGCGATTGCAAACAATTATTTACCAGTCCGGATACGGCGACAAATAAAGTATACAATTTGAAAAGTGCAAATGCCGTCGACGACACTCTATATTTTAAGAACAAAGACAACGTTTGCGTCGCTTATTTTTTGGAAAATAACCGCCTAAAAGTAAAAATAATTAAAGCCGCGGGCGGCATTCTGATTGAAGATTTTATCATGCCCAGCAATACCATAACTAGTAATTTAAAATTTTACGTCGCCGATGATTTAATCGGCGCTTATCATAGTGTCCAGCCATATGTTACTATGACTATGGACGTAAAGGCGGTTGGCTTAGCTATGCATGAGCAGAAGATGAAAATTCAATTCACTGTTTCATCAAGATATTATGAGTAATCTACGAATCAACCACTCACGAATCAACGAATTGGCTCACGGATAACACCAATAATAAATAAAGCGTTTATTTTGCATTCGTGATATTCGTGAAAAGATTTGTTGATTCGTGAGTGGTTGATTCGTGAATTATAATATGAGTTTAATAAATAAAACAAGAAATGAAAAGGGCGTAGTTTTGCTATTGACCTTGCTTATTTTAAGCAGTATTTTAGTGGTAACCTTGGGCGCGTCCGATTTGGTCATGGCCGGCATAAAAACGAACCGTTTAACCGGTTATTCCAATATCGCTTTTTTTGCCTCCGAAGCCGGGCTGGAGCGGGCTTTATGGGAGGCCAGGCAAAATAATTACGCTTTACCTGACACAGACACCAGTAATGTATTTAGCTTAGGCGATTTGGGCAACGGCAGCTCTTATGCGGTTGATTACTCGAGCTCCACGCCTGACGTTACTTTTAAATCAATCGGCAATTACCGCGCGGTCAAAAGATCTGTGGAAAGTATATATGAGACGGACTAATTTTTTGTCATTGCGAGCGACTGAAAGGAAGCGCTGGTCCCTCGCTATCGCTTGGGATAAACTTCGCAATCTCCCCCCTTGTCATCCTCGGGCGAGCGTTAGCGAGACCCGGGGATCCGTGAGTTATCAGAATAAACGTTTTTACTGCTCACTCCTGGATTCCCGCCTGCGCGGGAATGACAAGAGGGGCGATGACAGAAGAAATTTACATTTTTATGGATAAAACGCAAGTCAAAAAAAGAATAGAAAAATTAAAACAAGAGATTGAAAAATATCGCTACGCTTATCATGTTTTGGATAAATCTTTGATATCCGACGCGGCTCAAGACAGCCTGAAGAATGAATTGCAAAAATTAGAGAACGAACATTCTGAATTTATTACGCCCGATTCACCCACCCAGCGGATGGCCGGCCAGCCGCTGGATAAATTTAATAAAGTCAGGCACTCCACGCCCATGACCTCCCTGTTTGATGCTTTCTCCAGAGAGGATATGCATGATTGGGAGAAGAGAATGAAAAAAATCATAAACCCCACCACCTCACCCGAACCCTCTCTTTCTAAAGGAGAGGGAGGAATTCGGGAACGGAGAGGGAGTTCGCCTCCTTACGAAGGAGGAGTTAGGGGGGGTTATTACGCCGAACTGAAGCTGGACGGTTTGGCCGTGGCCCTGGTTTATGAAAAAGGCAGATTTATTACTGGCGCGACTCGCGGCGACGGCCGGGTCGGCGAAGACGTAACCCAAAATTTAAAAACTATTGAAGCCATTCCTTTGGTCTTACGCCGGCCGGAAAACAGAGAATTAAAAAATATCGGCTTAAGCGGTCCGGCCATAAAAATATTTTATCAGGCCTTGGCGGCTGGCCGGCTGGAAGCGCGCGGCGAGGCCATCATGACTAACAAAGTTTTTAAGGAATTAAATTTGGAAAACAAAAAAGCCGGCAAGCCCTTATTAGCCAATCCGCGAAACGCCGCCGCCGGCTCTATCAGGCAGCTGGATTCAAAGCTGACCGCCTCCAGGCGCCTGGATTGTTATATTTATTCTCTGTTGCCCCCGCTGATTTGGTCGGCCGGCGGAGCAGGCGAAGAGGGATTTTTCAATAGCCATGAGCAGGAGCATAAATTAGCCGAATTGTTGGGCTTTAAAGTGTTAAAGCAGAATAAATTATGCCTAAATTTAGATGAAGCCATTAAATATCACGATTATTGGGAAAAGCGTCGCGATCAAGTGCCGTTTGACTGCGATGGCGTGGTCATTGTGGTTAATGATTTGAAGTTGTGGCCGAAATTAGGCTTTGTCGGCAAGGGGCCAAGATTCATGATGGCCTATAAATTCGCGGCCGAAGAAGCGACGACTAAAATTAAAGATGTTATCTGGCAGGTCGGGCGAACCGGGGTTTTGACGCCCACGGCGGAGCTGACCCCGGTGTCAATTTACGGCGTGACCGTCAGCCGGGCGACCTTGCATAATTTGGACGAAATTAACCGTTTGGGCATAAAAATCGGTGATACCGTTATCATAGAGCGGGCCGGAGACGTTATCCCTAAAGTGGTTAAGGTTTTGCCTAATCTGCGCGTCGGCGCGGAGAAAGCCATTAAGGCTCCGTTGGAGTGTCCGATGTGCGGCGGCTGGGTGGAACGGGTAAAAAACGAAGTGGCTTATCGCTGCGTCAATAAAAATTGCTACGCGGTAAATTTAAGGCGCTTGAGGCACTGGGCGGGGAAAAACACCATAGATATCGAAGGCTTGGGACCGAAAATTATTGAGCAATTGGTCAAGCAGGGATTGGTGCGCGATCCGAGCGATTTTTATAAACTGACTGCGGGCGATTTAATCCCCCTGGAAAGGTTCGCGGAAAAGAGCGCGGATAATTTGATAAAAGCCATTAGCGCCAGGAAAGAAGTTGATTTGGTCAGATTGTTATATGCGCTGGGCATAAGGCACGTGGGGGAAGAAACAGCACAGTTTCTGGCGAAGCAATTTTCAATTTTCAATTTTTCCGCCCAAGGCGGATCCGCCTGCGGCGGACAATTTTCAATTAAGGATTTAATAAAATATTTTGTAGAGATGTCCTCAGAAAAACTGCAGAAATTGCCGGACGTGGGGCCGGTGGTGGCTAAAAGTATTTACGATTGGTTTCATGACAAGCATAATCTGGAGTTGCTCCGGAAATTGGCGGCTAATGGTTTGACCATTAAGTCCCCAGCCGGTCAGGCAGAAGAAAAATTGGCGGGAAAAGTTTTTGTTTTGACCGGCGGCCTGGACAAATTGACAAGAGACCAGGCCAAAGCTAAGATAAGGGAATTGGGCGGAGAGGTGTCTTCGTCCGTGAGTAAAAATACGGATTATGTGGTGGCCGGAGCGGAACCGGGCGGCAAACTGGAAAAAGCGAAAAAATTAGGGGTGAAAGTGATAGACGAAGAGGAGTTTTTAAAGTTATTAGGATAATGCGAATTGCGAATTAGCATGCGAACATACGAATATGCGAATAAGTAAATCGTGAATTAACTAAAATATTATGAAGGAGGAGAAGATAATTTATAAAGATCTATCTTATAAAACCGTTGGCCTATGTTTTGAGGCTCATGATAAATTAGGAAGGTTTTGCAAAGAAAAACAATATTGCGATTTGTTGGCAATTTTATTTGCCAGGGAGGGAATAAGGTTTGAAAGAGAAAAGAATTTAAGCATATTATTAGGTGAAAATAAAATAGGCGGCAATAGGGTGGATTTTGTGATAGATGGCAAGATTTTATTAGACGCCAAAGCAAAAAATTTTATAACAAGAGAAGATTATAGACAGATGAAAAGATATTTAAACGCAACCGGTTTTAAATTATGCTTGCTAATAAATTTTAGAGATGTATCATTACGGCCAAAAAGAATATTAAACGCGATGGGCAAAGAGATATAAAATAAAAATTAGCATATTCGTAGAATTCGCATAATTTGTAGATTCGTATTAATTTATGCAATTATCCAAGCAAGAAATACAACATATCGCCAAACTGGCGCGCCTGGATTTAAGCGAGCCGGAACTGGAAAAATACGGCGGCCAGCTGTCCGCGGTTTTGGATTATATTGACCAACTAAAAGAAGTTGACGTCAAGGGTGTGGAGCCGACCGCGCAGGTGACTGGGCTGGAAAACGTTTTGCGCGAAGATGAAGTTAAAAATTGGGATAAAGAAGAAATTGAACTGGCCTTAAAAGATGCGCCGGCCAGGGGGGGCCGGTTTATTAAGGTAAAAAGAGTACTTGAATAAAATAAAAAATAGGCTCTAGTTATCATAAATAGAACTTACTCGTTTGAAAAATCTCCGTCGGGTTAACCGCGTAAGTCCTAATAAAATTGGCATGAAAATAATTGAGAGCGAAATTACCATTAGCGAATTGAAAATCATGGCTGAAAAAATGTTCGGTAATTTGGTCAAGGCCGTGGTTGATATTGACAAAGGCCTAATGGCGGTTGACGCCGAGCTGCATGCCGACGAAGAGGCTATTTTGATTGAGCACGGCTCAAAGCAAAAGGATCTGTGGGGGATTAATTTGTATCCTCAACTTACGGGCGAGGATTTTATTGAGTTTGATTCAATGATTAATTTAAGACCGTCGCAAGGCAATTTAACTCGCTCCGTGGAGAATGAAGAAATTCGAAAAAAAATAAAGATTGTAGTCAATAGATTAATTAAAAGATGAAGATCCAACATGAAAATTTAGCGGCTGGCGGCTGGGCCAAGCTGTCTTTGCCCGAGCAGTTAGCCAATATCGGCAGTGAGGTTGAGCGGGCCTTAAAATGGCAGGCCAGAGGCAACCATGATTATAGCCAAAAAGCTTTTTTTAGAAGTCTGGAGTTGTTAAGCTTATCTCTTGATGGCCAGAAAAACGGAGCCAGACTGAAAGAGTTAGCCAGACTTTACGAGGCTTTGGTTGATTATTTTCAGGGAGAAAACATTTTTTCTTCATCCGCTTCAGTCTGGCGGAAATATTTTTACGCCTTTAATTGGCTGGCCAGAAAATAATTATGGGATTAAACACGTTTACCATAAAACAAGCCGGCAAAATGCTGGCTGATAAAGAAATCTCCTCGGTTGAACTGACCAAGGCCTGTTTAAAGCGGATTAAACAGGTGGACGGGCAGATTAAGGCTTGTTTAACCGTCTGCGAAAAAGAAGCGTTGGCCGAGGCCAAAGCGGCCGATGTAAAACGCGCGAAAGAGCAGGGACGCGCAGGGGCGGGCCACGATCTGCTCTTACTGGGCATTCCGTATTTGGCCAAGGACAATATTTTGACTCGCGGCGTACGCACCACGGCCGCCTCTAAAATACTGGAAAATTATATCGCGCCTTATGACGCGACCGTAATTAGAAAACTGAAGCAAGCTGGGGCCGTGCTCTTGGGCAAAACCAATCTGGATGAATTCGCCCATGGCGCGTCCACGGAAAATAGCGCTTTTGGCCCAAGCCATAACCCCTGGGACTTAGATAGAGTGCCCGGCGGTTCTTCGGGCGGCAATGCCGCGGCCGTGGCCGCGGATATGTGTTTATTTGCCCTGGGCACGGACACGGGCGGCTCCATCAGACAACCGGCCAGCTTTTGCGGCGTGGTCGGGCTAAAGCCGACCTATGGCCGAAGTTCGCGTTTCGGCCTGATCGCTATGACCAGTTCAACCGATGTGCCTGGGCCTTTGACTAAGGCCGTGGAAGACGCAGCGATTGTGTTATCAGTAATTTCTGGCGCGGATAAGAATGACGCGACCACGGTGGATAAATCTCACCCTAGCCCTCTCCTGGCGAAGGAGAAGGGAAACTTAAAGGGATTGAGTATCGGCCTGCCCAAGGAGTATTTTATTGACGGCACGGATAAGGGCGTGGCCGAAGCGCTTAACCAGGCAATTGAAGAATTTAAAAAGCTGGGCGCGAAATTTAAACAAGTGAGCCTGCCACATACTAAGTATGGCATTCCAGTCTACTATATTATAACGCCGGCGGAGCTAAGCTCAAATTTGGCTAGGCACGATGGCATTAAATATGGTTTGAGTGTTGAAGACGGCGAAAGAGGAAAAACTGATTTAATGAGCATTTATACCAAGAGCCGAGGCCAGGGCTTTGGGCAGGAAGCCAAGAGAAGGATCATGCTGGGTACCTATGCTTTGAGCGCCGGCTATTATGACGCCTATTATCTGCAAGCGCAGAAAGTCAGAACCAAAATAAAGCAGGAAATGGATCAGGTTTTAGAAACGGTTGATTGTCTGCTTACCCCGACTTCACCGCACGCGGCGTTTAAAATCGGTCAGCAGTCCAACGATCCATTAAAAATGTATTTGGAAGACATTTTTGTGACCGGAGTCAATTTGACCGGCTTGCCGGCAATTTCTATCCCTTGCGGCTTTGACCATGGACTGCCCGTGGGCATGCAGTTAATCGGCAGGAGATTTGACGAGGCCACGCTGTTCAGGGTCGGGCAGAGTTATGAACAGGCGACCGAGTGGCATAAAATGAAGCCCTTAAATGTCATTGCGAGCGACCCCGGGCTTGACCCGGGGGAGCGAAGCAATCTCACGCACAATTTATCTTATTAAATCCCGCCATGATTTAATTATGATTATCCTTTACTGTTCGTGAGATTGCTTCGTCGCCTGATTACAGGCTCCTCGCAATGACAATAAAATATTATGTCTAAACCAAACAAAACAACTTTAATTTTAGCGACGATTTTAGTCATGGCTGGTGGCTTGCTGTTATTAACCGGCTGCAGTTTAATTCCGCAAAATAATGGCCAAAATGGCGGCGGCATTAATGCCGGCGCGCTTAAGTCGATTGAAGCGGCTGATCACACTCTAGGCGACATCAGCGCTCCGGTAAAAATGATTGTTTATAGTGATTTTGAATGCCCTTTTTGCGCAGACTTTGCTAAAACCATGAAGCAGGTGGAAGAGAATTTTAAATATAATGCCGTCATCGCTTTTAGGCATTATCTTCTGGCCGGCCATCCGCAAGCCTTGCCGGCGGCCATGGCCAGCGAATGCGCGGCCGAGCAGGGCAAGTTTTGGGAAATGCACGATAAATTATTCGCCGACAATGCCGCCGGCCGGATGAGTTTGGAGCAATTTAAAACCGACGCGGCCGATCTGGGGTTAGACACGGCGAAATTCAATCAATGTTTGGACAGTGAAAAGTTCAAAGATAAAGTTATCGAGCAAAAGTCCGGCGGAGACAAGGCTGGCGTAACCGGCACGCCCACGACTTTCGTTAACGGCAACATTTACCCGGGCGCGTATCCGTTTGAGGATTTTACCGGATCTGACGGTAAACCAGATAAGGGCATGAAGAGCGTCATCAGCGATTTATTGAGATAGATACGGGTTTTGGAAGGATCGCATAGCGGTCGAGTGCGCCTGCTTGGAGAGCAGGTAGGGTGTAACAACCCTCCAGGGTTCGAATCCCTGTCCTTCCGCCAATTTTCAGAATTAGGATTTTGGGCGATTGTTGCCTCGCCCCGCCAAAGGCGGAGCTCGGCTTCGGCGAGGATTTTGAAGGGA
>MFFY01000009.1 GCA_001778055.1 Candidatus Falkowbacteria bacterium RIFCSPLOWO2_12_FULL_45_13
CGCACGTTGACTGCCCCGGACATGCCGATTACGTAAAAAACATGATTACCGGCGCCGCTCAGATGGACGGAGCCATTTTAGTGGTCTCGGCTTCGGACGGGCCCATGCCCCAAACCAGAGAACATATACTACTGGCCAGACAGGTGGGCGTGCCTTATATTATAGTTTTCTTGAATAAATGCGACATGGTTGAAGATAAGGAACTGATTGATTTGGTGGAGGAAGAAATCCGCGATTTGCTGAAAAAATACGAATTCCCGGGCGACACCACGCCGATCATCAGAGGCAGCGCCCTAAAAGCCCTGGAGAATCCGGCCGGCGAATATGGGCAGGCGATTATGGTTTTGACCAAGGCCTTGGACGATTATATTCCCGAGCCCAAACGCGAAACCGACAAGCCGTTTTTAATGCCGGTGGAAGACATCTTTTCTATAGAAGGCCGCGGCACCGTGGTGACCGGTAGGATTGAAAGAGGCGTGATTAAATTAAACGAGGAAATGGAAATCGTGGGTTTGCGCGATACGCAGAAAACAGTCGTTACCGGCATTGAAATGTTTAATAAGTCCTTGGACGAAGGCCGGGCCGGGGATAACGCCGGCTTGCTCTTACGTGGCACAAAGAGAGACGAAGTGGAAAGAGGTCAGGTTTTATCTAGGCCGGGCTCGGTTCATCCTCACACCGAATACGAAGGCGAAGTCTATGTCTTAACCAAAGAAGAAGGCGGCCGGCATAAGCCATTTTTTAAGGGCTATAAGCCGCAATTTTATATCCGAACCACTGATGTCACCGGCGAGGTTGAGTTGCCTGAAGGTTCGGAAATGGTCATGCCAGGCGATACGGTGAATTTGAAAGTTAAATTAATCGCCCCGATCGCATTGGAAGAAAAAATGAGATTCGCCATCCGCGAAGGCGGCCGCACCGTGGGCGCGGGCGTGGTCACTAAGATTATTAAGTAGACATTTAACCCCCGCCAGAATTTGGCGGGGGTTATAATGCATATTTAAAATAATTTTTAAAATCTAAGCAACATGACCGAAGCCAAAGATAAAAAGTCCGCCCGAGGCGGATCCGCCATGGGCGGAAAAGCAACAGAGGCCAAATCAGAAACCAAAGCCAACGAAGATTCTAAACAGAGAATCCGCATTAAGATTAAAGCTTTTGACCACAAGATTATTGATCAGTCGACCAAGACCATTGTAAACACGGCCGAGCGGACTGGCGCCTTAGTATACGGCCCCATACCCTTGCCAACTGAAAAGAAAAAATATACAGTGAATAGTTCAACCTTTGTGCACAAGGATTCAAGGGATCAGTATGAGGTCAGGATTCATAAGAGACTGGTTGATATAATTGACCCCACGGCCAAGACCATTGAATCATTGACCAATCTGGGCTTACCGGCCGGCGTGGATATTGAGATAAAGATGTAGGCAGACACAAATTAACACAGATTTAGGACAAATTGACACAAATTGTTTAGCATGTTATTTATATAGAATATTAATGATCGTTCAGGCAACTCCCGTTCGGGAAAGTGTTTGAATGAGAGTTAAAATAAAAACGAGGTAAAATTCAATCAAACCAAGAAGCAAAATTAAATTCCGTTATTTGGAAAATAATTTTAACTGACCGCTTTAAGCGGTTGAGAGCTGGTTTGTTGAAAGCCAGTTTTTTATATCCACGAATCAACAAATCAGCTACAAATTTACAAATAATATAATGCAAATTCGCGAATGAATGCGAATACCACGAATAAGTAAATGGTATTTGTATATTTGTGATAAGATTCGTTGATTCGTAGGAGATAAATGATTTTAAATAGTATGAAATTTATCATCGGTAAAAAAATGGAGATGACCCAGATTTGGCGGGGCGAAAAAGTAGTGGCCGTGACCAAGGTTTTGGCCGGTCCCTGTCCGGTGGTTCAGTTAAAAAATATTGATCGGGACGGCTACAGCGCGGTTCAGCTTGGCTTTGGCTTGCGAAAAGAAAAAAACATAAAAAAACCCCAGCTAGGGCATTCAAAAAAAGCCGGCGCCGCCTCTAAAGATGGAAAAAATAATTTAAGATATTTAAGAGAATTCAGAGTTATTTCGTTTCGCGAAAGCCGCGCTACAAATGCGGCACATGCGAATATACCGCAAGAAGGCGTAAAAGTTGGCGATATTATTGATGTCAGCGCCTTTCAGGCTGGCGATATCATAAAAGTTACCGGCACTTCCAAGGGCAAGGGCTTCCAGGGCGGAGTGAAAAGGCATGGCTGGCATGGCCATAACACCAGCCATGGCACCAAGGATCAGGTAAGAACTTCTGGTTCCATCGGCGCCGGCGGCATCCAGCATGTTTTAAAAGGCAAAAGAATGTCCGGCCGCATGGGCGACGAGCGGGTAACCATCAGTAATTTAAAAATCGCGCAAGTTGACAAGGGAAATAATATTTTATACGTGAGCGGCGCCGTGCCGGGTGCGAGAAACGGCTTGTTAATGATTTATGGCGATGGGGAACTGAAAATACGCCAAGAAAGTTCGCCAAAGGACGCCAAGGAAGCCGCGCCAAGAGAAAATGAAGCGGTTGTGGCGGAGAAGAAACCGGAAGCGAAAGCGGAAACCGCGGAAAAGCCGGCCACCGGCGCGATAACTGAAGCTGCGGAGAAAAAACCGGAGGCGGTGGAGAAGTCCGTCCCAGGCGGATCCGCCTCTGGCGGAAAAGAAGCGGTAAAGGCGGGAAAAACAGAAGTAAAAGCGAAATAGAATTTTATTTTGTCATTCCCGAAGCCGTAGGCTGTCGGGAATCCAGGAGGGCGAGGCACTAACACGGTAAAGCATCAGTTATGTTTGCACTGCTTCATTCTGGATTCCCGCTTTCGCGGGAATGACAAACCGAAAAGATTGCTTCGTCGCCTTGAGTATAAGGGCGGCTCGCAATGACAGAAAAATATGGGCCTTAAAGTAAAAGTCTACAACCAAAATGCGGAAAGCACGGGAGAAATGGAGCTTTCACCGAAAGTTTTTGGCGTGAAAGCCAATCCGGACCTGGTGCATCAGGCCGTAGTTACCCAGATGGCTAATATGAGAAAAGTGCTCGCCCATACCTTAATCAGGAGCGAAGTCCGCGGCGGCGGCAAAAAGCCCTGGGCGCAAAAAGGCACGGGCCGGGCGCGCCATGGCTCTTCGCGTTCGCCCATTTGGCGGGGCGGCGGTATTACCTTCGGCCCGAGAAACAACCGCAATTTTAAAATGAGAATCAACAAAAAAATGAGGCAGAACGCCCTGCTGATGGTTTTGTCCGACAAACTGGCCAATAATCATTTCACGATTTTGGACAAGCTGGAGATGGCCGAATACAAGACCAAAATATTTAATAGTATAATTACAAAACTGGAAAATCTGGGAACTGGCGGGCCGAAGGAAAAGAACGCTCCGGTACTTAAGGAAACGCCAAAAGACGCCCAGGAAAAGTTGAGCGAAAAGAAAAACGAGCCGACGACGGCTCAGAAATTGAAACGCAGCTTTTTAATTATCGTGGATAAAGCGGAGGAAAAATTAAATTATTCGGTCAGGAATTTGACTGGCATTGAGCTAATGAATCTGGACAATATTAATATTGTGGATTTATTGAAATACAAAGATTTAATTTTGACCAAAGCGGCGGTGGAGAAATTAGAAGAGAGATACAGAAAGTAATTTTTAATTTTCAATTTACTAATTTTCAATCAGTGACCAATGAATTAATTTTCAAATGTAATTAATTGAAAATTTATGCATTGAAAATTCATTGAAAATTGGTAATTGAAAATTAATTATTGTATGTCCTTATTTGGCAGGAAAATTGAAGACAAGAAAAAAGCTACGGTAAAATCGGCGCCGGTTAAAGACGCGAAAAAGGCGGAAACTGTAAAAACTGAAACCCAGAGCATGAAAGATTTGTATAGCGCGGCCGCGCCGGTCAAAGCCAGAGGCGCCAAAGTCAAAGACGGCAAAAAGCCAGAAGTCAGAACGGTTTACGGCAATGCTTATAAGGTTTTGGTTAAGCCGCTGGTGACGGAAAAAGTCAGCAATTTGGCAGTTTTAAATAAGTATGTTTTCGCCGTGGCCAGAAGCGCCAATAAGATTGAAGTGGCCAAAGCCATTAAAGAAATTTATGGGATTAAGCCGATAGGCGTGAATATTATGAACCGGCTGGGGAAAAAAGCCCGTTATGGCCGGGTGAGCGGCCGCCGGAAGGATTGGAAAAAGGCTATCATCACTTTGCCCAAAGGCGAAACCATAAAAATTTACGAAGGCGTCTAGTAATTTACGATTTTAGATTTTCGATTTACGATTTTGGGTTAGCGCTAAACCCCAAATCGAAAATCGTAAATCATAAATCTGAAATAACCACATGGGAATTAAAGTAGTAAAACCCACATCACCTGGCAGAAGGTCGGCGACCTTTGATGATTTTAAGGATATCACCGCCAAAGAACCGGAACCGAGTTTAATTACGATCCGGAAGATTCAGTCCGGCCGGAACAACCAGGGCAAGATTACAGTGCGCCATCAGGGCGGCGGAGTAAAAAGATATCTTCGCCGGATTGATTTTAAGAGAGACAAGTTTGACATACCGGGGAAAATTATGACGATTGAATATGACCCGAATCGCGGCGCCAGAATCGGTTTGGTCTATTACCAGGATGGAGAGAAAAGATATATCATTGTGCCGGTTGGCTTAAACGTCGGCGATGAAATTTTGAGTTCCAAAAACAAAGTTGAAATAAAAGCCGGCAATGCCATGCCGTTAAAGTTTATCCCGTCGGGCATCGAGGTGCATAACATTGAATTGGAACCGGGCCGGGGCGCTAAAATCGCTAGAGCCGCCGGCAATTTAGTCTTTGTTATGGGCGTCGAGGGCGATTACGCGCAGCTTAAGATGCCGTCCAGCGAAATTAGATTGGTGAATAAAGAATGTCTTTGCGCCGTCGGTCAGGTTTCAAACCCGGACAAAAGCCATATTGTCATCGGCCGCGCCGGACGGCAAAGACTTTTGGGCGTCAGGCCGACGGTCAGGGGCACGGCCATGAATCCGGTTGATCACCCCCATGGCGGCGGCGAAGGCAAGCAATCAATCGGCTTGAAACATCCGAAAACCATTTGGGGCAAGCCGGCCCTTGGAGTCAAAACCAGGGATCACAAAAAGAGATCAAACAGGTTAATTATTAGCAGAAGAAAGAAGTAAAGAGTAAAAAGTTATAAAGTTGAAAGTGAAAAGTTTAAAGACGACAAAATTTTATTTAACCAGACTTTTAACTTTATGAATTTTCAACTTTTAACTAATTTATATGTCCAGAAGTCTAAAAAAAGGCCCATACGTCAATGAAAGATTAATGAAAAGATTAAGAGCCATGCGTCCGGGAGATAAGACTATTATTAAAGTTTGGGATCGGGCTTGTACGATTGCTCCGGAAATGGTAGGCTTTACCATCGGCGTTCATAATGGCAAACAGCATCTGCCGGTTTTTATCGTTGAAAATATGGTGGGCCATAAGCTAGGCGAATTTTCACCGACCAGGAAATTTATCAGCCATGGCGGCAAAATGGCCAAAGAACAAGCCAGGGAAGGGGCCGCGGTTCCCGCGCCAGCGGTAGCACCGGCCGCGACGCCAGCCCCATCGCCCAAAGCGGGGAAATAAATCAATTAACAATTAAAAATTACGAATTACAAATTATGGAAAAAATTAATTCGTAATTGATAATTGATAATTCATAATTGAATTTATGGAAGTTAAAGCCAAAATAAAATTTATCAGGATGTCGCCGACAAAAATGCGTTTGGTGGCCAATCTGATTAAGAAGCTGCCGGCGGCCAAAGCTTTGGATCAGTTGCAATTTATCAATAAGCTGGCCGCCCGGCCGGTGGCAAAACTGATTAAATCAGCCATGGCCAATGCCGAGCATAATTTTGAATTGGCCAAAGATAATTTGTTTATCAAAGAAATAACCGTGGGCGATGGCCCAACTTTAAAACGCTGGCTGCCGCGAGCGCATGGCCGGGCTACGCCAATTAGAAAACGCACTAGCCACGTCAACTTAGTTTTGGCAGAAATCAAGGCTTCGGGCAAAATGGCGGCTAAAAAGCAAAGCTTGGCCGCGCCGGTTAAACTTGAAGCCCGGCCCAAGCAAGAATCAGCCGTTAAAATAAAGGAGTCGGCTAAACCAGAAAAAAACGTGGAAACAAAAGAAGAAGGCAAGGTTATAGTTGACCCGAGAATGGAAGGCCGGGGCGGACACGCCAAAATTGAAGGCGGCGGCAGCAAGGGGTTCGTGGGCAAGATGTTCAGGCGCAAGAGCGGGTAAGTAATTTAAGATTTTCGATTTTGGATTTATAAATTTAAAAATCTGAAATCATAAATCTAAAATCAAAAATATCTACATGGGACACAAAGTTAATCCAAATGTTATCAGGTTGAATATTACCAGGATTTGGCCGTCCAGGTGGTTTGCCACGGGCAAGAATCTGATAAAGAATTTGGAGCAAGACGTTAAATTAAAGAAATATTTGTTCGTCGAGCTAAGAGAAGCCGGCTTGGACCGGGTGGAAATAGAAAGAAGCGGCCATAAGATTACCATCGGCATTTTTACGGCTAAACCGGGAATTATAATCGGCCGCGGCGGCAGCGGGGCCGGCGATTTAAAAAAGAAATTGCATGTTAAATTTTTAAAGAATTTTAGATTAAGCGACATAAATTTAAATATCTCCGAATTTGACCGGCCGAATTTATCAAGCGCCATTATCGCCGGCTTTATGGCCATGGATATTGAAAAAAGAATGCCCTTTAGAAGAGTGATGAAACAAGCGATCAGCCGGATTGAAAGAGCCGGAGCTTTGGGCGTTAAAGTGATCGTCAGCGGCCGGCTTAACGGCGCGGACATCGCCAGGACGGAGATGCTGACTTCGGGCAAAGTTCCGCTCCACACCTTTAGGGCTGATATAGATTTTGCCAGAGCCACGGCCAGAACGACTTATGGCACGATTGGCATAAAGCTATGGATTTATAAAGGCGATGTTTTTAAAAAAGAAAGCGAAACCGCCAAGGGCGAAGTCGTGGGTGAGAGGAAATAAATCAATTAAAAGTTAAAAATTACGAATTAAGAATTATGGAAATAAAATTAATTCGTAATTGATAATTGATAATTCGTAATTGAATCTATGTTAATGCCGAAAAAAACAAAATGGAGAAAGATGCATAAGCGCAAGAGGGGCGGCAAAGCCTCGCAGATGGTTGACTTAAGCTTCGGCGATTATGGCTTAAAAAGCTTAAGCGCTTGCTGGGTAACTTCCCGGCAGATTGAAGCGGCCAGAAAAGTTTTGACCAGGTACATCAGCAAAGGCGGCAAGGTCTGGATTAGAATTTTTCCCGATAAATCGGTTACGGTCAAGGGCGGGGAAATTCCCATGGGCAAAGGCAAAGGTTCGGTTGATCATTATGTGGCCGTGGTCAAGCCCGGCATGATCATGTTTGAGATCGCCGGCATTGATCAAGCGCAAGCCAAGGAAGCCATGAAAATGGCAGGCTACAAATTGCCGGTTAAGACAAAGTATATTCAAAAATAAGATATATGGAATTAAAAGAATTAAAACTTAAAACCGAAGAAGAATTAAAGCAAATTTTAAATAAGTTTCGTGATAAATTAAGAGATTTGCGCTTTAAAGATGCCAATAAGCAATTAAAAGACGTTAGAGAGATCAGAGTCATTAAGAAAACGATCGCCAGAGTGTTGACTTTATTAAAAGTTAAGAAATAATTTAAATTTTTTAATTTATAATTACCAGTTTTCAGTTATTAAATTTTTAATTTAAAATTAAGAAATTCAGTCATTGTTTGAAAATTGAAAATTATCAGAATATAT
>MFFY01000010.1 GCA_001778055.1 Candidatus Falkowbacteria bacterium RIFCSPLOWO2_12_FULL_45_13
GTTTTCATAGCTTTATTTTAGTGTTAATATACCTATATTATATCACAAATCCGCAAGCGGATTTGTGCAACAAAGCCAATACAAATTACAAATATAATACGAATTTACGAATAATTTATTTTTACAAACTAAAAGTTTTTGATATTCAAATGAAATTATTAGAGAAAAATAATTCTATGAGAATTTGTAAATTCGTAATGGATTTGTAATTCGTATTACTATTATACTAAAATTATTTAAAATTGTCCAAAAAATACGGCCAAAATATTATCAGGCCGACCGCCAGAGCCGAGAGCGACGACAATAATACCGCGGCCGCCATGATATCCTTTATCTCCTTAACATAGCTGTTAATCCTGGGCTTTAAAACATCGGTAATTCTTTCCACCGCGCTGTTGGTAATTTCCGCGACCAAAACCAGGCCAACCGCCAGAATAAGCAAGGTCCATTTTAGGCTACTAATTTCAAAATAAATACCCAAAACGAAAATTACCAAACTCAAAACCGTCTGGATTCTTAAATTCTGCTCCTCGCGGAAAGTCTTAATCAGACCCTTAAAAGCATAACTGAAACTTTTTACTAACCTGTTAAATCGTATCATAAAAAATGTAAACCTTAAAAAATCAAAGATAAAAATGACAATGCAAAAATACTAAATTTCAAATCCTAAACTCTAAACAAATCACAAATTATAAATTCAAATATCCCAAACAGATAAAATCGACGCTTTGTTTGTAATTTATAATTTGGAACATTAGAATTTGTTTAGTATTTAGAATTTAGTATTTCGGATTTATTAAATTTTAGATTTTTAACTTTTTAATAAATTTCTCCCCCAATTTTATCATTTGCTTCCTGCCCCGCTCCGTTTTATCATCATAGCCGACAAGATGAAGCAACCCATGCACTAGTATAAAAATCATTTCCTGGCGGGCAGAATGATCGAATTGTCCGGCTTGCCTTTTGATCTGACTGTAATCTATCACCAGCTCGCCTAAAAAATTGTCCTCGCCCGCTTGCCCCGTTACATCAGACTCGGCATTATTTAATGGGGCGAAACTTAGAATATCCGTTGGCTCATCTTTTTGGCGATAAGCGCGATTTAATTTCTTAATTTCGGCATCGCCGATGAAAGCGATGGAGATTTCTTTTTGCTCAACTTTATACGCGCGCGCAAATTTATTTACCAACCGTTTTACCAAATTCAAATTTATCTTATGATAAGTACGATTATTAATTTCTATCATCATACGTCTATTTTAGGGTAAAGGACCTAGCCATCATGTCAAAAATATCAATATAATCCAAAATATTATTCTCGCCCGGGGTATAAGCCAGGGTAAAAATATAATTTTGCCCGGCGTCCATTAAATAAACAGTCAGCCCGTCCAAATTTTTTATGCCCTGCCAGCTGGAGCCGCTCGAGCGATCAGAATCGTTTACGGCCGCAACCGTCAGCTGTTCTATGTACCATTGATCCAACGTTTGTTTAGCCGCGTTTGCCTGGGTAATAACCTGAAAAAATTGATTATCTTCGCTTTTAAACATGATGGAATCGTCGCCGCCGTTAACGGTGAGCTGCCAAACCCCGGGGTAGAGCAGGCTATAACCAAAGGTTTTATTTTCGTAGAAGGAAATACCGGGGTTGGCAATCAATTTAGTGGAGCTGGCTGACGGGTCGTATAGATTTATGAGTTCAGCGCCGTCAAGATAGCCGTCGCTGTCCGTATCCGGAGTCGAAGTGGCGGTGCCCAGTAAAATTTCTTCCGCGTCAGTCAAGCCATCGTAATCGCTGTCCAAGGAGGGTATCAGGCCGACGATTGGCGCGATTGGAACCGTTTCCGGGGTACTGGTGGCGGTGGAAGTCGCCAGAGAAATATCAGGCGGCAAAACCGACTCCGTGGTGGTGGCGGTTGAAATGTCCGTCGAAGTCGCTGAAACTTCCGGCGCTTGATTGTCCGCCGCGGCGGCCGGAACCGTCAATTCGGGCAAACCGGCCGTGACCGCCGGCTGCTCCTCTTTGACGGTCCCGGCTGGCTGCTTGAATAAATAAAAATAAGCCAAGACCGAAACCGCGATTAAAAATACCAAGCCGCCGCCCATAATTAAAAAACCGGCGGTTTTGGCGCCTTCCGCTTTGGCTGGCAGATGTCGGAAACGCTCGGGCATGGTATGAACGGCGACATTATCTATCTGGATCTTTTTCTCAACCACCGGTTCGGACGCCGAATTTTCAAATCCGGATAATTCCGTTGATTTTTTCTTAAAAAAATTTAAAGGATTAAACATATTAATGGTAATATTATAAAGTAAAAAAATAATTACGCGAATAAACCAAGCGTGAAATGAAAAAACGCGCCTTTTATCCCAAATTTCTAATTTCTAATTTCTAATTTCTCTTTTTTATTTGATTTCCAGCAACTTCCCCGCTCCCCTGGGATTATAGCCGTTATTAACTTCATCGCCGTCTTTATAACCGTCGCCGTCAGTGTCGGCGTTTAACGAATTGGTTTTATAGACATTTACTTCTTCCCGATCGGTTAAGCCGTCGCCGTCGGTGTCCGGATTATTCGCATCGGTGCCCAGGTTGGCTTCTGTCTGGTCGGTCAAGCCGTCGTTATCGCTGTCCAACGGTATCGTGACGGCCGGCGGGATCGGCTCGACAAACGCATTATTAACAGACTGGTTATTGACTTCCGCGCCAGCCGGCGGCGCTTCGGGCTGAACCTGGACATTAACCGGTTGGATATTAGCCGGTTGTTCTTTGGTCGCGGTATTATTATCCGCCGAATAACCCTTAACCGCCAGTTTCAAACCCAAATAACCTCCGGCCACGACCACTGCCAAGCCGCCAAACAACAAGCCGAAAACCATTTTTTTGTTGCTTCTCCAGCCGGTTTCCGGCGGTATAACCGTGCCGCGCGGCAGCGCCAGTCTGTCCGGCCTTGGTCTAAAAACTTCCGGCTTATCGGCCCTGTCCACTTCGCTGAAAATATCTTCAGGCTTAACCGCCGCGGCCGGGCTGTTTTCGCCTCGGGCGTTTAATTGAACCGGCGCCGGAGCCATCGGCTTGGCCGTACCAGACTTAACCTGACTATTGTTTAAATCATCAAACATATCTTTATTTTTTAAATTTATTATTTCCAATTCCCTTTGCCTTGCCAAATCTCAAATTTCTGAATTAACTGAATTCATAAATTTTTATTGGCAATCATCCATATATAGTGGCACGTTTATGCTACCGCATCTGAAGGAAGCCAAACCGTCAGCCATGCATTTATTTTCAGCAAACTCATACTCATTTTCGTTAAGTTGATAGGGGTCGCTCCAGGGGTCAAACAGCAACCCGGGAAAGCCCAGCTTTTGGTAAGCGCCAGCCAAACTGTCATAACAAACCGCGCTACGGCCGCCGCCTTCAATCCAACAGGGGCAAGCGGAACAATTATTGCCGGTAACTTTAGCTAGGTAGCCGTGGGACTGATCTCGCTTGATGCCGATGGCCGACAAAATTTTTATCAAATCGGCGCGGCAACGCGTGTAATCAGTGACGAATGAGCGTGTACCGTCCGCCGCGGCCGTGATGATAAAAGCCTTTTCTTCGGATTTAGCGCTTTCATTACCGGAAGCGTCCAGCGCGCTAACCGCGAAATAATAGTTGGCCTCCGGGTTTAAGCCGCTAACCATAGCAGTGCAGACCGTGCTGGAACACTTGGTCTTACTGATATTCACTATTCCGCCCAAACTGCCGCTGACACTGCCATAATAAACTTTATAATTAACCGTGTCGCCATGATTGGCCCGCCAGCTTAAGATAATCGTGGATATGGCAGATGACCCAACCTCTAAATTTTTCGGCGCATCCGGCGCCTTCGTATCCAACACCTTAACTTCCTCAACTTCCTCTTCATTGGAATACTTGCTTTCCGCGCCTTTTTTAGTATATGAGGTGACGGCGAAATAATATGTTTTATTGTTGGTCAAGCCTTTTACTTCGGCGGTAACGAAATTTTTAACGTCAATAGAATTGGTGTACTTGCCTTTGGCCGTGCCGTAATACAATTTATAGCCGCCGATCTCTTCCCCCTCGGGCGACGACACCGGCGACCAGTTCGCCGTTACTCCGCCGCCCTCTTCCAAAGAAGTAACTTTAAGGCTGTCGGACACGCTGGTTAACTTTTCCCTGAAAAAATAAATATCTTTGACAATGTCAATTTGACAAGTGTTACCGGCGGCGCCACAAGGGGTACCCACCACGGCCGCACTTGCTGCTGGACAACTGCCGCTCGGGTCAGTGCATTTTAAGTTCTGGCCTCGGACAACCGCTTGATTAAGAACGGCCGGTAAATCATCCGCCGTACCCGGTCCGCCGGCGTCGCGGCAATACGCCACCTTAAAATTGGTACTCGCGCAGTCGCCCGGCACCGTGCAGTTTTCGCTATCGCTCCAAGGCGCCCAGCTGCCATCGGCGGCATTAACCGCGGGCCAAGGATTATCGCAAACCATTAAATAAGCCTTGGCCGTAGCCGCGTGGGTCTGAACGATCGGCGTTAGCGGCCCGAGCCGTATCGTAGCCGTGGCGATAATGTCCGCCTCGCCGTCGGTATAATTTGCGCTGGCCTGAACCACTCGCTTATGATTATCCAAATTCTTGGGAATATTATTGGGCAAACCATTAGCGGGCACAAAGCCAAAGGCGTTGGCGCCTGAACTCCAGACCCAGGTCCATTCATAAATACCGCTTACCGGCAAAATAACCGTGCCATCGGCCGCCAGCGCCTTGGCAATAAACATTTTATCGCTATCGGCAAGTTTATCAAAGCTTTTATCAACGGCCGCCGGATCATCGTCGCCGCTATTATTTTTGTTGGTTTGAAAAAGATGCGAAGCCGGCTCAATTTCTGCTTTAACGAATTGGCAAATGCCGTTATTAGCGCGATTATCCGGCATGGTTTTAAACCACCAAATTTTCCCCTGGAAATTAAGGCCATTAAAAGTCTGACTATCTGTCGGCCTCAGACTGATGCCGTCGGCGCTTAACACGCCTTCTTTGACCGCGTCAGACAGGTTGCTGTCTCCTTTAATGATAACATAATATTGACGGTTAGCCTCCAGGGCTTTTTGCGGCTTAAATTCTAAGACGCCTCTGTTGCCGGCCGAATTATAGCCGCTGACCGCGCCGTCGACCAGGCAAAAATTTCCCGCCAACGCCTCCGCGTCGCGAGTTAATAATCTATTTAAGAGCGGTAGCCTGGCTAAAAATGATTTCACTTTAAAAATAAAGGTCGGCCTGAGCGCGACGGTCAAATACTGGCTGCCGGCCGGGCATGAGTCCGCGCCATTATTACCCGTTAACATGGCCACGATTACGTTGCCGCTGAAACTATCTACTTGCATCGGCCGGTCAAAGGTTGCCTGAATTATAGCGTTGCGGCAAATGTTGTTACCAAAGGGCTTAGGATAATCATCCGGCCGGGGACTTGCCGGGCCGTCAATAACATTCGGCCTGGCCTGGCAACAGGTATCCTGGCCGCAGCCGCTGGCCTCCCCATTGCCGCCGCAGTCGCTATCTTTGGTACAGCCACAGCACAAGCCGCGGTTAGCGCCCGTGCAATTGCCCTTATCTTTAAAACAAGACAAATTAGGACTGATAGTTTTACATTGCGCGTCGCCAACGGCGCCTGGCTGGCAACAGCAAGTACCGCAGGCGTTAGGCGGCGTTAGCGCCGAGCCGTCTTGATTTAAACAGGAAAAATTGGCGCACAGGCTGGTATCGCAGACAGCCGTATCGTACGAGGTAACTTTAGCGCAAGATCCGCCAAATGCCGGCGGTAAGGCGCATTTCTCTTTGCAGTCGGCTATAGTTTTATAAGCTGGCAAGATTGACGAAGCCACCGGGCCGCCACAGGTGGCGCTGGCGCTTTTGGTCTGACATTCAAAATAAGCGCAATATTTATTCGTGTCGCCTGCCGCGCCAGACGAAACCGTGTCTGTGCCGCCGCGGCAAACATTCTTATTCATGGCGTCAACGCAGCAGGTGCCAATGCCTTGCTCGCTACAAACCGCCGCGTCGCCAGCTTGAGCGCAATCTTGACAGACACCGGCCGGATTAGCCGGATTGATTAAACAAAATTTACCGCTGGAACCAGAACAATTACAGGCCTTATTATTCTCTTCTTGAGTCTCGCCGGCGTTAGCGCAGCCGGAACATTTGCCAAAGCCGGTATTAGCTCCATTGGGACCGTCGGTCAAACTAGTATCCGAGCCGCAAGTGCCTTCGCAGGTCAGCGGAAAGCAGCAATCATTTGCCGAATAGCCGATGCGGCAGCAGCACTCGCAAGTTGATGTATCAGGTTTTTTACATTGGCCGGCTTCGCATTCCGAGCCGCTCGGGCAGACTTCTTTATTCATCACGCAGTCTCCGCTTTGGCAGTTAAAGCCGCTGGGACAGGCCTGGGGGGTACATTCATCAGGATGGCCCGGGCCACGTGAGTTGCCGTTAGCGTCTAATTTTTCAATCGTGCACCAGCCATTGGTGTCCAAATAGGTCCCGCCCGGGCAGGAAACTCCGCCTGAATCAATCTGATAAATATTTTTTCTATCAACATTTTTACACTGCTGTTCGGCCAAAACAATATCATCAAACCTGATTACCTCGGTATTCTTCTGCCAGTAATTCAGTAAAAATATCAGCTTAACGTACTTTGTGCCCATTCTAAACATATAAGAAGCGTTGCCAAACCCTTCGTCGGTAATACCGCCCTTATTATAAGCCAGATTCTCCCAACTAAACAGCGCCGGCGTATTGGCGGCCGCCGAGTACATATAGGACGAGCCTGCATAATGATTCATAATCTTGGTGACGCCTAATTGAATCTTGGCGGCCGTGTCGCTACGCAGAGTCCCTTTTAAATTCCCGGCCGCGGACAAAGGCTGGTTTAAATTCATCACCGTTTGGCCGTTAAGACCGAGGCCGTTATAAACGCCTTCGCTATTTTTAATCGAGTAATAACAATTATAAGTTTCTAAATTAGGATCTTTAGTCGGAGCACAGCCTGTTCCAATGGTTGTGGCCGGAAGCGAATACCAATAATAAATCTCGTCAGGCGCCTTTCTCTTCGTTTCCCCGTCATAATAGATACCAATGCTTCTTTGCCCGGCAATACTGCCTGCCCCGCTCCATTTGTCGTCGAAAGGCTTATCTACCTCAATTATTTTATTATTAGCATCATAATTGGTAATGGTCGCCGGATTGCCGGTTCTTAAAACATCCCAGGCGCTGATAAATTTTTTATCTTTATCAAAAGTGGCCAGACCAAAATACACTCTTGATCTAAGGTCCTTACAAGTTTCGGGCCTGGCTGGATTTTTGTAGGGAAGACAACCGGCGTCATCAAGACAGTATTTGTAAGCAAAATTATTAGTAAGATTGCCGGGTGACTGTGGCCATAGAAGGATATCATCGATACCGTCATTACACGCCTTGCCGACACCGTCATCAACTGATTTAAATCTGCCGAAAATATAATATTTTTTATTGACGTCAACCGGCACGAATTCATTAGAAGCAGCTTCCAGATAGCCGGCCCGCTGGTAGACTTTATTGGCGCTATTGGCGCTTTCAGAGACCGCGTCTACATTAACTTTTTTATCGTCAATGCGACCAGAGAAGTCTGCATTGGCGTTCAGCCCTTGGGCGTCAAACTTAAAAAATTTCGGGCTGGGGTCGTCGCAACTCGCCTCACCCGGATCTTTCTTTATTTTGCATTTATTCAGACTGCTGTCATATTCGCACCGGCCATTGCAAGCCGGATAAGCGTCGTTACAATACTTATTATCGCACCGGCCGACGCTGACTTTAGCGCCGGCAGCGGGTTTATAGGTCGAACAGCGGCCAAACGAATTAGGACAGGTATAGCTTTGGGCGCATTGGTCGCCGTAGCCGGCGCATGATTCTAACGCCGTGGTTTCGGCTTCGCAGAGACAAGTGGTTTCGTCGCAGACCGGCGTTGCCGTGCCGGCGCACGCCAAGTCGTTTGCCTGGCAGCTGGGCAAGGGGCTTGAATCGCATGGTTTAGCGCATGTACAGCTGGCCTGATCGCAAACCAAGCCGTTGGCGCATTGGGATTGAGTTATATTGCAAGACCCGGCCGTGCCGCCGGCATAACAGGCGTCGCCAATGCCTGACTCGCCGCATTGGCCGGCGCAGTCTGGCCCGGCGTAATCACCTTCTTTTTTCGCCCCTTGGCAGACGTTAGACGAAGCACCGGTACCGCAACTGGAATAAGCGCAATAATTAGTGTCGCCGGGTGAATAAATATCCGTGCCGCCGCGGCAAACATTCTTATTCATGGCGTCAACGCAGCAGGCGCCAAGGCCTATTCTAGTACAACTATCAGCGTCAGATAATTGCACGCAGTCAGAGCAAATACCTTGCCCATTTGCGCCGTTGGTGTCGCAATATTTGCCGCTAGCGCCCGAACAATTGCAAGCATCATTATGCTCTTTTTGAGTATTGCCTACCTTGGCGCAGCCGGTACAACTACCGAAACCTTTATTATCATCGCTGGTATCAGCGCCGCAGGTGCCGGCGCATTTTAAGGGAGCGCAACAGCCAGGATTTCCGTCTGCTTTATTTTGACTGATGTCGCAGCAACATTCGCAGGCCGGGCTATCTTGTTTTGTGCATTTATTCTCATGGGGAGCGACATTGGAACATTTTGAACCGGCCGGACAAACCTCCTGGTCAATGGCGCAAATTCCGTTTATTACAGCCTCGGCGGTTTCCTTTACACATTTAAAGCCGTCCGCGCAAACCAGACAATTTGAATCGTCTTTAACGCACCGGTTGCCGCCGATATTAGTCCAGCCCTCCGGACATGAAGTCTTAACCGTCATCATCCATTTATTACTGCCGCCATAAGGCAAGCAGTCGGCGGTAGCCGTAAAGTCAGATAAGCCGAGTTTATAATTATAAATCCTGCCAGGCAGGCCGCAAATCTGATTTGTTTTCACGCATTTATTCAAAGCCGCGTTATAGTTGCAGCTACCGTCCTGGCAAGATGCGGATATGCTTCTGCAGCTAAAATCGCAACTGCCAGTTTCCACCGTCTGATTTCCCGCGTAAGTCGAACATTGGCCCGGCGAGTTCGGACAGAAATATGAATTATTGCATTGGTCCAGGCCGTAGCCGGAGCAGGTGATGCCGTTGCTACACTCGGTCTTACCATCGCCGTTCAAATCTTTACAGCCGTCTTTAGAACAACACTTTGAACCATTAATTGCGTTATCGCAGGTAGCTTCTTTGCAGGTTTCAGCTTGAGTGGTGAAGGACCAGCCAAAACCGCACTCCTTTAGCGACCCCATAGAGCAGGTGCCCGAATCTCGACAAATGCCCGACCAATAAGTGCCGGCGCCGCAGCATTCTTCTCTGGGGCCGCATTCGGCGGAGCTGGAGCACTTGCCGACTTTAAATGGCAGAGTATTGCTGCCCGCGTTGGCGCTATAGACTTTCACCGGTCCGGTGGCGGCGCCGATCGGCACATTGGAGCTGATTAAATCGTCGGCCCAAGGTTTGCCGGCGTTAAAGACGGCGTCGTCTTTTTTATTATAATATTCCACCTTGTTGGCGCCGTCGCCGAAGCCTTCTCCCGAGACGTTAACCGGCTGCCCGACTGGCCCATTATTGGGATTTAATCTGCATAGGCCCGGCTTCAGCGCGTCATTATTAACATTGAAATCTTCCGCGTTGCTGGTTCTATCATAATAGTTGGTAACCGTTACTTTATAATCGCCCGCTGACACGGCGTTGCGTTTTTTATCGATTTTCGGCACTTTAACCACGATATAGGTGTCATGCCACCAATCCTGGCAGGCGACCCGATCCGCGTTAATTAAATTCGCGGCATCGTTTAACGGGTAAAATTTGACCGAACTTTTTTGCTCGTTATAAGTTTTAAAATTACGGCCATAGATGGTAATATACTGGCCCACCGGTCCATCAGTCGGATCAGTCAGCGGAACGTCACCCGAATCAATATATTCAATCACCGGATTCAGGGTCGGATCATCTTTGACCAAAAAATTCAGGTAATTGGAAACAACCCTATTGACCTTGATAAATACCGAGGTCAAGCCTTCTCTTATGTTGGGCACCAGCGCGTCCACCGAAGTGTTGGTCCAGTTGCCCTTGTCTTTGGCCGCAACCGAAGCCGAGGTGTTGCCAAAATAAACCGACCGCGGCAGACCAAGCGGATTACTATTAAAAGAAATTCCCTGTAAATTAAAAGGATCCGCCTCATTATTTAAAAAGGCGCATGGCTCGTCATAGCAAACATAGCGAGGGTCGGTAGAATTGTTTCGCGCCTGGCATAATCCCGGCCGCTTAATGGTATTGACCAAAAAATCGTCAAGTAGCGGCCCATTCAAATCATTGGTTGTGTCATAAAAAGAATTAGCGGCTATTACCTTGATCGGACCGGCCGCGACTCCGCTCGGCACTACTACGATAATCTGATCGTCTTTCCAGGAACTTTCGCACTTTTCATTAACGCTAGTGGCCAAATCCGCCAGCCGGTTATCGAAAAAATATACCTGGCCGGCCACCTTGCCGAAATCCTGGCCGCTGATGGTAATAAAATTGCCAACCGCGCCGTTGGGCGTATTAAGATTACAACGGTCGCTGGAACCGTCAGAATTCTTGGGGCAATCCGCGTTAACCTGGCAATATGTATTAGGAGTATTCAAGCAAAATCCGCCGACCGGAGAAACCGCGGTAATCACCGGCTGGCGCTGGCATAAACAGCAAGCGGACGGATTAGCGTCATAGCCGGCGGCCGAGCAGGCAACGGCATCGGATTTTTGCGTGGTGCAGAAATTAGAAGCGCAAATGCTGTTATTGCAGGTTTGGGGCTGGGCTTTATCATCCGCGCAAGCCTGGCCTTCGCAGGCGCCGCATTGGCCGCCGCAATCCACATCGGTTTCTCCCTTATCTGTGTCCAGCGCGCCGTTGCAGCAATGGCCCGGTCTGATGGTGGCGGTAAAACTGGCGTCAGCCGAATTACTGGCCCCGTCTTGAGCTTTAACTATAAATTTATATTCGCTGCCCGCCGCCATCTTGCTGGTATCATATTGATGTTGCGCCTGCAGATATCTTCCTCCATTGCCCGGCACATGCCTTAATGACGAACCCTCGGCCGCGTCAGCCGGCCCCTGCTGATAAAAATCCAGAAAAGCCGTTACCGTATCGTCGCTTGCCCAGGCGGTAACCGTATTGGCGTTAGGCTTTAGTACTATGTCTTCCTCTTGTTGGCACATCTGCGCCGGCAAAATGCTGGTTGCGGGCTCGATCTTGTCAATCAGTTCGCCGGTGGAAAAATAAAATTCGCAAATTTCTCCCACTTGACATTCAAATCTTTGCGTGCCCACGGAAATAATCCCCACCGCGTCCTTAATGGTGGCTTTATACTTACTCCATTTTTTTAAGCAAATCATATTGCCGTCGCCGCAATCCGTCCCGCCGATAAACTTATACACATAATAGCCCTGCCGGCCGGCCGCGTCCTGGCTGCTCGATTGCTGCAAAATCCTTGCGCCCGTGATTATTTCCGACGCGGCCAGCATAGTCGCCTGGTCAGTCTTGGGGTCAATGTCGGCGATTCTTTCCAGCTTAAAGTCATTGTTGATCGCGGTTATGTCTAAAATATTGCCGGACGGAGACAAGGCGGCCTGAGCCGGATAAACCGCCGCGAATCTTTCGCCTTTAAAAATATCGCCCAGCCAGCCCCGGCCCCCATTATTATAAGTCGCCGGGCCGCCGGGCGTAACATTTATAGCTGGATGAAATTGAAATAGCGGCGTGGTGTTTATCGGCTGGATGATGGCGCCGTCATCCGGCGAAGTGCCCGTAACATCAGAGCCATAGCTGGTGTCTGTGCCAGGAGGGCCGCCCGGCCCGCCGGGTCCGCCGGGTCCGCCGCCGGTGGCGTCTAATAATCGGGATAAGATAAAACTAACCAGAGCGAACGAGGCCAGAATAATTAGCAAACCGATAACCGCGCCGATTAAAATCTTTTTGGCTTTTTCTATTTTTTGCGCCTCTCCGCCGGCCGTCATCCAAAGCCAGCCGGCGTAAATTATCAGGCCGACCGCGATAATGCCCAAAAACCCCAACGCGATATTGATGATTCTGGCGATAATAATTCTCGGATCAGTTCTAGATAAGCCAATGGCCGTTTCCACGCTGTCAATGTCCCCGCCACCAGCGGCAGTCCCCCAACCGGTAAGATCGGTCGCGGCATAAGCCGGCGAAGCCACCATCAAGGTTGACAATAATAATACCGCGGCGAAAACCGCCGTCAGCAGGCAGGAAATAAAGATTAATTTTTTTGTGGTTTTAGGCATTATATATTAATTGTCATCGCGAGGACAGACTGTCCGAGAACTACCGTCATTCCCGTGAAAGCGGGAATCCAGAAAAAATTTTTTGGCTAAAATTTAATAATTTCTGGATCCCTGCCTGCGCAGGGATGACGAATTTAGGAGTTCTCGCACAGTCTGGATGAAACAACTTCTCTATTGTCATTGCGAGCCGCCCCTGTAATCAGGGCGGCGAAGCAATCTCAGGCACGACGGATAGGCATAAAATTAAAATTTAGTGGTGTCCATTGTTCCTGAGATTGCTTCGCTCCCTTCGGTCGCTCGCAATGACAAGAAGGGTCGGCCGTATTATTTTAAATTTTTATTCATTTGAATTTGTTTCAGATTTGACATTTACGTTTTGGTTTTGAGATTTGAGTTTTGACATTTGAGATGAAATTCTTATGGGCAATTCCCTTTTTCCTCGGGCGTGCCGATGCAAGTTTTGCCTTTGCACGCCGCGCCATCGCAACACGACGGATCGCCCTTGACCCCTAAGCCCGAACACGGATAATAGCAATTTTGATAATTATCTTTAATCCCCTGGTTAAATTGAACCGGATACAAGGTTTCGCCCTTAAAGCGGTTATGGCCGATATAAACCGCGGTTTCTCTGTCGGCCGCCGGCGGCGCCGGAGTAACGGACGAATTATCTTCCTTATAAATCCAGTAATAAAAATCTTTATCATTGCTCTTGAGCGTAATACTATTTTTATCTAAAGAGGAGCTTAAAAGCCATTTATTAAAAACCGCTTTAATCGGATCTTCCAGGCTTGCGCCCGTAGCGCCAGGATTCGGCGTCACGCTTTTTACTTCTGGCGCGATTTTATCAATTTTATCGTCGGTCTTAAATGTCCAGACATAATCATCGCCCTGATTGGCTTGGTTCGGATTGTTGGCGTTATAGGGCGGCTGGTTGCTGCCAAAACCTCCCGCGGCCGGAGTTTGCGGTCCCTGGGCCGTGCCGTCGCCGTTGCCATCCAGGGAGTTGCCGGCCATATCGGTTACGCCGTCAGTGGGATAATCCTTGGCCAAAGCCGCTCCCGCCGAGGCTAGAGTCGCGGCCTTAACTAAAACTTTAATCTGCTGATCGGCCGACAGGCAATAAACCGTGTTGCCGCAAGAATTTATGCCGCAATCGTTTATTGTCAAAAATTCCACGGTTCTATATTGATTGGAAATATATAAATTGCCGGCGATAAAATCTCCGTCCGCGCCAGCGTCCGTTATCTGCCTGATCTGAATATTATTAAAGCCGCCGGTTCTTAAAGCTTCTCCCGTCTTGCATGGCGGTAAATCATCGCATTTATTCGGCGCGATTTCCAGTTTGCCCGCAGCCGAAGTCGGATCAATGGCTTCGGAAAAATTTACCTGCACCACCACGTTTCTCGGCTCGGTCGAGCTCGGTTTGGGCACCACGCTCGTAATTTTCGGCGGCGTATTATCAATTTTAGTGCCCACCGCGAACTTCCAGTTATAGCCCACGTCGCCGATCACGTCTCTAAATAAGCTGTCGCCGTCTGGCTTTTTTATGGCTGTTTTTAAGGTTACGGAATACCACACCGTGGCTTTGGGCGAACCCAAAAGACTTTCGTTCGGTTTTAATTGAAAGATAAGGGTTTTACCGCCATTGACAACTCTGTATTGATCAACCGTAAGATTTACCAGATCGCCTTCGTTGGTCGCGGCTAAGGCCGGGCTGCCATTTGCGCTTTTTTTTATCAAAGTATTTCCTAGGGCGAAAAAATCGCGGATGTTATCATACAACCGACCCAATCTCGAATTGGAATGTTCGCGGGCAGGTTGATTCTTCGCGTCATTTCGATAGAGGTTTACTTCGTCAACCGGATAAACTCTAATCTCGGCGTTTTCGGGTTTAAAAGTGTCTGGATTCACCGGCTCATTTAAAACCGCGGAAACTTGATATAAATTACGCGGCACATCGGTTTGGCCATTGGCCGGGAAAGTGTAATCAACCACGTCGCCGCCGGAAACGCCAAAACCGCTGCCACCGCCAGGGCCGCTACCACCGCCAGGGCCGCCCTGGCTAGTCGCGCCCAATAAATAGTTTAAAACAAAAGTGGCAATGGCCCAGGCGGAAAGTATGATTATCAGCCCGATCGCCGCGTTTTTCAAAATATTTTTGGCTTGCTCGATTTTTCGTTCATCGCCGGCGCTGGTCATCCAAAGCCAGCCGGCGTAAATTATCAGACTAACCGCGATAATGCCTAAAAATCCCAATGCCACGTTGATGATCGAAGCCGCGATCACGCGCGGATCGCGAGCACCCAAGCCGATGGCCTGGCCCACATCAGTCTGCGTTCCTCCTGGCGCTGTCCCGAAGCCGGTAACCGGGGCGGCGGCCAAAGCAAAATTTGCCGCAAAAAAAATAACCATTGTCGCGATAAACAAACATATGGCTAGCTTTAAAATTTTAGTGTATTTTTTGGTGACAAGCATGGGGGAAGGAATAATAAATTCAAAATACAAAATTATTTACTGTCATTGCGAGCGCAATGAAGCGAAACGAAGCAATTCCAATAGCTTGTCATGCCGGCCTCCGAGCCGGCATCCAGGAGTTATTGGATAAATGTCTTTAAACTGCTCACCTCTGGATTGCGGGTCAAGCCCGCAATGACAGAGTAAGGAGATTGCTTCGTCGTCTCCGCCAACTGGCGGATCCTCCTCACAATGACAATACCTTTTCTTTTGACTTCTCCACAGTTTTGTAATATTATTATAACACTAATAGTCTATCAAAAGCAAACCCCATGACCATTAACCAAATTAT
>MFFY01000011.1 GCA_001778055.1 Candidatus Falkowbacteria bacterium RIFCSPLOWO2_12_FULL_45_13
CGGCCATAAAATGATAAAGTGTAAATGAGGAGCGATATTTTAACCTCACCCTAATCCTCTCCTTTGTAAGGAGAGGGTATAAATCCCCCCCCTTATTCCCTCTTTATTAAAGGGGGTTGAATATGAAAAATAAAACTTATGTTATTTCCATCGGCGGCTCGCTGATTGTGCCGCCTCAAGGCGTGGATTGGCATTTTTTGCGGGAATTTCGCGCTTTGATTTTAAAAAAGATAAAACAGGGGTGTAAGTTTTTTCTAATCGCCGGCGGCGGCATAACCGCCAGAAATTACGTGGCCGCGGCGTCCAAGGTGGTAAAAATCAAGCCTGATGATTTGGACTGGCTGGGCATCCATGCCACCAGGCTAAACGCTCATTTACTGCGGACGATTTTTCGGGATCAGGCCAATCCGGAAATTATCAAAAACCCTACTTTGAGGCTTGAAAGCGATAAAGCGATCATCGTGGCGTCAGGCTGGAAACCGGGCTGGTCAACCGATTATGTGGCCACCATGATGGCGCGGGAATACGGCGCCAGGACCATTTTAAATTTATCTAACATTGATTATGTTTACGATAAAGACCCGAACAAACATCAGGACGCGAAAATTAGGCCGAAAATGACCTGGCCGGAGTTCAGGAAATTGGTAGGGAATATTTGGTCGCCGGCCCTAAACGCGCCGTTTGATCCGATCGCCGCCAGAAAAGCGCAGGAGCTTAAGCTGGAAGTCGTAATCATGAACGGCAAGAATATAAAAAATTTGGGAAATTATCTGGCCGGCGGGAAGTTTAAAGGCACGGTGATAAAGTGAATTACGAATGAAAGGTCTTAAGGGGTTTCATTTTATTTATCTTTCTCTTAAAAATTCTACTAAATTCTTTAGGCTCGTATGGAATGCATGAATTATAGGTTGGTTTATTAAACATAACGGGAGTATAAATTAATTTAAAAAATATGCGACAACCAGGAGGATTTTTTTATTTGGCAAAAATTATCATGGTCCTGACCATAATCGGCGCGGGATTTTTTTGTCTGCAAATGCTACCAATCGGGCAGCCGAAGGTAAGCCAGGCCGCCGGCCAGAGCCAGGTTTTAATAAGTGAAGTACAGATTACCGGCGGCGCCGGTAAAACCGAGAATGACTTTATTGAACTGTTTAACCCCAATAATTTTTCGGTTAACCTCAAGGGCTATCGTTTAGTCAAAAGAAGCAAGACCGGCGCGGCTGACTCCAGTATAAAATCTTGGTCCGCGGATGCTTTTATTCCGCCTAATGGCTATTATCTCTGGGCCAACAGCAATTATACAGATATTGCCGCGACGCCTGACGCCACTACCACCGCCACCGTTTCGGACGACAATGGTATCGCGCTTCGTTTCGGGCCAGCTGATACCGGCGTCATAATTGATAGTCTGGCTTGGGGGGAAGCGCAAAATATTTTTATTGAGGGGCAGGTTTTCCCGACCAACCCGGGCGCTAATCAGAGTCTTGAAAGAAGACTAAATTTAGATATTAACAACAACAGTCTTGATTTTTTTATTCAAGAAAATTCCAATCCGCAGAATTCCCTTAGCGTTACCCTGCCGCCGACAGCCCAGTGTGGCAACGGCCAGGTGGAAAGCGGCGAGCAGTGTGATGACGGCAATTTAACAAATGGCGACGGTTGCAGCTCAAGTTGCCAAGCGGAAACAGACCTCACCCCGCCCTCTCCTTCGCCAGGAGAGGAGAATAATACGGCGAGTTCAAGCGATGCCGCCGGTAGCCCCCCTTTGCAAGGGGGGCAAATTCAAGGGGGGAGAGAGAACAATTTTGGCGAGGTGGTGATCAACGAGTTGGTGTCCGACCCGGCGGATAATGAAGTCGAATGGATTGAATTATATAATAAAACAGCCAGAGAAATTGATTTAAGCGGCTGGTGGCTTGAGGACGGCAGTAAAACCAGAACCAAACTGTCCGGCAGCTTAACTTCCGGCGGCCCTAGCCGATTTAAAGTAGCGGAAAAGCCGGCGGGCAATTTGAATAATGGCGGCGAAATAGTGATTTTATACGACCCGGGCGGTAAAATAATTGATCAGCTGGTTTACGGCAACTGGCCCGACGGTAATTTAGAGGATAACGCGCCGGCCGCCCCTGACCCGATGAGTCTGGCTAGGAAGTTTGACGGCTATAATACTTTTAATAATGTCAATGATTTTATTTTGACCTTGACGCCAACCAAGGGGGCCGGTAATCTTATTCAAGCCGAAGATGAATCCGGCGTGGAAGCTAAAGCTAAATTTGATTTCAGCAATGATATTTTTATTTCCGAAATATTGCCGAACCCAACCGGCGATGATGCTAAGCTGGAATTTATAGAGATTTATAATGCGGGCGCGAGGCAGGTTGATTTAACCGGCTGGAGTTTAAGCAATGAAGATAATAAAAAAGTAAATCTGGAAAAAATTTCTACCAGTACGAAAATTCAGGCCGGCGAATATCTGGCCCTGTTTAGGCCCAGGACCAAAATAGTTTTGCGCAATGATCAGGGCGAGGCAAAGCTATATCAGCCCTTGGCGGATAAACCGGTGATGACGGTAATCTACAAAAATGTAAAAGAGGGTTGGAGTTATAATTTGGATAATCCCCCCAACCCCCTTTATCAAGGGGGAGCAGCCCAAGGGGGCAAATTAGATGGTGAGTGGCAATGGAGTGAAACAATTACTCCGGGCGCGGCTAATGTGGTTTTGGCGGTGAATCACGCGCCGATAGTTGAATTTAGTTGGCAAAAAGATATTCTGGCCGGCCGGCCGGTTATCTTTGACAGTTCGGATACGGACGATTTAGACGGCGACAGTTTAAAATATACCTGGGATTTTGGCGATGGCTTTAAAAATAGTTTGGCTAATCCGGAACATACTTTTTTTAAAGCTGGCCTGTATCAAGTTAAATTGGCGGTCAGCGACGGCAAAGAGATAGCGGAAAAAGTTAAAAGCCTGAAAATTGTGGCTGGCAGCAGTGCAGGCGGCGTTAACGCAGAAACCCCCCTAACCCCCCTTTTGAAGGGGGGTGAAAACGGGATAATTATCAATGAAATTTTTCCTGATCCCACGGGCGCAGACATTGGGCAAGAATGGGCTGAACTTAAGAATCAAGGCTCGGCTAAAATTAATTTGCTGAATTGGCGGTTGGAAAACGGCAATGGCAAATATAAATTTAAAAATGATTTGTGGCTGGAGGTGGAAAATTTTTATGTTTTAAACAATACGGTCAGCAAGCTGGCATTTAAAAATAGCGAGGATATTATCAGTTTGTACGACGATTTAGATGCGTTGGCCGATCAGGCAGAATATACGCAAGCGGTTCAGGGCCAAGCTTACGCCCGCGGCCAGAACGGCAAATGGTTTTGGACCACCAAGCTAACGCCGTCCGCGGAGAATGTCATCAGCCTGGCCGGCAGCCAAAGTTTGGTCGTAAACCGCGCTGCTGGAGCGGCGGCAGAGGCGGGCGACTATGTGGAGACAACCTTAGCCCAGGTTAAGGAAATGGAACTTGGCAGTTTGGTGAAAGCCAGGGGCGTGGTGGCGGTGGAGCCGGGGATTCTGGGCGCGCAGATATTTTATATTATAAGTTCTTCCACTGACGCTGAAGCTTCAGCGGCCAAGCCCGCCGACGCTGGAAACTCATTAGTCGCTGAAACCGCGACATTAGCGGCAGCCTTAAATGGCGGGATAATAGCGGCGGGCCAAGATGTGGCGGTGGACAAATTGGCGGGCAAACAAGCTATGGCTGGTATTCAAATCTACAACTACAAAAAAGATTTTCCCACGCTTGAAGTCGGTGACTATATTGAGGTGGCCGGCGAATTGGCAGAGACGCAGGGCGAGTTAAGAATAAAAACCAAGATCAAGAACGATATCAGCGTTAAAGCGCATCAGACGCCGCCGCCGGCCTTGGCATTAAATTGCGATCAGGTGAACGAAGAAGCTGTCGGGCAACTAATCAGCCTGGCCGGTGAGATCACGGCTAAAAAAAGTTCCGCGTTTTATTTGGATGATGGCGGTGATGAAGTTTTGGTGTATCTTAAGAAAACCGCCGGCATTGAGACAAAAAGCCTGGCGGCCGGGCAAATGGTCGCGGCTACCGGTATCTTAAGCAAAACCGGAACCGGGTTGAGGCTGTTGCCGCGCTCTAATGATGATATCGTCAAAATTAATCGAGTCAATGAAGCCGCTGATCTGAAACCGCAAGTTTTGGGAGAAGCTGACCAGCCCGCGGAGTGGGCGGTGGCCGAGCGGGATAAAAAATTGGAATTGTTCAAATATTTATTGATCATCGCCGGCGGGATTATAATAATTCTAGTTGGCTTGTTTATTAAAGCGGCGATAAAAAAGGGGTAGGATTTAGGCCCTTATAGTATCAGGTGGCATAAGGCGTTTTTTTATTGGCAAAATATGGTATAATATAAAGTATACGAATTACAAATCCTATACGAATTTACAAATATAACACGAAACGTTTTATATTGTACCTGTAAATTATCTTGCCTGCCGGCAGAGGCCGGAATGGTTATTTAGATTGGGGACAATCCCCCTTATTCCCCCTTTATCAGGGGGGCGAAAAAAATGGTGAGACGGAGAAGAAAATCCAACCCCTTAGATTATGTCAGGCTGCCCAAGGTTGATTTAGACCCTGAAATGAAACGGGGTATTTTTATTATCCTGCTTTTGGCTTTTGGCGCCATCAGCTTGCTGTCGCTGTTCGGCTTGGCTGAGGGTTTGGGTAGCTACCTGGAAAAAGGCATAATCTTTTTATTCGGCTGGGCCAAATGGTTTTTTCCTTTAACCCTTCTGGCCATCGGTTTTTTAATATATAACCGAAGCAAGGACTGGGTCAGGGGCGCTAATTTTCTTGGCTTATTCATTTTTGTTATTTTTTTCAGCGCCCTGCTCCACACCTTTATCGGTCAGGATAACTGGCAAGCGGCGGTCACGGAAGGCGCGGGCGGCGGTTATATCGGCTATAGCCTGGTAACTATTTTTTATAAAATCATGGGCTTTTGGGCCGGTCTTATCGTCATTGTCGGCTTGCTTTTTATCGCCATCATGCTGATGTTTAACGCCACCTTGGAATCCATCATCGGCCGTGACAGCTGGTTTTTTAAGCTGCTTTATTCGGTCAACTATATTTTCAATAAAATTTTTGGCAGCGGCCGAGAGAATGAAGCCTTGGCGGAGAAGTTTAAAGAGGAAGAGGCCGCGGCGGGCGGGCCGGAGGATGAAGAGTTTGATGAGCCGGAAACGGATGATGACGGCGAGTCCGCGGCTCCTGCCGCGGAGGAGCTGGGCCAGTCTGGATTTCATAAGCATAAAATTAAAGCTGAATCAGGCGAGGCCAGGAGCGAAGAAGCCAAGGGCCAGCCCGGCGGCTGGCGGCCGACTCATGTCAGAATTGATTTGCCCCTGGATTTGCTTAATGCCAAAATCGGCAGGCCCACCTCGGGCGATATTAAAAATAATATGCTTGTGATTCAGCGGACGCTGGATAATTTCGGCATTCCGACGGAAATGGGCGAGGTTAATGTCGGGCCGACCGTGACGCAATACACCTTAAGGCCAGCCGAGGGCATAAAATTAACGCGGATTACCGCTTTATCAAATGACCTGGCGCTATCCCTGGCCGCCCACCCCATCAGGATTGAGGCGCCCATTCCGGGCCGCTCATTAGTCGGCGTGGAAGTGCCCAACCAAACCAAGGCCATCGTGGGTTTGCGCGAGGTTTTGGCCGGAGAAATTTATAAAAACAGAAAAATTAACACCCTGATCGCTCTAGGCAAAGACGTGGCCGGCAAGGTTTGGCTAGACGATTTGGCCAAGATGCCCCATCTCTTGGTGGCCGGCGCTACCAATTCGGGTAAATCGGTCTGCTTAAACGCTATTATCGTCAGCTTGTTATATCAAAACAGTCCGGATGATTTACGCTTTATCATGGTTGACCCCAAACGGGTGGAATTGCCAGTCTATAACGGCGTGCCGCATCTTTTAACGCCGGTGATTACCGAAGTGGGCAAGACCATTAACGCTTTGAAATGGTGTTTGAATGAAATGGACCGGCGGTTTGAAACTTTGGCCAGGACCGGCCGGCGGAATATTATGAGTTTTAACCAGGATGGCCGCGATAAAATGCCGGTGATTGTTTTTGTGATAGATGAATTAGCCGACCTGATGGTGGCGGCCGGGCGGGAGGTTGAAGCCAGTATTATCCGGCTGGCGCAAATGGCCCGGGCCGTTGGCATCCATTTGATCTTGGCCACGCAGCGGCCGAGCGTTGATGTTATCACCGGTTTGATTAAGGCCAATATGCCGGCGCGCATCGCTTTCTCCGTGGCTTCGGGCATTGATTCGCGCACGATTTTGGATTCCTTGGGCGCGGAAAAGCTATTAGGCCGGGGCGATATGCTGTTTACCACGGCGGAAATTTCTAAACCCAAGCGGCTGCAGGGCGCTTTTGTCAGTGAAAATGAAATTAAAAGAATAGTCAATTATATTAAAGACCGGGGCGGCGAGGCGCGATACATTGAAGGCATCACTAATCGGCAAAAGGTCCATGGTATTGCCGGCGTGGGTTTGTCCGACAATGTCGAAGATGAGGATGAACTGCTGGAAGAAGCCAAGGAGCTGATTATAAATTCAGGCAAAGCTTCGGCTTCGTATTTGCAGAGGCGTTTAAGCATCGGCTACGCCCGCGCGGCCAGGCTGCTGGATTTACTGGAAGAGAGCGGTGTGATCGGGCCGGGCGCGGGTTCCAGGCCGCGGGAAGTCTTGATAACGCGCCAGCAGTATGATAATATGATAAATCAAGGCGCCGCGGGCGCACCTTTGCACAAGCAGACCGAGGCGGTGGCGCCGGATGAGTATCTGCCGGAAGAGGAGAAGGGGGAGGGAGAGGAAGATGAAACCGAAGTTGAAATTGAAGAAACTGACATGGAAGAGGCCGAAGAGCTGAAAGATGATAAACCATCGGATAAAAACGCCGCCAGCGAATCAGAAAACTCCGGGCAACCCAGAACCAAGTCGGTTAGTTTGTCGGACGAGGATGATGGCGGGAAATATTTTAGTAGATAATTATTAATTTTAAAAATATGACATTAGAATCAAAACTTGGCGAACAGCCGCTGGCAGAACAAGAAAAAGCGGTGGCTAACTCGGAGACCTCCGGAAATCCGCCAGAAAAAACCCCCCCCCAGGACAAACTAGCAGATTTTAGCAAAATGGATTCCCAACAAAAAGCGGATAAAATTGATGAGATTTTAGGAGATT
>MFFY01000012.1 GCA_001778055.1 Candidatus Falkowbacteria bacterium RIFCSPLOWO2_12_FULL_45_13
TATAGGAATTAACTCCGTCAATGGGCAACTGATGAAGCCTCGAACTATTTTTGAGGGGATAAAAAGCCATGGCGCTTGAAGACATTAGCCAATATCTGCGTTTAGACAAATTTCCTCACATCTGGTGTCCTGGTTGCGGCAATGGAATTATTATGCAATCAGTTTTGCGCGGGCTAGACAAACTTGGACTTGACCAAAACAAAATCGCGGTTATTTCGGGGATCGGTTGTTCATCGCGCGCCGCCGGGTATCTTGACTTTAACACCCTGCACACGACCCACGGCCGGGCTTTAACTTTTGCTACCGGGATCAAAATGGCCAAACCAGAATTAACCGTAATCGTCCTGACTGGCGACGGCGATTGCTCCGCCATTGGCGGCAACCACCTTATCCACGCAGCGCGGCGCAATATCGATCTTAACGTAGTAGTTTTTAATAATAGTATTTATGGCATGACCGGCGGGCAATTCTCCCCCACCACGCCGCTTAATGACATCGCAGCCACCGCTCCATTTGGCAATCTGGATCCACCTTTTGATCTCTGTGAATTAACCAAAGCGGCCGGGGCAACCTATATTGCCAGGAGTACCACGTATCACGCGACCCAAATCTCTAATTTTGTAATCAAAGCGATCCAAAATAAGGGATTTTCTTTTCTGGACATTATCACCCAATGCCCCGTTTACTACGGCCGGATGAACAAAATAAAAGATGCGGTTGACATGCTCAAAGAGCAACGGGACAATGCCCGTAATATTAAACAATGGAGTATTTTAAGCGACGAAGAAAAGCAGGGCAAATTTGTTATCGGAGAATTACATAATCAACCGCGGCCGGAATACACTGAAAGTTATCAGTCTTTGATTGAGCGACATATTGAAAAGAGACAACCCTCGCCTAAAAGCGAAGAAAGAGAAACAAAATCACGGGAGGAATAGATGCGATTTGAGATCTGTTTGAGCGGCCACGGAGGACAGGGCATGGTCCTCGGGGGGAAAATACTGGCCGAAGCCATCGCTCTTTATCAAGACAAACATGTTGTGCAAACGCAATCTTATGGCCCGGAAGCGCGCGGCGGAGCCAGCCGTTCAGAAATTGTTGTCAGTGATGAAGAGATAGATTACCCCAAGGTTACCCAACTAAATCTTCTGTTAGCGCTCAGTCAGGAATCTTGCGATAAATACTCGGTTAACCTGGAATCCGACGGAATACTTATTATCGACCCCCTGGAGGTAAAATCAACACCAAAAGGTAATTTTAAAGTTTACTCCATCCCGATCATTCAATTAGCTAAAAATGAATTGGGCAAAACACTCTTTGCCAACATCATTGCCCTGGGAGCGATTGCCGCCATCTCTGGCATCGTCAACCAGGAAGAGCTAACCAGGACAGTCTTAAAGCATGTCCCAGAAAAGACCAAAGAGGATAATCAAAAAGCCTTAGAGCTCGGCTATAGAACCGGACAGACGGCGATAAAATGAAGCTATACGAATATCAAGCCAAAGAACTTTTAGTTAAAAATAATATATCTACCCCGCCAGGCGGAGTGGCTGAAAGCGCGGATCAAGCCGCTGAGATTGCCGCCACAACGGGGTTGCCGGTAGCCATCAAAGCTCAGGTTCATGTCGGCGGCCGCGGCAAAGCGGGCGGCATAAAAATAGCGAAAACAGAAGCTGAAGTAAAAATATTAGCCGCTCAGATCTTGGCGATGAAAATCAAAGGGCTGTCGGTAAAAAAAGTGCTGATCGAAAAAGCTTTGGAGATTGAAAAAGAATATTATTTGGGCATCGTGGTTGATCGAGCCAATAGAGGGAATACTCTGATGTTCTCAACAGTCGGCGGAGTTGATATTGAAGAAGTGGCAAGGACACGGCCAGATAAAATATTTAAATTCGAAATACTAAATCCTAAACAAATTCAAAATCATAATTTCCAAATCCCGGTCGGAAACCGCGAAGTTCATTCGCAGGTTTCCGCCATAATCGAAAAACTCTACGACCTCTATTTAAAAACCGATGCCACTCTGGTCGAGATTAATCCGTTGGTTAAAACCAAAGACCGGCAGTTCATCGCCGCGGATGCTAAGATAATAATTGATGATAGCGCCCTCTTCAGACATCCGGACCTGGCTTTGCTAGCAGAAGCAGCTGAAGAGGATGAGATCGAAGCCGAAGCCCATCGCCGCAGGATCGCCTACGTTCGCCTGCCTGGCAATATCGGGATTATCGGTAATGGCGCCGGTTTGGTTATGACCACTATGGACGAAGTAAAAAGAGCGGGCGGCCAACCTGCCAGTTTTTTGGATATTGGCGGCGGCGCCAAAGCGGAGCTGGTAAAATCATGTCTCGAAATTTTAACTATGGATAAGAATATTAAAGGTATCTTTTTTAATGTTTTTGGCGGCATTACCCGCTGCGATGAAGTCGCTCAGGGAATCATTCGGGCCACTCAGGACTTAAACCTTAAAATTCCTCTGGTCATAAGATTAACCGGCACGAGAGAAGAAGAAGGGCAAAAAATATTAGCCCAAACAAATCTGGTTACCGCCGCCACTATGCAAGAAGGAGCAGAGAAGATCGTTGAGTATATTAGTAAATAAAAATTCTAAAGTCATTGTTCAGGGAATCACTGGTCGCGAAGGAAGTTTTCACACCGAACAAATGATTGAATACGGCACCAAGGTTGTCGGCGGTGTTACCCCGGGTAAGGGTGGTCAAGAACATCTGGGAGTTAAAGTGTTTAATAACGTGGCTGAAGCGGTTAAAGAGACCAAAGCTAACGCTTCCACTATCTTTGTCCCGGCCAGATTCTGTAAAGCGGCTATTTTTGAAGCTATTGAAGCCGGGATTAAAACTATCGTGACCATTACCGAAGGTATTCCGACCCAGGACATGATTACCGTCTGTCAAAAGCTAAAAGAGGCGGGCGCAACAATGATCGGACCAAATTGTCCCGGGATCACCTCGGTTGATGAGGCAAAATTAGGGATCATGCCGGGTAATATTTTCAAAAAAGGGCAAATTGGCCTTATCTCTCGCAGCGGCACCCTCACCTACGAAGTGGTCGCTGCCTTAACTAAAGCTCATCTCGGTCAATCTACTTGTATTGGTATTGGGGGAGATCCGATTCTTGGCTCAACCTTTACCGATCTTCTCCCCTTATTTGAAGCCGACCGGGAAACAAAAGTCGTAATTATGATTGGTGAGATCGGCGGCAGCGACGAAGAGCTGGCGGCCGACTACATTGCTACTAATATGACCAAACCTGTGATAGCATTTATTTCTGGGCGTACTGCCCCCAGGGGAAAACGCATGGGACATGCTGGAGCAATTATCTCTGGCGGAACCGGGACAGCTGAATCAAAGATTAAAGCCTTAATCCAGGCAAAAGTTCCGATTGCCGAAACAACTGCTGAGATTCCAAACTTAGTAGTTGCGAAGCTTGCTTTGCAAAAATAGGAGGGAAAAGATGTTAAAAGATATTAAAATTGTTGACACAACATTAAGGGATGGTGAGCAAACAGCCGGAGTTGTTTTTACCCCTGAAGAAAAACTAAAAATTGCCACGCTACTTTCCGAAGCTGGCGTCTACCAATTGGAAGTTGGTGTGCCTGCCATGGGCGGCAGTGAAATAGAAGCGATCAAAGGGATCGTCAAGGCCGGGCTGAAAGCCAGCATCATGGGCTGGAACCGCGCTGTCACGACCGACATTGATGCCTCGATCCAATGCGGCCTTGACGCGGTTGCCATCTCTATTTCCATTTCTGACGTGCATATTAAAGAGAAATTAGGTAAGGACCGCGCCTGGGTGCTCGATACCGTTACCCGGGCCGTTAATTACGCCAAAAGCCACGGGCTTTACGTTTCCGCTAATGCCGAAGACGCCTCGCGCTGCGACCCCTCTTTCCTGATCCAGTTCATCAAAACTGTGCAGGACGCTGGAGCGGACCGCTTGCGTTATTGCGACACGACCGGATCGCTTGATCCCCTCTCAACTTATGAGAAAATCGACGCGATCATCAAACTGACCGGTCTTCCGGTCGAAATCCATACTCACAACGATTTTGGTATGGCTTCGGGCATCACCCTGGCCGCGCTGGAAGCCGGCGCAACTTTCGCCTCCGTCACTGTCAACGGCCTGGGGGAGCGTGCCGGCAATGCCGCGCTGGAAGAAGTCGTCATGGCGCTGAAATATCTAAAAAATTATGACACCGGCTTTGACGTCGGCAAGATCAAGGAGATCTCCGAATACGTCGCCAAGGCTTCGGGGAGGGAAATCTCACCCAACAAGCCTATCGTGGGGAAAAATTTATTTTTGCACGAAGCCGGAATCATTGCCGATGCGATCCTAAAACAACCAGGCACTTATGATATTTTTGCTCCGGAGGTTGTGGGCGGTATCCGCCAGCTTCTGGTCGGCAAGCACTCCGGCCGCCGCTCGATCATTGCCAAGTTTAGTGAATACGGCATCAAAATTAACGAAGCTGTCTCCGGAAAAATACTCGAGCGCGTGCGCGAACTGGCCGTCGAAGCCAAGCGCCCTCTCTTTGATAAAGAATTGATGCAGATTTATTATGAAATTGTAGGCTATCCGAAAAAATAATATCTTAATGGCCAGTTTATGTTAAATAATTTAAAAAAAGAATCGATCCTCGCCTGCCAATCCGGCGTTGGCATGTGGGCATTCCTTCTCCACCGGCTAACCGGCCTGGCCCTAATCTTCTATTTATTGATGCATATCATGGTCATTTCCACTTCCCTGCGCGGGCCTCACGCTTTCAACCAGTTATTGGCGGTTTTGACCTCACAACCTTTTATCATCGCTGATCTTGGGCTCTTGGCCGCGGTCCTTTTTCACGGGCTTAATGGGATCAGGATATTGTTTTTTGATCTTGGAGTTGGGATCAGGATCCAAAAAATAATTTTTTGGGCCGTCATTGCCGCGGCGGCGCTCATTTGGGGGGTAACGCTTTATCTTACCCTCCCATTCATAATGGGGAAATAGAATGAAAGCTGGTTGGCTCTGGTTTCTGCAACGTGTGACAGCGGCGCTGATCGTAATAATACTTTACAGTCATATCTTCCGCGTCCATTATGTGGAGCTGGGACAGCCGATCCTTTTTGCCGGCGTGGCCTTGCGCTTAAAGGACCTGTTGATCCTCTTGACCGACAGCTCCCTCCTTTTGCTTGGGCTTTTTCACGGGTTGAACGGCGTGCGCGCTGTCCTGCTTGACTACGAGTTCTTCATTAAACACGAAAAAAGAATCTCCTGGTCCCTGCTGATCATCGGGATTATTTTCTTTTTTGGAGGAGTTAAAGGTTTATGGGCATTTCTCATCATCAAGTAATTGTTATTGGCTCCGGGCTCGCCGGCCTGCGGGCCGCCCTGGAAGCTAAAAAGAATGGTTTGGAAGTGGCAGTGCTTTCCCGCGTCCAGCCGACCCGCTCGCACTCGATCGCCGCGCAGGGCGGCATCAACGCCTCGCTGGGTAACGCCTCCGAAGATTCGGCCGAGAGCCACGCCTTTGACACCGTCAAGGGCTCCGATTATCTGGCCGACCAGGACGCCGTCGAGATCATGACCAACGAAGCGCCGGGCATTGTTTATGAAATGGAACACTGGGGCTGCCCATTTTCCCGCACGGCTGAAGGCAAGATCGCCCAGCGTCCTTTTGGCGGCGCCGCTTTCCCCCGCACCTGCTATGCATCCGACATCACCGGGCATGCTCTGCTCCACACCATGTATGAGCGATCGGTCAAAGAAGAGATCAAAGTTTATGAAGAATACTTGCTCCTCTCGATCGTCAAAAACGATTCGGCCTGCGTCGGCCTGATCGCGTTAAATATTAAGAACGGCAAGATCGCGGCCATGAGCGCCGACACAGTGATCATGGCGACCGGCGGCTATGGGCGCATTTACGGCAATTCGACCAACGCCATCATCAACACTGGCTCCGGCATGGCGGCGGTTTACATGACGGCCGGCGTGCCGCTCAAGGACCTCGAGTTCGTCCAGTTCCATCCCACCACGCTATACGGCACCAACATCCTGATGACCGAAGGCGCCCGCGGCGAAGGAGGCTATCTGTACAATAATAAGGGAGAACGCTTTGTTAAAGAACTCGCGCCGCGCGATATCGTCGCCCGTTCGATCCAGACCGAGATCAATGAGGGGCGCGGCTTCGATAATGCCTATGTCCACCTCGATTTGCGTCACCTCGGCAGGCAAAAGATCATCGAGCGTCTGCCCGGCATCCGCGACATCTGTCTCCACTTCCTCGGTCTTGACCCGATCGACAAACCGATCCCGATCCAGCCCGGCCAGCACTATTCGATGGGCGGCGTCGACACCGATCCTAATGGCTCAACTCCCCTGCCCGGTCTTTATGCCGCTGGCGAATGCGCCTGTGTTTCGGTCCACGGCGGCAATCGCCTGGGCGGCAATTCCCTGCTCGACACGATCGTCTTCGGCAAGAGATCGGGACATTTTGCGTCGGATTATGTGAAGAGCAAGAAAAATTCAGACACAAGCTCTGTTCTCCAAGCTGAACTGGAAAAAGTCAAAGCCAAAGTGGCTAAACTGGAAAATTCCACCGGTAAAGAAACCGCGGCTGAAATCCGCAATGAGTTGAAGGCAACCATGGCTGAAGAAGCCGGCGTCTTCCGCAACAAAGAAAAGCTGACTAAAGGCTTGGCCAAGGTTCGCAAGCTTAAGGCGCGCTACAAGCAGATCCATCTCATGCACAAAGGCAAAAAATTCAATCTTGACCTGGTCAGGAACCTCGAGCTGGAAGGAAAACTCGAGCTGGCCGAGGTGATCGTCCTGGGCGCGCTTAATCGAGAAGAGAGCCGCGGGTCGCACTTCAGGACTGATTTTCCCGGAAGGAATGACGAGCAATGGCTAAAACACACCATGGCGAGCTACAGTCCCGACGGGCCAAAATTAGATTATAAGCCGGTCACGATCACCAAATTCAAACCCCAAGCGAGGACTTATTAGCGTAATTATCTGTCCTCGACGAACCGAACCGCGACGTCGCTGTAGTAGTAGTTGCTCCCGGGATGGCTGCAACCGCGGCCGTCGTCGTCCTGGCGACGGAGAACAAATTGCCCCGGATAATCCTCATGCTCCGTTTCTGTCCATATCCAATCGTCACTACCTTCTAACCGATCTCCAAGCAATCTGTTTAACTCTAATAATTCTGGCTCGGTTGGGATCCTGCGCTTACCGCCGT
>MFFY01000013.1 GCA_001778055.1 Candidatus Falkowbacteria bacterium RIFCSPLOWO2_12_FULL_45_13
TTGCCGGCTTAAGCAATTATTATTCCGCGGCCGCGCCAAGATTGATTTTAAATATAAAAATTTGTATAAGGAGAATTTTTCGTCTGCTGATGTCGTTTATTTTTTTGGCATACCCAAGTCTTTGAATCAAAAATTTTTTGATAAATTAAAAAGCGAATTAAAGCCGGGGACTAAAATAATTTCTTACGCCTTCAGGCTGGCAGACTGGACGCCTAGGCTGATAGACAAGCCGACCGCTAATGACTTGCCCATATATTTGTACCAGGCATAGAAAGTTAAAAATGAAAATCCCAAAATGAAAAATAAAATGTAACTTAATGACCAAGACACAAGGAGATTGTATTTTAATTTTAAATTTTGCACTGTCATCCGCCCGGATGAACATCCGTTCGGACGGGTTTTTCACTTTTCCACCAAAGGCGGATTTCTGCCAGCTTGCCTTGCCGGCAGGCGGGTCGGCTGGCACGGCGCCTGCGGTGGAGATTTTTGCGTTTTTACATTATTTATGACTCTTAATACCAAAAACTGGCTGCTTAAACACTGGCATTGGCTTATCCTTATAATCGTGTCAGCCGTTTTTTTTCTCGGCACCGCCAGCTTTAACTACTACGCCCAGCCGGATAATTTTATAAAATGGCTGTCGCCCGATGAATCGGCTAATTATAATTTCGCCAAGCTCTACGCCCAGGAAGGGCGGCTGTCATTTTTTGAAAAGTATAATCTGCCGGCGGCCGATATGATAGCGCCCCGCAGCCACTTAAGCGCGGGCGGCGATATAAAGCCTGTAAGTTTTCTCGGCTTAATTTTAATTTACGGCTCTATTGCCGGCTTGACCACTTATAAAGTTTTACCGTACTTAACGCCGCTTTTCGCCGCCGCCGGGATAATTGTTTATTTTCTGCTGATTAGGGAAATCTTCGGCCGCCGTAACGCCTTTTTCTCGGCCTTGCTCGCGGCCAGCTTGCCGCCGTTTATTTATTATAGCGCGCGCAGTTTATTCCATAACGTGCTGTTTATTGTTATGCTTTTGGTTAGCTTGTACTTCGCCGTCATCATGGTAAAAATAAAAAGGCCGGCAACATCCGGCGGCCTGATCGCAAAACTTAAAAATTCAGTAATAGCGGTCGATATTTACGCCGCCTTAAGCGGTATATTCTTGGGCTTGGCCATTACCAGCCGGACCTCGGAACTAATCTGGCTCGCCCCGGCCTGGCTGGCGCTCTGGCTGTTTAACTTTAAAAAGATTGGTTTGATAAAATTAATTATTTTCATAGTTTTTCTGCTGCTGGCCCTGGCACCGGTCGCTTATTGGAATCAGGTGCTTTATCAGTCGTATTGGCGGGGCGGCTACAGCGAAATGAACCAATCAATTTTAAATATGGCCGAGGCCGGCGCCGGCTTGTTAAAGCCCGAAGGCATGAAAATGGATCTGATCAAAGATAATCTGGCGCAAATAAAAAGTAATTTTTTCCATTTCGGTTTTTGGCCGGTTAAAAGTTTTAAAATGCTTTATTTTTATTTTGCCGCCATGTTTTATTGGCTTTTTTATCCGGCGGTTTTAGGCTTGGCCTGGTTTTTATTGAAAGTCAGAAAATGGCGTCGCCGCCACTGGGCCTATTTTACGGCTTACGCGATTATTTTTGTAATTTTATTGTTCTATTACGGCAGTTGGGATTTCCATGACAATCCCGACTCTAAAAGCCGCACCATCGGCAACTCTTACGCCCGCTATTGGCTGCCGATTTATTTGGGCGCCTTGCCTCTGGCCAGCTATTTCTTTATAAAGTTAACCAAGCTTTTAAGGAAAAAGGTCTTGGTCGGCTCCGGCCGCGTCTTAATCTTAACCATAATTTTTTTTATTTCCCTTAAATTTGTCTTGGCCGGCAGCGCCGAGGGGCTAATTCAATCGGCTAAAAAACAGTTGGCGTCGCGGTTTGAATACGATCAGGTGCTTGGCTTAACCGAAACCAGGGCCGTTATTATCACGCAGTATCATGACAAGCTGTTCTTCCCCGAAAGAAAGGTAATTGTCGGCCTGTTTAACGATGATAAAGCGATAAAACAATACGCGATTTTAGCAAAATATCTGCCGGTTTATTACTACAATTTTACTTTCCCGGAAAAGGATTATAATTATTTAAACGATAAAAGATTGGTTAAGTTTAATCTGCGCATCGACCCGGTAATGCAAGTGACCAAGGATTTTACGCTGTACAGACTTTCCTTTTTGTCATTCCCGAAGCCGCAGGCTGTCGGGAATCCAGGAGAGAGCGGCATGAACAAGGATGCTGGATTCCTCCCGAAAATATTCGGGGGATGACAGATAAAAGAGTTGTCTCGTCTTCCGGGGTTTAAGCCCCGGCTAAAGAAATCGCCATGAAAAGACAAAATATAAAACGCATCGGCATTGACGCCCGCTTCTACGGCCCGTTGGGCAAAGGCTTGGGCCGGTACACCCGGCAAATCGTTGATCAGATCACCGGGCTTGACGACAGCCATGAATATGTTATTTTTCTCGGCCGGGAAAATTTTGATGATTTTAAAACCTCTAATCCAAGAGTAAAAAAAGTCCTGGCTGATATCGGCTGGTACGGTTTGGCCGAACAAATATTATTTCCTTTTTATATCTGGTGGGCGCGGCTGGATTTAATGCATTTTCCCCATTTTAACGTGCCAGTTTTTTGTCCGATTAAATTCTTAGTAACCATCCATGATCTGATTTTAATAAAGTTCCCCACCCGGCGCGCCACCACTTTGGGCCCGATAATTTACGCCATCAAAAATTTTTTTTATAAAATCGTCATTTGGCGGGCGGTCAAGCGGTCGCGCCGGGTCATAGCCGTCTCGGTTTACACAAAAAAAGACATAATTGAACGGTTTAAAATCAACCCAAAAAAAGTAACGGTAACCTATGAGGGCGTGGCTGATTTTTTCCGGCATTCAGGCGCCATCGATCCAAGCGGCCGATTATTAAAATACGGCCTGGCCAAACCGTACCTGCTCTACGTCGGCAATGCCTATCCTCATAAAAATTTAGAGAGCCTGATTAAGGCGTTTTCGCTTATCGGTCAGAGGTTAAAAGACTTGAGTTTGGTTTTAGTGGGCAAAGAAGATTATTTTTATTCACGGCTAAAAAAAACCGCGCAAGGCATAAATGCCAGGATTGTTTTCCCCGGTTATGTGCCTGATTCGGATTTAAAAATAATCTACGCGCAAGCCCTGGCCTATGTTTTTCCGTCGTTTTATGAAGGTTTCGGCTTGCCGGCTCTGGAAGCCATGTCTTTCGGCTTGCCGGTGATAAGTTCGGATAGAACTTGTCTGCCGGAAATATTAGGCCAAGCCGCGGTTTTTTTTAATCCGGCAGACCAGGCGGACATGAAAGAAAAAATTGAGATGGTAATTAAAGATGAAAAGTTAAGGCTAGAAATTGCGGAGAGGGGATACCGGCAAGTGAAAAAGTATAGCTGGAGCGATTGCGTGCGAAAAACTTTAGAAGTTTATAATGAGGTTTTGAATAAATAAAAGGACCGCTTTTTTATTTTTTTGATTTTGTGTTATAATAAGGTTGATAATTCAATCAATTTTTTATCTTTTAAAAATCAATGAGCTTAAAAAAAATTAACAACATAAAAATAAGCCCAAACGCGAAATCGTCGCGTTTTTTAATTGATTTGAAACAAGAGCTTGGGGCGGCGGAAAGCCATGAATTAAACCAGCGAAAAAGTTCAATTTCCGTTGAATCAAGGCTGGAAAAATTAACCGAGCTCGGCTGTAAAAAATGCTTGGCCGCGGGGCAAAAAAGGGCCAAGGCCATGATGCTTAATTTTAAGAATAAGCTTGTGGCTGACTACGGCTTTGGCGCGGACCGGCCGATGGCGCGGACTAAAAGGGGAGCCGCGGCCAAGAGCCGCCGGGCCAGAACTCAGGGCGATAGCGGCAAAACGGCGGATCTGCTTAGTCAAATTGCCTTTATTGTTTTGGCTAAAGCCATTTTGGTTATTTTTAAAAAACTCTTTGAGTTATTATATAAAATTTGCTACATCGTGGGCTGGGTGATAACTTTTATAGCCAGATTTATTTATTTTATCCTAAAAGCAATAGTTAGACCAGCGGTAACAGGCCTAATTCATTGGCTGGTCAAGTTGAAAATAAAAACGGCATTGGCAATATTAATGAGATCATTTCTGCCTTGGTGGCAGCTAGTCAAGGTTGGGAAAAAAAATTTACCCCCCATTTTAGGGGGGGGCGGAGAGCGGGTTGATTCCACTAACTATAAGAGTTTCTATCCATCTGAAAATCCCCCTAGCCGCCCCTTTTATCAAGGGGGGACGATTCAGCGGGGTGTCGCTCAAGAAAGGGGTATCGGCGGCTATTTAAGACCAGTTTTAATTTTCGCCGGCGTCCTATGGCTGTTAATTTTACCAGTCAAAGCTTTGACTTATTATCAGACGATTAACAGCGCCAAAGGCAAGGTTTTAGGCATTAGCGAAATCGCCATTAATGATTTAATTTCCGGCGGTCAGGCGGCGGCAAACTTTGATTTTAACCAGGCGGATAAAAGTTTTACCGCCGCCGGCAATAACTTTATAACCGCCCAAAATCAATTAAACGAGATTAATGGCCTGGTCTTCACCCTAGCCGCTATATTGCCGGATCAAAACGTTAAATTGGCCGCGGCCAGCCGGCGCCTGGCCAGGGCAGGAGAATTTAGCGCGGCCGTGGGCAGGAATTTGAGTTTAGCCGCGTCCAGCCTGTTTGATTCAGGCGCGGCCGATAATCAGCTGGTTTTATCAAATTTAAGCGCTTATGGCCGCCAAGCTATAATTAATCTTAACGGCCTAACCGCTGAATTGAATCAGATTAACAGCGCCAGTCTGCCCGAAAGCTATCGGAGAGAATTTGTTTTATTAAAACAAAAAATCGCCTTGTTGAATCGCGGGCTTAACGGGTTTATCGGCCTGGCCGATCAACTTGATAATTTTTTAGGCCGCGGTCGGTTGAAACGTTACTTATTGGTTTTTCAAAATAATTCAGAACTCCGGGCCTCGGGCGGTTTTATCGGCAGTTTCGCTTTAGTGGATTTTTTAAACGGCAAAATAAAAAAGATTGAAGCGCCGGGCGGCGGCAGCTACGACACCGACGCCGGTCTTTTAAAAAAAATAAAATCGCCGGAGCCGCTTCGTTTAGTCAGGCCGGATTGGCATTTTTGGGATGCCAATTGGTGGCCGGATTGGCCGATGAGCGCCAAGAAACTGGCCTGGTTTTACGAAAACAGCGGCGGTCCCACGGTTGACGGGGTAATCGGGTTTACGCCCACGGTGGCGGAAAACATATTAAGAGCCATCGGCCCGGTAGATTTAAAAGAAAAATACGGCGTGGTAATAGAGGCGGATAATTTTTGGCGGACCATCCAGGAATTTGCCGAGCAAAAGCCCAATATCACCAAGCAGCCAAAAAAAATAATCGGCGACTTAATGAACAAAATTATTGAGGAATTGCCGGCGCGTTTAAATAAAAATAATTTTATCGATTTATTGAAAATTTTTGAAGAGTCTTTGGCTGATAAAAATATTTTATTTTATTTTACCGATCCGGAACTGCAAAGCCAGGCCCAAGCCCTGGGCGGGGACGGCAGGCTGAAAGAAACGCCCGGCGATTATATATCCGTCATCAATACCAACATCGCCGGCGGCAAAAGCGATCGCAGAATCAAACAGCAAATTAGCCATCAGGCGGAAATTGAACCGGACGGCGCGATTATTGATAATCTGACCATTAGCCGGACCCACGAGGCAGTCAAACGAGAATCATTTGTCGGCGTGAGAAATGTTGATTGGCTAAGAGTCTACGTTCCATTAGGCTCGAAACTCATTTCCGCCGCCGGCTTCAGGCCGGTTGATAAAATTTTTTTCAAAGCCGCGGACCCAAGCTGGCAAAACGATCCCGACCTGGCCCCGGCCGAGTCAAGCGAGCAAACCGATGAGTCAAGCGGCACTAAGATTTATAATGAACTGGGTAAAACCGTTTTTGCCAATTGGTCGCAGCTGGATCCGGGAGAATCGATTGAAATAAAGATTAAATATCAATTGCCGTTTAAATTAACCGATCAATCAGCCAAGCCGGCCCCGGCGTTGGTAGACAATTTTTTAAATCAGCTTAGCCTGGCCATCAGTTCGGAAGAAAAAAATTATTATGCTTATTCGCTACTGGCGCAAAAACAGCCAGGCATGAATTCTTCCCTACTTTTAAGCCAGCTAAAGTTCAGCGATAATTTCCGGCCGATCGGAAAATTCCCCGATGATTTAAGCCAGTATCAAAACGGCTGGTTCAGGTCAGAAAATTTTAATGAAGATAAGCTGATGGCGGTGATGCTGGAAGAAAAATAAACCCACAAATTTACGAATCGGTCACAAATATTACGAATCAATAAATAAGATGAATGATTTTTGTAGTATTAGTAGCTGATTTGTAGATTTGTGGGTGGAAACTATGAAAAATAACGATATCAAAATTAAAAACAGTTCTTCCAGCTTGTCGGAATTCGTCAAACGGCCTCTGGCGAGCGACGAAGAGGTGGCGGCCTTTGATAAATACGTGGCTGATGAAGCTAAAGAAAAAGAAGTTAAAGACAGTTTGGCTAAAATTTATCAGGACGATAAAGGCAACCAGGTTGATATTAAAACCCTGACGGTCAAGCGCGGTCGCGGTTTTTTTTCCAATTTATTCATTTTCGCGTTTGTTATGTTTGTTTTAGCCGGCGCGGCTTACGCGGCCTACAATTATATTTATTTAAAAATAAACGCGCCCAAACAGCCGGTGAATTTAAGCATTGAGGCCGTCCGGGAGGTGGCGGCGGGCGAAGAGTTTTATTACCAGGTAAATTATAAAAATGAGGATAATGTGGCCATAAATAATATTGAAATTAAAGTTAAATTTCCGGATAGTTTTATTTTTTTATCGAGCGACCCGAGTCCGAGCAGAAACAATAATTTTTGGGAAATACCCAGCTTATCCGCTCACCGCAGCGATACCATAAAGATAAAGGGCCGGCTGGTCGCGCCCGAAGGCCAGAGCGACATAATTTTAGCCGAAATGACCTATCGGCCGGAAAATTTTTCCAGCGAATTTAAAAAGTCGGCCGTTCAGCAAACCAAAATTAACGATTTGGGGCTGGATTTTTCCCTGGTTAGCTCGGGCAACGCCCTGGTTAATGAAGATAATGATATCATCATAAAATTTAAAGCCAAGGCAGAAAATTATCTCAATAACTTTCGTTTAAGCCTGGTTTATCCTCCAGAAGTGGAAATTATCAATCCGCCGGCGGATAAGCCCGAAGCGGCCACCAGCACGCCCGCGGTTCCTAAAATAGAGTCAAGCGGCCCCGGCGCCTGGCAGTTTAGCAATCTGGGGAAAAACGAAAATCAGTTCACGGTTAAATTCAAGGTTAAAGAAAAAAAACAGCCGACGGTTGATTTAAGCCTTAAGTTTGAATTGCCGGCGGCGACGCCGGACGGAGCCATGGAATACTATTTGTTTTATCAAAAAGATTTGACCTACGAAGTAATCAAAAGCGATTTTAATATCGGCGTCATCATCAACGGGTCGCCGCTTGACCAAGCGGTTAATTTCGGGCAAACTTTGAATTACGCCATCAGTTACGCCAACAAAGGAGAAGCCTTAATGAAAGATGTTATCATCATGGCGGTTTTGGAAAGCGATTTTTTGGATTGGCAGACTCTGGCCGACAAAAACAACGGCAAGGTCGGCGGCAATACCTTGAGCTGGAGCAAAACCGAAATTCCGGCATTGGCCGAGATGCCCAGCGGCGCCGAAGAAACTATTGATTTTTCCATTAGATTGAAGCCTTCGGCCGTGATTGATCCCGGCAAGCTTTATCAGGTAAAAAGCTATGTTAAATACAGCCTGGCGGGCAAGAGCGCCGGCGGCGAAAGTCAAAGCAACGCCATTATAAATAAAATTAACAGCGATTTGAATTTAAGCGAGCAATTAAGATATTTCAGCGATGATAATTTGGCCGTCGGCTCCGGACCGCTGCCGCCCAAGGCCGGCCAGACTACCAGCCTGAAAGTTTATTGGACCATCAATAATAATTTGCATGAACTGGACGATTTGGTCATCAGTTTTAATCTGCCCGCTAACGTAACGTGGGACGATAAAAGCCGCTCTTCCGTGGGCGCGGTCAGTTTTGACAGCCAGGCCAATAAAGTAGTTTGGCAAATCGGCCGTCTGCCGGTCGTGGTCTATAAAGCGGACGCTGAATTTAATTTGAGCATAACGCCGGCAGAATCGGACCGTAACAAGATTATGGTGATCCTGCCGGGCACCAGCATCGCCGCGCTGGACAAAGTAACCGGCATGGCGATAAATAAAACCCTAAAAGCCAAAACTTCAAAGCTGGAGGATGATAACATGGCCAGCGGGGACGGAGTGGTGCAGTAATAGGAAATTGTCTTTCCGGCCTTTAAGCCGACCGCGTGCCGCCGAAGCTTTAGCGGTGGCGCAAGGCGAGCCGGAATCCAGAAATTATTAGTATAAATGTCTTTGCTGCTCATCCCTGGATTGTCGTGGCTACGCCAGATCTGGCATAGCCACGACAGGTCGGAGCCCGTAATGACAAAAGGCATGTTTAAAATCTTGAAAAGATCAAAAATATCTCGGGCGCGATTGGGCCTGATAGCAACATCAAGAGGGAGGATTGAGACTCCCTTTTTTACGCCTGACGCCACTTTCGGGCAGATTAAATGTTTAGGCTTGCGGGATCTCGCGGACTTGGGTTTAGAATGTTTGGTCGTCAACACTTTGCATTTATTTTTGCGTCCTGGCAAAAATATAATAGCGCGCGCGGGCGGCTTAAATAACTATACCGGCTGGCGGCGTCCGATTTTATCCGACAGCGGCGGTTATCAGGTTTTTTCGCTGATTCATAGAAATAAATCCAGCGCTTCCCCTGGCCGGGCGCCGGATAAAAGCGGCTCCGGCGGCCGGATTACCGACCTGGCAGCGATTTTTCGTTCGCCCTTGGGCGGCTCCCGGATCAAGCTAACGCCGGAGCAATCAATCAGCCTGCAGTTTAACTTGGGCGCGCAGATGATGGTTTGTCTTGATGACTGCCCGCCCAATGATTATGACGAGGCTAAGCTGGAAGCCGCGGTCAGGCGCACTATTCTGTGGGCGAAAAGATGCCGCCGCCAGTATGACAAGGAAATTAAATCGCGCGGATTTAAAAATAAACGGCCCCTGCTTTTCGCCGTCATTCAGGGCGGCAACAATTTAGCTTTGCGGGAGTTTTGCGCCGGAGAATTAAAAAAAATCGGCTTTGACGGTTTTGGCTTCGGCGCCAGGCATATTGACGAGCGGGGAAATTTTTTAAGCCAAGCCCTGGAGAAAACTGCCGGTCAAATTCCGGAAAATAAATTGCGTTTTGGTTTAGGCATCGGCCAGCCCCGGGACATAATCAGATCGGTAAAAATGGGCTGGGATATGTTTGATTGCGTCATCCCCACCAGGGAGGGCAGGCACGGCAGGCTTTTCCTAGGGAAAAGAATTTCAAATTTCAAATTTCAAATTTCGAATAACCATCCAGAAAATTTTTATGAAACCATTAATATTACCAACGCCAAATTCGCCAAAGATTTTTCGCCGATAAATGAAGCCAGCCGACTGCCGGAATTAAAAAGACATTCCAAAGCCTACCTGAATTATTTATTTAAAATTAAAGAGCCTTTGGCGCTGAGGCTGGCCAGCTTGAATAATTTAGAATTTTATATTAAACTGTTAGGTGAAATCAGGGGGCTAATAAAAAAGAATAAGTTTTGAACTTTGTTTGCGTAATGGATGAAGCTTTTATTTAGGATTTACGCGGCTGATTAACGTTTGGCTGAAATTAGTAATTTGAAGCTAAGTCCTAATTATGATATCGTTAAAATATATTAATATTTAAATCACCCCATTTTTAATCCCGGGGAAAATATTTATGGAAGAAAAAAAGATTTTATCCAAACACCAGTCAGCCACCACGCACGGGCTAGATTTTGTCATTAACGGCGCGATTTTTTTGGCATTTTTTCTTTGCCCGTTATTTTTTACCGGTCTGGTGGCGCAAAATATCGGTTTTGAAAAAATGATTTTATTTTATTTTTTGGCGCTCCTGGGAGCGGTGGCTTGGGTGACCAAGGCCGTGATCATCGGCGAATTGAATATCAAAAGGACGCCGCTTGATTGGCCGATCGTGGGGTTATTGGCGGTCTATATTATTTCCACCATTTTGTCCGTCAGCCAGAAAGACAGCCTGATCGGCGTTTACGGCGACCCGGCCAAAAGCCTGGCGGCCGTGGCCATCTTTATCATCTTTTACTATCTGGTCATCAATAATATTAATCAAAAAAGAATAAAATTATTGTTTTGGGGCCTGGTCGGCTCCACCGCGCTGACGGTAATTTATTCGCTCCTCCAGCTGCTGGGCAAGCATATCTTGCCGCTGGATTTTACCCGAGCGATCAGCTTTAACCCGCTGGGCACAGCCTCGGGTTTAACCATGTATTTGGTGATCAGCTTGCCCCTTTTAGTCATCGCCCTGGCCCAAATCGGCGAAATTCATCTTGGTTTAAAGAATAAAGCGGCGCTAATTGTCATTAGGGCCGTCTTGGGAGCGGTAATTTTATTATCACTTTTCGTTCTGACCTTATTAAACGGTTTCACCTTTTGGCCAGCCGCTATCGTCGGCATCGTCATTGTCTTGATGTTTCTGCTTTCCAAGATCATTAAAATCACCAGTTCGAATTTAGTCATACCGATCGCCACTTTTTTGCTTTTAATTATTCTTTTGGTTTTAGGTAATTTTAATATCATGAGCCTGAATTTGCCCACTGAAGTCAGCTTGTCGCGTCGGACTTCCTGGGCGATTGCCAAAGCAAGTTTAATGCAGGATCCATTCCTCGGCTCCGGCCCGGCGACTTTTGTTTATGATTTTGTGAAATATAAAGGCGAGGATTTTAACGCCCTGCCTTTATGGAACGTCCGTTTTGATAATCCATCCGGATATTTATTCGAGTTGGCCGCGACCGTGGGCGGGCTGGGAGCGCTGGCCGCCGTTGTTATACTCTTAATTGCTTTGTCTATTTGCTTTTTGACTTTGATTAAAGCGCAAAGGAACGAAACACAGTCAATTTTGCTGGCTTTGTTTTCCAGCTTTATAACCGTTTTGATTTTCGCTCTGCTGTTTTCCTTAAGCAGTTCCATTATTTTAATTTCCGCCATGATATCGATTTTGGCCGTGGCCGTGGCGATTATCAATTATCCGGACAAATTTAAAGATCTAAACCTGTCTTTCAGGGCCTCGCCCAAATATGCCTTGGCCCTGGCGGCGATTTTCTTAAGTTTAAGCGCCGGCGTAGTCATCTTATTTACTTTGGGTGTTAAGATGTATCTGGCCGACTACTACGCCAAGCAATCAGTGCTGGCCGCCGATCTGAATCAAAAAATAAATAAAATCAGCCAGGCCATAATCTTGGCGCCTTATCAAGACGTCTATTATATAAATTTGGCCAATAATTACATGGCCGTGGCCAATCAAGAGGCCCAGGGCGGAAGAAACCAGAGCGTGATTGAAAATAGTCTGTCGCTGGCCATAGAAAAGGGCAAAAAGGCCATAGAAATCTCGCCCAATAACGTGGCGGACAGCGAAGCCATGGCATTAATTTATGAAAACGCCTCTTTCTACGTGCGGGGCGCCTTGGAATGGGCGGAAACTCTCTATAATAAAAACATTACTTTGGAGCCGAATAATCCGACGCCGTTTATCCGCATGGCATTAATTAATATGGCCAGAGCCAATGCCGAGACTGCCAAGCCGGAGATAAATCACTATATCAACGAAGCCATCAAGCAATACGATTTAGCTATCGGCAAAAAAAATGACCTGGGCGCCGCTTATTACGGCAAAGCAATTGCTTACGAAAAGCTGGGCAGCATCAATGACGCCGTTGACCAGCTGCAGAAAGCCGTGTTGCTCACCCGCGATAACGTGGACTACAGATTTGAACTGGGCCGTCTTTATTTTAACCGAGGCATGAGCCAGAACCAGCTTTCGCAAAACGCCGCGGAAAATATAACTGCCGGCGAAGAGTCAAGCGGAGATTTAAGCGTTTCTGGCGGCCAAGGCGGCTCGGCGGTTAAAAATGACGACGTTAAAACCGCCGAACAGCTTTTCTTAAGCATTATCCAGACTACCCCGAACCATGCTAACGCGCTTTACAGCTTGGCCCTGCTTTATCAGAAAACCGGAGAAACCGCCAACGCCAAGTTGGTGGTTGGGCAATTATTGAGAGTGGTGACAGATCAACCATCAATTGACGTGATTAAAAAACAATTTGCTGGATTATACTAAACTCTAAACGATCAAACAAGCAAAATAGCCAAGAAGACCGGGTTAAAATCCGGCCTTCTTTACATATCGTTATTGCCCAATTTATTCAATTTAGGATTTACGCGGTTGACTGAACGGAGGTTTTTCAAATGCGTAAGTCCTATTCATGGTAAACTCTCGCATTTTCCTACTATGCTTAGTAAATTGTAATAAGCAAAAAAAATAGTATAAATTTAAAAAATGCGCTATAATACAATTATATGACAAGACTTTTAATTACAACTTTCATTTTCGGATCAATGCTCGTCGCCGGTTCGGTAAATGCTCAAATGATGGGCGGATTTTCTAATATTTCAGTTGATTGGAACGAAGTGGTTGAGCACACCGCCCGCGAAGAACAGGAAGGCAAAGAGCTTTGGAATAAACTGTCCGCCAGAGGCGGACAAGCACAAGTAATTACTTGTGCTGATCTAAACGACGAGCAATTCGGGGTTCTTGGCGAATACTTTATGGGACAGATGTCCGGTGAATCGCACGCCGCCATGAATGCGATGATGATTCAGGCGCACGGGGAAGAAGGTGAGGAACAGATTCACATTGTCATGGGCAAACGGCTCTCCGCATGCGACACGTCGGCGACGTTTCCGGCAGAAAGCCTCGGCTGGATGCCGATGATGAATATGATGTGGGGAGGGTGGTCGTCTCCCTTTGGCAGTAATAATTCAACAAACAATATGATGAATTTTGGATTCGGTCCTTTTGGCAGTTTCGGCTGGATTTTTATGATCCTTTGGTGGGTCTTGATTATCGCCGGTATCGTTGCGCTTATCAAATGGCTCACGAGCCAATCTCGCGGCACTCGCCATAACGAAAAATCCGCGCTTGAAATTTTGCGGGAGCGATACGCCCAGGGCGAGATTAACAAGCAGGAGTTCGAGGAAAAGAAAAAAGAATTAAGTTAGACTGTTATGAAAATTGGCATCATCTTACAATCCAACAATCCGGAACATATTTGGAATACGTTCCGTTTTGGCATTACCTCGCTCAAGGCCAATCATGAGGTAACTGTCTTTTTGATGAACGAGGGAGCCGAGCTCGATGCCATTGCCGACACGGAACATTTTGATATCTCCAAGAAAGTAGCCGAATACAAAGAATTAAAAGGAAACCTGTACGCCTGCGGCACATGTTTGGAAATCCGCGGCAAAAAGGAGGCCGGAGTCTGCCCTGTCTCTACCATGACAGATTTGCTCAAGATGGTTGAGGAGAGCGATAAGGTGCTCGTGTTCGGATAGGGATGTTTGTTAAACAAAAATGACTTATGCACAACCCGAGATCTTGTAGGAATTTTGGGAGGAGTGATATAATGCGATTAACAACCGAATAGCAAATTGCCTCAAGGGGAAACCTGAAAGGAATTCTAAAGTTCAAGAGCTCGCGATCTGTTACCGCGTAATGTGGTAGCGGATTGCGAGCTTTTTTCGTTTCCGGGCCGAAATAATCATGAGAATAAAAAGAGTTCCCAACTTCCGAAAGGAAGTTTTTAAACTTTTGTTTGCATTATTCGGCAAACTATACTAACTTTTATATTATGGATATTAGAAAAAAGTTGAAAATCGCGGTAGCCATGTCCGGCGGCGTGGATTCTTCGGTAGCGGCTAAGCTGCTTTACGACCAGGGGCATGATGTCACCGGTGTGTTTTTATATTTTTGGCATGAGGATAATCCCTCCGGCGCCTTAAAGGGGCTGGGAGGGCCGGAAAACAAATGCTGTTCCAGCGGCGCTTTGCTGGACGCGCGGCGGGCCGCGGCTAAAATCGGCATTCGTTTATTGACCCTGGATTTTACTAAAGTTTTTAAAAAACAGGTGGTAGACGATTTTTTAAGCGAATACGCGCGCGGCCGCACGCCCAATCCCTGCGTCAGATGCAATAAGTTGGTTAAACTCGGTTTTTTAATTAAAGCCGCGCGAAAATTAGGCTTTGATTATCTGGCCAGCGGCCACTATGCCCGTCTCTGGCCGGAAATTCCAAATTCCAAATCCTCCCGCAGACAGGATCACGCTACGCGGCGACAATCTCCAAAAAATGCGCCTCAAATTACTTATAAATTATATAAAGCTAAAGACGAAAACAAGGACCAGTCATATTTTTTGCACACCCTTAATCAATACGCGCTGAAGCATTTGCTTTTCCCCCTGGGAGATTATACCAAGTCAGAAGTCAGGCAAATGGCCAAAAAATTCGACTTGCCCGTGGCCGAGAAGCCGGACAGCCAGGAAATTTGTTTTGTTCCGGATAAAAACCATAATGATTTTTTAAAGCGGCATTTAAAGCTAAAACCCGGGCCGATAAAGTTATTAACCTCCCCCAATCCCCTCCTTCGTAAGCAGGGGAACGCTTGCCCCCTTGGTAAAGAGGAAATAAGGGGAATTAAAATGTTCGGCAAAGCTATAATCCCCCTAACTCCCTTTATCAAGGGGGAAGTTTTTGGGAAAGGCAGGATTATCGGCCGCCATCAGGGCTTGCCGCTCTATACCATTGGCCAGAGAAAGGGGATTAACCTGGGCCACGGCCCGTTTTACGCGGCCAAAATGGATTATAAAAAAAATATTTTATACGTGGTCGGGGCCAAGAACGAGAATAAGATTTTTAGCCGTGATCTGATTGCCAAAAACGTTGATTGGATTAGCCAAACAACGCCTCCAGCCAGATTAAACTGCCAAGCCATGACGCGTTATCGCCAAAAAGCCGTGGCCTGCCGCCTTAGTAAAATCAAGGGCGGCGCTTATAAAGTTAAATTTGCCCGGCCGCTAAGAGCCATTATGCCGGGCCAGAGCGTGGTGTTTTACCGCGGCTGGGAAGTTCTGGGCGGGGGGGTGATTGCTAAATAAAAAACCAACCATTGGGCTCCCCGAGACTTTTCTCGAGGCCTGTTTTATTGGATAAACAAATTAATTGTGCTATAATTAGACATATGGCCAAAGCAAAAGCGAAAAATAATTCCTCCTCCGGCTTGCCAGTCAACTCGTCCGCCAAAGCTTTAGCGTCGGCGGAAACTTCGGCCAAAATCGGAGCCAAGAGAAAAAAAAATAATCAGGCGAAAGCCAGGTTAAAAAAACGCCTGCCCTCGGCCGCAGCGGCCCAGGTGATTAAATTTAAAGACTCGGACGCGGACGGCTTATTGGACGCGGAAGAAAAGATACTGGGCACTGACCCGAAAAAAAGCGACAGCGATCGTGACGGATTAAGCGACGGCGCTGAAGTCAAAATTTACGGCACTGACCCGTTAAACTCGGATACTGACGGCGACGGCCTAAAAGACGGCGAGGAAATTAAACGCGGTTTGAATCCCAAAGGTCACGGGCTGTTAAAAGATCTGTTTATACCCGGTCGGCACAATAATTTTAAGCCACGAGCTTTGCACCCGAAAAGAATCGCTTTTTATTCTTTGAGCGCCGTCTTATTTAAGGTTATTTTAGCGGTTTCGGTTATGGCTCTGCCCATAGAAGCCTGGCTAACGCCTGATCTTTTAGTCGAGCAGAGCAAAAAAATTATCAGCTTGACCAATACCATCAGAACTAATTTAAACCTGGCGCCTTTAAGCGAAAGCCCGCTCCTGGATCAAGCCGCCTTTAACAAGGCCCAAGACATGCTGTTTAACCAGTATTTTTCCCATAACGGGCCGGACGGTAAAAGCTTGGCCGATTGGCTTAAAACTATTAAATATGATTTTCTAACGGCCGGAGAAAATTTAGCCATGGGTTTTACCAGCCCCGAAGAAGTGGTCAACGCCTGGACCAGAAGCCAGACGCATTATAAAAATCTGATTGACCGTGATTTTAATGAAATCGGCGTAGGCATAGTGAGCGGCCGATACGGCCTGGCCCAGACCACTTTGGTGGCGCAATATTTCGGTGCCGCTTTGAGCCAGCCGGCGGCGGCGATAAAGCCGGCCCAAGCGTCAGCGCCGGCTTCGGCCGCTTCAAACAGCCGGTTCGCGGGCGACAGAATCAATAAAATATCCGAGCCGGTCCGGCCAAAAAATCTGGCTATAGCCGTCACGGATTCGCCGGGCCAAGAAGTAAAATTCGAACCCGATCCGGCGCCTTTAATCGCCGGTATTTTCATACCGCAGATTGCCAGCGCGGCCGAACCGCTAATAGATTTATTTAAGTCAAAATTATATGTTGACCAACCTAAGGGCCAAAGCCAAAAAGTCGTGCGCGCCGAAGTTTATTTAAGCTCGGCCGCGGCCAAGGCGCGGGTAGATTTTAATAATTATTTTATTGATTTAAAGCCGGCGGCCGGAGAGGCGGCTGGCGGTTCGGCCGCGCTGGCCGCCGGACTATGGACCGGGCAGACCATAATTTTTGAAGAAAACCGGGAACAAATTTTTAATCCAGTGGTTTTGCCGATCTTGACGGTTGAAGATCGGCTGGGCAACAAGACCGCGGCGGATTTGGACTGGGATAATATCCAGCCGGCCGATACCAGCTTATTAAAACAATATTATTTTATTAAACAGCACCAAGCGCCGTACATCCGTCCGCTCTTTAATCTGACCTCTATTTTTTATAAAGTCATTCTGGCCATCGCTTTGATCGCCTTAGCTTTGAATATTCTGATTGAAATTAAAAAACAATCTCCGCGCATCATTTTGTCAACTCTGGGGTTAATCGCTCTATTGGTTGTCTTGATCATTATTTAAAAAAGGCGGGCAGGCAGCGGATAAAACTTTTTGGTTTCCAGGTCTTGACTTAAACTACTTCAAACTTTACCCCCTTTATCAAGGGGGATAAATTATGACCGCTAAAAAAATAAGACAACTTTATTTGGATTTTTTCAGGTCCAAAGGGCACGCTATCATTGCTAGCGCTTCCTTAATTCCGGAAAACGATCCGACTACCATTTTTACCGGTTCGGGCATGCAGCCGATTGTGCCGTATCTCTTGGGTGAAAAACATCCGGCCGGCTCGAAGATAGCGGACGCGCAGAAATGTTTCCGCGCCCAGGACATAGAAGAAATCGGCGATAACCGCCACACCACCTTTTTTGAAATGCTGGGCAACTGGTCCCTGGGCGATTATTTTAAAAAAGAACAGCTGGCCTGGATTTTTGAATTTTTGACCAAGCAAGCCGGCCTGGAGCCTGAAAATCTATATTTCACGGTCTTTCGCGGCAACCCCGAGCTTGGCATTCCCCGCGATGATGAAGCGGCCGGTATTTTAAAAGCGGAATTTAAAAGGGCCGGTCTGCCCGCCAAGACCGTGGATTTTTCGGAGAACGGCGGACTTCAGGACGGCCGGATATTTTATTATGATGAAACCAAGAATTGGTGGTCGCGTTTCGGCGCGCCGGCCAATATGCCTAAGGGCGAGCCGGGCGGGCCGGATTGTGAAATTTTTTACGACTTCGGCGCCGCGCGGCAAATTCATGAAAATTCGCCGTTTAAGCATAATCCCTGCCATGTTAATTGCGATTGCGGCCGCTTCATGGAAATCGGCAACAGCGTTTTCATGCAATATTTAAAGACCGACCAGGGTTTTAAGCGCTTGCCCAAAGGCAACATAGATTTCGGCGGCGGCTTGGAAAGAATCGCGGCCGCGGCTAATCAGGAGCCGGACATTTTTCAAACCGATTTATTTACGCACTTAATTTTTAAAATTGAACAGCTGTCCGGCAAAACATACGGAGCGGATCAGGGCATGACCAAAGCCATGCGCATTATCGCCGATCACCTGAAAGCCGTTGCTTTTATCATGGGCGACGACAGGGGAGTGGCGCCGTCAAACACTGACCGAGGCTATGTGGTGCGCCGCTTAATCAGGCGGGCGGTCAGGTTCGGCCGGCAGATGGACATCAAAGAGCCGTCCTGGACCAAGGAAATCACCAAAATCACGGCGCACGATTATCTGTCAGTCTATCCGGAATTGGGAAAAAATATTAATAAGGTTGTAGAAGAGCTTGAAAAAGAAGAGGTCAAATTCAAAAAAACCTTGGAGCAGGGTTTGAAAGAATTTGAAAAAATAACCAGCCAGCTGGCGGGTAAAAAAATCAGCGGCCAACAGGCTTTTTATTTATACCAATCCTATGGCTTTCCGCTGGAAATAACCGCGGAACTGGCTGAAGAAAAAAATTGCCTGGTTGACGTTGAAGCTTTCAGCGCGGAGCTTAAAAAGCACCAGGAGCTTTCCCGCACGGCTTCAGCTGGTAAGTTTAAGGGCGGTTTGGCCGATTCAAGCGAACCGGTTAAAAAATTGCACACGGCCGCGCACCTGCTGCTGGCGGCTTTGCGAATTGTGTTAGGCGATACGGTTGCGCAAAAGGGCAGCAATATCACGGCCGAAAGATTAAGATATGATTTTTCCTACGGCGCGAAGATGACCGCCGAACAAATACAACAAGTTGAACAACTGGTTAATCAAGCGATTAAAGACGGCTTGCCGATTACTTGCCAGGAAATGAGCCTGGAGCAGGCGAAAGAGTCCGGCGCTCATGGCATCTTTGAATCAAAATATGGTGAAAAAGTTAAAGTTTATAGCGCGGGCGATTTCAGCAAAGAAATTTGCGGCGGGCCGCATGTTAATAATACCGGAGAATTGGGGCGTTTTAAAATTAAAAAAGAAGAAAGCTCATCGGCCGGAGTCAGGCGGATAAAGGCGGTATTGGAATAAACTTAGCTAATATTAAATTAATTATTGCTTGAATTACTATAAATTATTAACCGCCGGAAAAAAGTCTTGACATCAGACCCAATAACCTATATAATTGTTTATACGGTAAATAAATCCTAAAATAACTTATTTTAAAAAGTTTTGGTGCCTCGCTAGTTAGGCGTGGTGATTTAACCAAAGCTATTTTTGTTTTAAAAGCTAATAATCACTTAATGTTAGAAAATAATCAGCCAATCAGCTCCAAGGACTTTGTTGAAATTATCGGCGAAGTCATAGAATTAATGCCGGCCGCCAGTTTCCGTGTCAAATTGGAAAATGGCCATGAAATTTTAACGCATCTTTCCGGTAAAATGAGAATGAATAAAATTAGACTGTTACCAGGCGATAAAGTCAGGGTACAAATCAGTCCTTACGATTTAACCAAGGGAAGAATAACTTATAGATTATAAATTGTAATGTTCAATTTCCATAAATATCGCGACGAGCGAAGCGAGAGGCAAATTTCCATAAATTTTGAAATTAAGAAATTAGCTCCCCGTGTCAAGCGCGGGGTCGCGAAATTAATAGAAATTTATTGTTATTCGCATTTTTTTTATGAAGGTCAGAAGCAGCGTAAAAAAAATTTGCAAAGATTGTGAAATTGTCAGGCGCAAAGGCCGGGTCTGGGTGATTTGCAAAACTCCCAAGCATAAACAAAGGCAAGGCTGAGGAAATTTACGATTTAAGATTTTCGATTTTAAATTTGCAATTAATTATTGGCTGAATATAAAATCGTAAATTTTAAATTATAAATCTAAAATAACCACATGGCCATAAGAATCGCCGGTGTCACCATCCCGAACGAAAAAAGAGTGGAGATTTCTTTAACTTATATTTTTGGCATCGGTAAATTTAAAGCCAACGCCATTTTAAAATTAGCCAAAGTCAACCCTGACACCAGAGCCAAAGATCTGACCGACGTGCAAGCTAATAAACTTAGGGATTTGATTGAAAAGCAGAATAAAGTGGAAGGCGATCTAAGGCGAGAAATCTTTGCTAACGTAAAAAGATTGAAAGAAATCGGCAGCTACCGCGGCAGCCGGCATGCTAAGAGCCTGCCGACCAGGGGCCAGCGGACAAAAACCAACAGCCGCACCGTGCGCCACAACATCAGAAAAACCGCCACTTCCGGCAAAAAACCGGCCGCGGAAAAAACTTAAAATCTGCGAATTACAAATCTGTTACAAATTTACGAATAACCCGACGGCAGTTTTATATTTATTTGTAAATTTTAATAAATTTCAAATTTGTATACTTTCAGACTAAATTATCAATCTATGGCTGAGGAAAATAAACCAATAAATAAAATTCTCCTGTCGGATGTAAAGTCAGCGGCTGCGGACAAACAGGACAAAGCTAAGGCTGGCGGTGATTTAAGGCCGGAAAAGGCGGCTGAACCAACCGGCGAGATCGTGGTCAAAAGCGATTTGAATCAGCCCGAGGAATTGCCGGAAGAAATAAAAAAGAAGCTGGAGAAAAACAAGGCCGATCGAAAAGTCATAAAAAGAAAGATTAGAAAGAAGAAAGCGGCCAAAAAAGTCGCCGTGGGCGTGGCTCACGTCAAAGCTACCTACAATAATACGATTGTCGCATTAACCGACTTAAGCGGTAATGTTTTATCCTGGGCCAGCGCCGGCATGGCCGGTTTTAAAGGACCGAAAAAATCCACGCCTTACGCCGCTCAGATCATCACCAGAATCGCCGTGGAAAAAGCCAAAGAATTCGGCTTGCAGGAAGTCAGCGTTTTCGTCAAAGGCGTGGGCACCGGCCGCGAATCAGCCATCAGAGCGTTAAACGCCAACGGCTTGATTGTTTCATCAATTAAAGACGTTACGCCCATTCCCCATAACGGCTGCCGGCCGAAAAAACCCAGGAGGGTATAACCTTTTTAAAACAATGAATTTCTTAATTCCGCGACTGGAGCGAAGCGAAAGGAGCTAATTTCTATAAATTTCAGAAATTAAGAAATTAGCTCCCCCGTGTCAAGCGCGGGGTCGCGAAATTTATGGAAATTATTTGAAAACTAATAAATATGTCTAAATACTTAGGTCCTAAATGCAAACTCTGCCGCCGCGAAGGCGAAAAACTGATGCTTAAAGGCGAACGCTGCAAAACCGCCAAGTGCGCCATTGTCAAAAAAAATTACCCGCCGGGCGTGCATGGGCCGAAAGGGCGAGCCACCAGGCAGAGTGGCTATAACCTGCAGCTTAGGGAAAAGCAAAAAGCCAAGAGAATTTATAATCTGCAGGAAAAGCAATTTAAACTGAGCTTTAACCGGGCGATTAAGCAAAAGGGTGATGCCGGCGAAAATTTATTGAAAATCCTGGAAACCAGACTGGACAATGTGATTTACCGCTTGGGCTTGGCCGCCTCAAGAGCTCAAGCCAGAAGCCTGGTGGCGCATGGCCATTTTAAAGTTAATGATAAAAAGGTTGATATCCCTTCCTACAACGTGGCGACGGGCGATATTATTAAAATCAAACCAGCCAGCCAGCGCAACCGGCAATTTGCCAGCTTGGCGGAAAAGCTAAAAACCATGGAAATTCCCAGCTGGCTTAATTTTGAAATCAAAGGTTATAGCGCCAAAGTTTTACATCTGCCATCCCGAGAAAACTTTGAATTAAAAATTAACGCGCCCGTCATCGTGGAATTTTATTCCAGGTAACCCACGAATCAACGAATCAATTCACGAATTTACTAATATAGGAAAAACGCTTTGTTAATATTTGTAAATTTGTGAGATAATTTGTTGATTTGTGGGAAACAAACCTTTTAGAATGCAATAATTGAGTTTACAACATTAAATATCTATTATAAAGATAAACACGAATCATATGCAAAAAATAGCTTTGCCTTCAAAAGTAGAATTTGTTAAAGGTGCGAACGAGAACCATGAACAAATTATTATTGAACCGTGCTACCCGGGCTATGGCACGACGATTGGCAATGCTTTAAGGAGAGTTCTTTTATCCTCTTTGCCCGGGGCGGCCGTTATCGGCGTAAAAATTAAAGACGCCGATCATGAATTTATGACTTTGCCCCATGTCAAAGAAGACGTTTTGGAGCTGGTTTTAAACTTAAAACAGCTGCGTTTAAAAATTTTCAGCGATGAAGTCGTCAGACTGGAGCTGGACGCTCGGGGAGAAAAACAAGTCAAGGCCCGGGATATTAAAAAAAACAGCCTGGTGGAAATCGCCAATCCGGATTTAGTCTTAGGCAATATCACCGATGTGGCGGGCAAGCTGGGCATGGAAATATTTGTTTCCAAGGGCTTGGGTTACGTGATGGTGGAAAGCCGGGAAAGTGATAAAAATGAAATCGGTTATATAGAAATGGATTCAATCTTCTCGCCGATTCTATCGGTCGGCATAAACGTTGAGAATGTCCGCGTCGGCAAGATGACTAATTGGGATAAACTGGTGATTAACTTGGCTACCGACGGAACTATCACACCGGCCCAAGCCTTTAAGCAGGCAGTGGATATTTTAACAGATCAATTCGCGGCTTTAATCGGCGGCCACAAAGAGAGCGCGGCAGCGGAAGAATCTAAAGCCGCTCCGGCGGAAGCTGTCGCGGTCGCGGAACCGACTCCGGCGGAAAAGCCCAAAAAAAGAGGTCGACCCAGGAAAAGTTAAAAATACGAAATCTATATATGAGACACCATGTCAAGGGGAAAAAATTAGACAGGCTTAAAGCTCCCAGGGAAGCGATGCTGAAAAATCTGGCTTCAAGCATTATTATTTATGAAAAAGTTAAAACTACCGAAGCCAAAGCCAAGGCGGTGAGGCCGCTCCTGGAAAAAGTCATCACTCTAGCCGTTAAAGGCGACCTAAATGCCCGAAGAGAATTAATCAGATTATTGCCGCAACCAATGGCTATTAAAAAAGCCATGAAAGTTTTATCGGCTAAATATAAAAGTAAGCATGGCGGCTACTTAAGAATAGTAAAATTAGGCGCCAGGCTTGGCGATAGCGCTAAGATCGTGCAGATCGAACTGGTATAAACAATTAAAACCACTGAACTTTTTCGCATTTATGAAAATTGAAAGAAAACTTAATAAAATTGACGCCCGGGGACAAGCCATTGGCCGCTTGGCGTCGCGCGTCGCTTTGATTCTGCGCGGAAAAAATAAGGTTGAATATTTGCCTTATTTAGATATTGGGGACATAGTCGAAGTCAGCAATATCGATCAGCTGAAATTTAGCGGCAAAAAAATGGAACAAAAAAAATATCACAGTTATTCCGGCTATCCCGGCGGTTTAAAAACTAAAAAAATGAAAAACCTGTCAGCCGCGCAAATTTTAAAAAAAGCGGTTAAGGATATGTTGCCCAAAAATTCGCATCGGGTAAATATGTTAAAAAGATTGATAATTATTTCATCCAAAACTGGCGGAAATAAATAAAAACTATGGCGGAAATTGATAAAAATTCATTAAAAACCGCATCGGTCGATAGCGATCATATTAAATTAAAAGACAAATATATCAGCGCGATCGGCCGGAGAAAAACTTCCACCGCCCAGGTTCGCCTTTATAAGAACGGCCAGGGCGCGATCACGGTCAACGGCTTTAAAGCTGATCAATATTTCAAGGATGGAGAATTATTAACCATCGCTGGTCAGCCCTTGAAACTCTCCGGCCTGGTTAAGGATATTAATTTGAGCATTATGGTTTCTGGCGGAGGTAAAAAATGCCAAGCCGAAGCCATCCGTCACGGTATCGCCAGGACGTTGGTTCTAATTAATCCTGAATTGAAGCCTTCGTTAAAAGTTAAAGGCTGGGTTAAGCGCGATGCCAGAAAAAAAGAGAGAAAGAAGCCCGGTTTAAAGAAAGCCAGGCGAGCACCCCAATGGGCTAAGAGGTAGCCAACCTCACCACAACGGGGCAAGAAGAAACAGATGCTAACCGAAAGTATTGGCCAACTGGCAAAATAAATTTAAATAACCTAAGCATAATAAAACCCCGCTAACGAGCGGGGTTTATGTTATTTTTCCGGATTGACGCCGGAGGCTCCAGCAGACAGAAATTTATTAATTTACGCCAAACATGGCATTTGGCGGCCATCCCTTAATATGTTAAGATTGAAACATGACTGAAAAGATCGCCAATATAGCTAAGAATACTTCATATTTTACCCTAGCTTTAGTTTTGCAAAAGATAATCTCCTTCACCTATTTTACTTTAATCGCCAGAGCTTTGGGTCCGGAGGATTTGGGCAAATATTATTTTGCCATTTCCTTCGCTTCAGTTTTTTCCATCTTAATGGATATTGGCCTGACTAACGTTTTGACTCGGGAAATCGCCAGAGAAAAAAATAAAGCCAATATTTATCTTGGCTCGGTTATGGCCGTAAAGTTGCCTTTAAGCGTTATAACCGGCTTAATCATCATCTTGGCGGCTAACCTGTTAGGCTATGGCGAATTAACAAAAATATTAATTTACTTTTCCACGGTTTGCGTTATTTTAGATTCATTCACCAGCGCCTTTTTTTCCGCCTCGCGCGGTTTCCATAATTTATCTTTTGAAAGTCTGTCTTCAGTCCTGTTCCAGCTGATAGTCCTGGTCACGGGCCTGACAATTTTAAAGCTTGATTTAGGCTTAAAATGGCTGATGGGATCTTTGCTCCTGGCCAGTATTTTTAATTTTCTTTACGCTTTAGTCGTGGTCGTTAGACGATTTAAGCTTAGCCTAAAACCGATTTATAATCCGGCCGTAATTAAGCTGGTTTTAAAAATTTCTCTGTCTTTCGGCTTGTTCGCTATTTTTCAAAAAATTTATACCTATCTTGATACTGTTCTTTTAGCCGCTTTGGCCGGCGATTATTACGTCGGTTTATATCAAGTGGCTTTTAAAATAATCAATGCCATTCAATTTTTACCCTTGGCCTTTACCGCCTCGCTTTACCCGGCCATGAGCTCATATTGGGCGTCCAATCGCGGCCAATTGGCCATTACCTTTGAACGCTCCATGAATTATTTGATTATCATCGCTCTGCCGATTTCAGTCGGCATCGCGGTCTTGGCCGATAAGATTGTGCTGATTTTTAAATCAGGGTTTCAGGGCGCCAGTCTGCCTTTGGAATTGAATATCGCGGCTTTGTTGTTTATGTTTACCGCTTATCCGATCGGTTCTCTTTTGAATGCCTGCGATAAGCAAAAAATCAATACCGTAAACATGGCCGTCACCGTGGCCACCAGTGTTATTTTGAATTTAATTTTAATACCTAAATTTCAGGCGGTCGGCGCCAGCCTGACGGTATTAGCCACTAGTGTTTTAATGCTGGTCTTAGGCTTGATTCAAGTACCTAAAATCATCGTTTATCGCCCGCGGAAAATTTTAAAAGTTTTTATTAAGGCCTTGGCCGCTTCCGCTATTATGATGATGGTTGTAATTTATTTAAAAAATTATTTGAATATTTTTATCATCGTGCCCATTTCGGCCATCATCTATTTTATTTTATTGTATTGCTTAAAAGCGTTTAAACCGGAAGATATTTTAAGCATTTATCGGTCGTTCATAAAAAAACAAAAAGCAGATGACATCGGACTGATCGCTGAAGAAA
>MFFY01000014.1 GCA_001778055.1 Candidatus Falkowbacteria bacterium RIFCSPLOWO2_12_FULL_45_13
GTTTTCATAGCTTTATTTTAGTGTTAATATACCTATATTATATCACAAATCCGCAAGCGGATTTGTGCAACAAAGCCAATTTTATCTATGAACAAAAAAAAGAAACTGGCTTTAAGAAAGCATCGGAAAAAACAGGGCAAAAAAGTTTTCAGCCTGCGCTATAGATAAAAGAGTTCCGTCGAGCCCAGAGCCGTGAACAAAAAGACACCCGGCAGCCAATTGGACGCCGGGTGTCTGGATAGTTGATTTATTTCTTCTTGGCCATGGTCTTAATGCACTTGGCGCAAACCGCCAGCCGCTGGCCGTTGACTTTTTTTACCTGTAGGTTCAGATATTGCCTTTTGATAGTTTTTATATTGGAGTGGGAGCGAGAGGCGTCCTTGGTTGGACCCCGTCCGCAAACAGCGCATTTTTTAGCCATACTGATGTCGTTTTATTGTTTATGCGGTTTATATTATCAGGTTTTGAAATAAAAGGCAAGATATGATATGATAAAAGTAATTTTCAATTATTAATTTTCAGTGAATTTTCAATGCTCGAATTTTCAATTAATTAATTGTAAATTAAGTCATTAAAAATTGTTTGCCTGCCTCACCGAAGACGGCGAGTCCTCGTCTCGTCTTCGACAAGTCGAAGCGGGGAGGCGGGAAAATGGTAAATTGTAAATTGAAAATTTATTTATTATGTCCATGATTTTCGCTCTGATAATAATATTGTTTTCCGCCATTATCCATGAATATATGCACGGCTGGATGGCGGACCGATTGGGCGACTCCACGGCGCGCGATCAGGGCCGGCTGACGTTAAATCCGGCGGCGCACATTGATCTCTGGGGCTCAATTTTGATGCCGGCCTTGATTTTTGTCGGCACCAGCGGCGCCTTAATTTTTGGCTACGCCAAACCGGTGCCGTTTAATCCGTATAACTTGAAAGATCAGAAATACGGCGTGGCCAAGGTGGCCGTGGCCGGGCCTTTGGCCAACCTGATTACCGCTTTATTCTTCGGTTTATTTTTAAGACTAGTGCCGGGCTTGAGCCTGGTTTTAGCTTCTTTTCTGGCCGCCATCGTGCAGATAAATTTAGTTTTGATGATTTTCAATCTTCTGCCCATACCGCCTCTGGACGGGGCCAAAGTTCTAATGCCGTTTTTACCTTATGACTGGCAGATGAAACTAATGCAATTTGAGCATTACGGTTTTATTTTTGTCCTGCTGTTTGTGTTTTTTGGTTTCTCTTTAATCGTGCCGGTAATAAATTTTTTGTTTAAGCTGATCGTGGGAGTGTAATGGGCTTGAATGAATATTTAATTTTGATATAATATGGTTATGAAAACTAAAAAAGTTACAATTGAAGATTTGGCGGTCATGGTTCAAACTGGCTTTTCCGAGGCGGCTCAAAAGACCGGCGAGCGGTTTGACGGCCTGGAAAAGCGAATGGACGGCCTGGAAAAGCGAATGGACGGCCTGGAACAAGGCCAGGAAGAAATAAAGCTTAAGCTTGATAATGTGGCTTATCGCTTTGAGTTAGTTGAATTGCAAAGAAGGGGTGAAATTTTAGAAAAGAAGTTGGGCGCAAAGCGTTCTTGACCATTTTTATTTCCTGTGTTAAATTAGAATAGGTTATTAAGTTTTATTATATCCCGCTTATACGGGTTTGTTTTTTTACATTTATAATACGAATTACGAATCAAGTACGAATTTACGAATTCTATTTGTAAAAGTTCGTGCTCTATAATTATAATTTGTGATTTCATTTGTAAATTCGTATTAAAATTCGTAATTTGTATTATTATGCCTACGATTAATCAGCTGGTCCGCAAAGGCCGGCAAATAACCAAATATAAAACTAAATCACCAGCCCTGCAGTCAACCCTAGATACTTTGCATCGGAAAAGAATTGAATTGCCCAAGGGCTCGCCTTTTAAGCGCGGCGTTTGCGTGAAGGTTACTACCACCACGCCCAAGAAACCTAATTCAGCCTTGAGAAAAATCGCCCGCGTCAGACTGTCTAACGGCATGGAAGTTACCGCCTACATCCCGGGCGAAGGCCATAATTTGCAGGAACACTCCATCGTTTTAATAAAAGGCGGCCGAACCAAGGATTTGCCAGGCGTCAGGTATAAAATAATCCGCGGCGTTTACGATACCTTGGGCGTTGAAGGCCGCCAGCAAAGCCGGTCGAGGTATGGAGCCAAGAGGCCTAAATAATAATCTCATAACTCGCAACTCAATTTTTGGGTTAGGAGTTACGAGCTACGGGTTGTGAGTTGCGAGAAAAAATATGCGAGGAAAACCAGTCACCAAAAGAAAAATATTACCTGACCTAAAATATAACGATACGGACATCGCTAAGTTTATTAATTACATCATGGAGCGCGGCAAAAAAACCGTGGCGCGAAAAATCGTCTACGCCAGTTTCGATATACTCAAGGAAAAGACCAAGCAAGATCCCCGGCATGTTTTTAATAAGGCCTTAAAACAGGTCAGTCCTTTATTGGAAATCCGCGGCCGGCGCGTGGGCGGCGCTAACTATCAGATCCCTTTTCAGGTAAGGGGAGAGCGACGCTTTACTCTGGGTTGTCGCTGGTTGATTGACGCGGCCCGGGCGCGCCAGGGCAAGCCCATGGCCGAGAAATTGGCGGCCGAAATTACGGACGCCTCCAGAGGCGAAGGCGCGGCCGTGAAAAAGCGCGCCGAAGTCCATCGCATGGCCGAAGCCAATAAAGCTTTCGCGCATTTCGCTCGCTAACGCTCGCTAAAATTGAAAATGGAAAAATCAAAATGCAAAATGACAATGTAAAGTTAAAAATGGGCGGAGGAATTAAAAAGCAAGGGGTTTTGCATTAATAGCTGTCATCATAGTTATTTTAATAATCGCCGTTATCGCTTTTGGGTTTATGAACCAAAAAGGCCAGGCTGAGCAAAGCCGAGAGATAAAAAATAAGGCAGTAATTGATTTAGAAAAAATTAATGAAAATTTAAAAAATAGCGATCAAGAAATACAAAAAATTTGGAAATAAAAAATTAAAATTTTTTTGTCATTCCCGAAGCCGCAGGCTGTCGGGAATCCAGGAGAGCGAGGTAGGAATATGTAGTCTCATAAGACATATTAGTGCCTCGCCCCCTTGGATGCCGGATCAGGTCCGGCATGACAATTAAAGAATATGGCGACATACGAAGATTTTCAAAAATTAGATATTAGAGTTGGTAAAATTATTGAAGCTGAAAATTTTCCGGAAGCCAGAAAACCGTCGTATAAATTAAAAATTGATCTTGGCGAAGAAATCGGTATAAAAAAATCCTGCGCTCAATTGCCGCAAAATTATAAGATAAAAAATTTGGTTGGCAAACAAGTTCTATGCGTGGTTAACTTTCCCTCTCGGCAAATTGGTCCCGCAGTTTCAGAGGTTTTAACTTTGGGCGTGCCTGATGAAAAAAACGAATGTATTTTAATAATTCCTGACAAAAATGTTCCTATTGCTGGGCGCTTGTATTAAAAATTTATAATTAAAAATTTTGGATTTCCGTCCGCGTTACGCCGAAAGCTCCGGTGGCACGTCGCCAAGGCTCTGGCCAATGGCGCGCGAGGCGAGCCTTCGCGGGAATGACAGAAAAAATGGATTCCGGCTCGGAGACCGGAATGACAAGGAAAAAACTATGCCCCGAGAATATAGTTTAGAAAAAACTCGCAACATCGGCATTATCGCCCATATTGACGCCGGCAAGACCACGGTGAGCGAGCGCATTCTTTTTTATACCGGCAAAAAGCATAAGATAGGCGAAGTGCACGAGGGCTCGACTGATTTAGACTGGATGGAGCAGGAACGGGAACGCGGCATAACCATCACCAGCGCGGCCACCACTTGTTTTTGGAAAGACTGCCGGATTAATTTAATTGATACTCCCGGCCATGTGGATTTTACCGCTGAAGTGGAGCGCTCGCTACGGGTATTGGACGGCGGCGTGGTGGTCTTTGACGGCGTGGCCGGAGTGGAGCCGCAGTCGGAAACCGTCTGGCATCAGGCGGATAAATATAAGGCGCCGCGCATCGCTTTTATCAATAAAATGGATCGTACGGGCGCGGATTTTTATAAAGACCTGGAAGCCATTCATAAAAGACTGACTAAACAGGCCCATCCGGTTCAGCTGCCGATCGGCGCCGAGGATCAATTTAAAGGCGTGATTGATTTATTTGAGAGAAAAGCGCGTTTTTTTTTAGATGATTTGGGCACTAAATGGGAAGATCGGGAAATACCGGCCGAACTCGCGGACAAGGTTGAATCATACCGGGCAAAATTAGTTGAAGCCATTGCTGAAAATGACGAAGTTCTGATGAACAAATATCTGGCTGGCGAAGAGATCAAAGTGGAAGATTTAAAGAAAGTCCTGCATCAAGCGGTGGTAAATAATAAAATCGTACCTGTGCTCTGCGGCAGCGCTTTAAAAAATAAAGGTGTTCAACTCTTGCTGGACGCCGTGGTTGACTATTTACCGTCGCCTTTGGAGGTGCCGGCAATTACCGGTTTTGATCCGGACGATAAAGAAAAAATCATCCAAGTCAAGCCGTCGGATACGGAACCGTTTGCCGCCCTGGCTTTTAAGATCGCCACCGATCCTTACGTGGGCAAGCTTTGTTTCATCAGAGTTTATAGCGGCATTTTGCAGTCAGGCTCTTATATTTTAAACGCTTCCACCGGCAACCGGGAAAGAATCGGTCGGATCGTCAGAATGCACGCCAATCATCGCGAAGAAGTCCAGGAAGTTTTTGCCGGTGAAATCGCGGCCGTCATCGGCTTAAAAGGCACGACCACGGGTAATACCTTGTGCGATGAAAGCCAGGCCCTGGTTTTAGAGTCCATTACTTTTCCGGAACCGGTAATTTTTATCGCCATTGAACCGAAAACCAAGGCTGACCAGGAAAAAATGGGCATGGCTCTGGCCAAGTTGTCCGAAGAAGACCCGACCTTTAGGGTGAGAAGCGATGAAGAAACCATGCAGACCATCATCGCCGGCATGGGCGAGCTTCATCTGGATATCATTGTTGACCGGATGAAGCGGGAATTTAAAGTTGAGGCTAACGTGGGCAAGCCGCAGGTGGCTTACCGCGAAACCATCAAAAAGACGGCCGAGGCCGAGGGAAAATATATTAAACAATCGGGCGGCCACGGGCAATACGGCCATTGCTGGTTGAGAGTTGAACCGAACGAACCGGGCAAGGGCTTTGAATTTATTGATGAAGTCAAAGGCGGCTCGATTCCGCGCGAATTTATTCCGGCCGTGGAAAAGGGCGTTAAAGAAGCATTGGACCGAGGCATCCTGGCCGGTTATCCGATCGTGGACATAAAAGCCGCGGTTTTTGACGGCACCTATCACGAAGTTGACTCCTCTGAAGCGGCTTTTAAAATCGCCGGATCGCTGGCTTTCCGCGACGCTACGAAACAGGCCGCGCCGGTAATTTTAGAGCCAATCATGAAAGTTGAAGCCGTAACGCCGGAAGAGTTCATGGGCGAAGTCATTGGCGACCTGAATTCCAAACGGGCGCAGATTGAGGAAATGGGCGACCGGACCATGGTAAAATTCATTAAAGCCAAAGTACCGCTGTCGGAAATGTTCGGTTACGCCACCCAGCTCCGGTCAATGACTCAAGGGAGGGCCAGCTATACCATGGAGTTTGCTTATTACAGCGAGGTGCCGAGAAACGTGGCCGAGGAGATAATCGGGGAAAAGGTTAAAAAGTGAAAAATGTAAATTTCAAAATTAAAATGACAGTTAAAAATGTAAAATTTTGTCATTCCCGAAGCCGCAGGCTGTCGGCCTGCCTGCCGGCAGGCAGGGAATCCAGGAGGGAGGGGCAAAAATATATTTTTTTCCTCTAAGTTTGTATCGTATCTGCCTTGAGTATTGAGGGCGAACAGTAAATATGTTTTTACTGCTCTCTCCTGGATCCCCGCCTTCGCGGGGATGACAGAAAGAATTTTTAACTCTACATTGTCATTTTTCATTTTGACTTTTTCATTTTAAATTATTTTCGTTTGACAATTTGTTAAATTTTAATATATAATATAGACATACTTTAAGATTTAACATGGCCCCTATGAAGGATCAATTGCAAAAAGCGATTAATTTGGTCAAAAAGACCGGAGATAAATTGATTGTTTTTGACAGTTCCAAACCTGACAATGTTTTTGTAGTTTTAACCTTAACAGATTATGAGAATTTGGTTTTAGGCAAGAGCGAGGTGCGGGGCTTGACAGAAGATGAGCTACTTGATAAAATAAATCGCGATATTGCAATTTGGAAAAGCGAGCAGAAGGCGGACGAAAATATGAGCGATGATTTGCCACTGCCCGAAGAATTGCCGGCATACCGTGAGTTCAGAGAAACGGCGGAAAAAGATTTTGTAGGGGCGAATGGCATTCGCCCAAAAGAAAAAAAATCCGGTAAGAGCTGGTCTATCCCCAGCCGGAGGAAAATGAACGCTGAGGAAATAATTGAAGAGGACAGGCAATATTTGGAGGATTTAGCGTTTTGAGATATAAATTAACACAAATTTAAAACAGGTTGACACAAATTTAGATTGCGAATTTCGTTAAGGAGTTGTTCTTTTTAAGTTTTTAGGCATCCACCATAGCTTAATGTAAAGTAAAGTGCCATTACGCTTGGTTGTAGGTTCGAGTCCTGCCGGGGGAACCAAACACGATTATTCCAAAATCGTGTCCTTAACAAAACATAATTAATCAAACAATTTTAAATTTGAAATTAGAAATTTGAAATGAATGATAAATTAAATTATTTAAATTTAAACATTTAAAATTGAATTAAAATTTAAAATTTTTAATTTAAAATTAATAATATAGACGGCTGGACGCCTTTATAATAAATGTCAGGCAAAAACTCCAAAATTTCTGGATTCCCGCCCGCGCTACGCCGAAAGTTCCGGTGGCACGTCGCCAAGGCTCTGGCCAACGGCGCGCGAGGCGA
>MFFY01000015.1 GCA_001778055.1 Candidatus Falkowbacteria bacterium RIFCSPLOWO2_12_FULL_45_13
CGTCCCCGGCCGGATCTCCGCTAAACCAGCCAAGCATTTTAACGCCGCTTTAGGCCAGGTGGTCAATTTTCTGGGAACCTTGCAGAATGAGTGGGCCGGCGCCCAGGCTTTTTCTTCTTTTGACACTTACCTCGCGCCGTTAGCGGCCAAAGACGGGCTGAATTATCAGCAGATCAAGCAGGCGATCCAGGAATTTGTTTTCGCTATCAACGCGACTTCGCGCTGGGGGAACCAGGTTCCTTTTACTAACATCACTCTTGATTGGACCGTGCCTGAAGATCTGGCCGATCAGCCGATCATTTACGGCGGTGAATATCTCCAGGACGAGACTTACCGCCAGTTCCAGCCGCAAATGGACATGATCAACAAGGCTTTTATCGAGGTGATGATCAAAGGTGATAAAGACAGTCGGATCTTCACTTTTCCTATTCCCACTTATAATATCACTAAAGATTTTGACTGGGAGAGCGAGAACGCGCTGCTCCTCTTTGCCATGACGGCAAAATACGGTATCCCTTATTTCCAAAATTTTATTAACAGCAGCCTTAATCCCTCTGACGTGCGCAGTATGTGCTGCCGCCTGCAGCTAAACCTGCGCGACCTGATGACTAAAACCGGCGGCCTCTTCGGATCAGGCGAGAAAACCGGCAGTATCGGCGTGGTCACGATCAATTTACCGCGGCTGGGTTATCTTTCGAAAAGCGAAGCGGAGTTTTTTGAACGGCTAGACAATCTGCTCTATCTGGCCAAGGAATCCCTCGAGATCAAACGCAAAGAAGTCTCCAAACATATGAATGCCGGGTTACTCCCTTGGTCCAAACGCTATCTGGGGAACCTTAAACATCATTTTTCCACCATTGGCCTGGTGGGGATGCACGAATGTTGTTTGAATTTCCTGGAGGAAGGGATCGAGAGCGAGGCGGGCAAGACTCTCGCCCTTAAAGTCTTGGATTTTTTCCGGGCCAGATTGGCCCTGTTCCAGGAAGAAACCGGCCATATTTATAACCTGGAAGCGACCCCGGCGGAAGGGACCGCTTACCGTCTGGCGCGCCTCGACAAAAAACTTTTTCCAGAGATAAGGACCTCCGGCGCCAGCGAGCCATATTACACCAACTCGACCCAATTGCCGGTCGGCTTTACCGACAGCGTGCTTGAAACCCTGACCCATCAGGACGAACTGCAGACAAAATATACCGGCGGCACTGTCGTGCACGTCTTTTTAGGCGAGCGCTTACCCTCGGCCGAAAGCTGCCGGCAACTGGTAAAGAAGATCGCGTACAAATTCCATCTGCCGTATTTTACGATCACTCCGACATTTAGTATTTGTCCCGTACACGGCTACATAAAAGGAGAGCATTATACCTGTCCAATCGAAATAAACAAGTCTCTCGACTCCGCTCGAGACAAGGAGGTGAAAGAAAATGCCACAGAAAGCCAATTTGCCAGAGACAGAGAGCTGCAATATGCGCACTGAAGTTTACAGCCGCGTGGTCGGTTATTTCCGTCCGGTGCAGAACTGGAATAAAGGGAAAAAGGAAGAATTCAGGGACCGCCAGCCATATCAAGCGAACCCGCAAGAAACAGCGTGATGAAAGAATGAATAATTACCGCGCCCGCGCGGTCATAATACTGGCTCTTGTGTTTGAGTCCGTCTTGGCTTACAATGTAAGATAACGTGACGGAAAGATTGTTCTGGCTGGTTAAATTAAGATGGATAGCCGCGGCCGGGGTTGTACTAACTGTTTTTATTGCCGACCATATTCTAGGCATTAGGCTGCCCGCTTATATTCTCTACTCTGCTATTTTATTCCTGGCTTCATATAATTTGCTTATTTATATTATTTTGGTTTCGATCAATAAGCGCAAGGTTGAGTTGTCTGTTTACTCGGATTGGCTGGCCAACCTTCAAATTTCATTGGATCTTTTGATTTTAGCGGTCTGCATACATTTTTCCGGAGGAATAGAGAACCTTTTTATTTTTTATTTTATTTTTCATGCAATAATAGCCAGTATTTTGCTTTCTCGGCGGGCAGCTTTTTTACAAGCTACTTTTACAGTCTTTTTGTTTTTGTTGATAGTTAGCTTGGAATATCTCGGAATCATGCCCCATTATCCTTTGAGCGGTTTTATCACGGCGGTGCTTTATAATAATCTTTTATATGTTGTGGAAATTTCTTTTGTTTTTATCAGCACGATATATATTGCTGTTTACATGGCTACGTCGGTGGCTAACCGGCTAAAGACAGTTAATCAGCTACTCAAAGAAAAAGATCGGATTAAAAGCGAGTATGTTTTGAGGGTGACTCACGACATTAAAGAACATTTGTCTGCTATTCAGGGGTGCATCGATCCGGTGGCTAGCGAAATTTGCGGGCCTTTGGCAGAGCAACAAAAAAACTTATTAAATCGCGCTAGCCGACGAACTCTAAAACTATTGTTTTTCGTGCGCGCCTTGCTTGATATTACAAAATTAAAATTAACCAGAGAGCTTAAGGCGGAGGTCCTACATTTATCTGATATTATTGAGCCGCTCCTTGAGGATGCCAGGGTCAGAGCGCACGAGAAGAACGTGGCTTTTGAAGTGGTGCTGCCGGAATTTTTAGGTTGCATCAATGGAGTTGGAATCTATCTGGAAGCTGCTTTGTCTAATCTTTTAGTAAATGCCTGCAAATATACTTTAGCTGGCGGCAAAATTACCTTTGTTGTTGAAGACCAAGGGGACAACTATCAAATAAAAATTATAGATACCGGAATTGGAATTCCCAAAGACGATTTGCCCTGTATTTTTGAAGAGTTTCATCGGGCTAAGAATGCCCAGGCAATTGAAAAAATGGGGACAGGTTTAGGCCTGGCGATGAGTAAAGAAGTGGTTGAAATGCATCAGGGAAAGATCTGGGTTGAGTCGAGGGAAGGTGAGGGGACAACTTTTTTTGTCAGCCTGCCCAAGCGCACCTAAAATTTGATATTGAAATCTTATTTAAACAATTGTAGAATGGGGTCTGTGAAAAAAATCGCAAACCAAAAGATATTTATATGAAAATTGTCGTTTGCATAAAACAGGTTCCCGATACGACCGACGTAAAAATCGATCCGGTCACCAATACTTTGATCCGTGAAGGGGTTCCTTCTATCCCCAACCCCTATGATATGCACGCGCTGGAAATGGCCCTCGAGATCAAAGACCGTTATGGCGCGGAGGTTATTGTCGTCAGCATGGGGCCGCCGCAGGCCAGGGCAGTTTTAAAAAAAGCCATTTCGCTCGGTGCGGATGAAGCGATTCTCTTGACCGATCGGGCTTTTGCCGGCGCCGATACCTGGGCGACCAGCTACGCTCTGGCGGGCGCGATCGCCAAAATTAATCCTGATATTGTTTTCTGCGGCAAGCAGGCGATCGATGGCGACACCGCGCAGGTCGGGCCCGGGATCGCCACTCGCCTTAACTTTTCGCAATTAACTTATGTCTCTGATTTTAAAAGCGTTGATGTCGAGAAACATGAGATAACTGTGGTTCGGAAATTGGAAGAAGGGGTGGAAACGGTGGCCGCGCGTTTGCCGGCGCTTTTGACAGTGCTCAAAGAAGCCAACGAAATCCGCTACGCTTCCCTGCCCAATCTGATGAAATCAGTCAAATACGAGCCGCCGATCTGGGATAATAAAATAATCGGGCTTGATGCTAATTTACTCGGCTTAAAAGGGTCGCCCACCCAAGTCGTCAAAATTTTCAGCCCGCCTCTGCGCGAGGGCGGCAAATTAATTACAGCCAGTGAAGCGGAAATAAAAAAGATCGTCGGGCAGCTTATGCCGCAAATTAGATCGGAGGCAAGTTGTGCCGTCTAATTTAGAGGAATACCGCGGCGTCGCGGTTTTTATCGAGCAGTCGCGCGGCAAGATTGCTGTGGTGGCGTTTGAGCTGTTGGGCGAGGGGCGCAAGTTGGCGGATAAGCTGGGAGTTCCCCTGGCCGGTATTTTACTGGGAGACAACGTTCATTCCCTCGCGGCGGAAGTTATCCAGTACGGCGCGGATGCGGTTTATCTGATCGCTGACCACCGGCTGAAAAATTATACTACCGCGGCCTATCTTGCGGCCTCGCTCGATATCTGCCAAAAATATAAACCCGAGATCTTACTGCTCGGGGCGACCACCATGGGAAGGGATCTGGGCGGAGCTCTGGCCACCAAACTTGGGACGGGTCTCACGGCCGACTGCACCGGTTTGGATATTGAAGAAGGGACCAGGAATTTAAAGCAGACCCGGCCGGCTTTTGGCGGCAACATCCTGGCGACCATTATGACCAAGCGTCATCGCCCCCAAATGGCGACGGTGCGGCCGCGAGTCATGGTTGCTCTGCCGCCTGACGCGCGGCGGACCGATAAAATTATAGAAGAAAAAATGCCCGCGTGCGATCTTCCTGCCCGGGTGCTTGACTTTGTCTGCCAGATAAAAACCGACGCGCCGCTCGAAGATGCCGAGGTTATTGTTGCCGGCGGAAAAGGGATGGGCGGGGCAAAAAACTTCGCGCTGTTAAAAGAGCTGGCAGATTTGTTGGGCGGGGTGGTGGGGGGATCGCGCAAAGCGGCTGATGCCGGCTGGGTGCCGGTCAGCGCGCAGGTTGGCCAAACGGGCAAGACCGTCCGACCCAAGATCTATTTTGCCTGCGGCATTTCCGGCGCGATCCAGCATCTGGTCGGGATGCAGACTTCCGATGTTATCGTCGCCATCAATACTGACAGGGAAGCGCCGATCTTTAGGCTGGCCACCTATTCCATTGTGGGAGATCTCTTTGCTGTGCTGCCGATCTTTATCAGCCAATTTAAGGAGAGACTAAAATAGCGGACAATAAATTTGACGCGATCGTTGTTGGCGCCGGCCCGGCAGGCGCTTCCACCGCCCTGGTGCTGGCGCAGAACGGCCTCAATGTCGCTCTTGTCGAGCGCGGTGATTTTCCCGGCTCTAAAAATGTCATGGGCGGCCAGATCTATAGCCGTGCCTTGAATGAACTCGTGCCGGAATTCTGGAAGGAGGCGCCGCTCGAGCGCTACGTGACGGAAAAACGTTTTTGGTTTTTGTCTAAGGATTCCAAGGTTTCCGTTTCGCACAAAACCCCTAAATTCGCGCAGCCGCCATACAACAGCTGTACGGTTTTGCGCGCGAAATTTGATAAATGGTTTGTTGGGAAGGCGATTGAAAAAGGGGCGTTTTATATCCCCGAAACACTGGTGGAAGAGGTGATTCGCAATGCCCAGGGTATAATAATCGGGGTCAAGACCGGCCGAACCGACGGCGAACTTTACGCGCCGGTGGTGGTGGCGGCCGACGGCGTCAATTCGCTGCTGTCCAAAGCTGCCGGTTTCCATACTGAAATATCTCCTGAAAATGTGGCGCTGGCGGTTAAAGAGATCATCTCCATGCCTAAAAACCGAATCCAGGATCTTTTTGACCTGGAAGAGGATCAGGGTTTGACGATTGAGATCGCCGGTGAGATCACCAAAGGAATGGTGGGGGTAGGCTTTATCTACACCAATAAAACCACGCTTTCAGTTGGCGTCGGCTGTATCCTCTCCGACTGGGTGAATTATAAAATTAGCCCGTACGATCTGATCGAAGAGATGAAAAATCATCCGGTGGTAAAACCCCTCTTGGCAGGCGGGCAAACCCGCGAATATCTGGCGCACCTGATCCCGGAGGGGGGCTACAACGCCATGCCAATTCTCTGCAGTGACGGCTTTTTGGTGGTGGGTGATGCCGGGATGATGGTCAATGGTTTGCACCAGGAGGGGTCGAATTTGGCGATGACTTCCGGCAAATTGGCGGCGGAAACTATCCTCGAGGCGCATCGCAAATGGGATTTTTCCGCGCGCGGCCTGTCTTTATACAAAAAAAAGTTGACTGAAAGTTATGTCATGAAGGATCTAAAAAAATACCGCAACAGTTACACTTACCTCGAAAGCAATCGCCAGCTGTTGACGCTGTATCCGGAGATCATCAATGAAGCGGCGACTGAATTTTTGACGGTCGATGGTGTGCCGAAACGGGAGAAACAAAGGAAAATTTTCTGGTCGACGCTAAAAAAACGGAGTTTATGGGGCTTGGCGAAAGACGCCTTTTCGGCCTGGAGAGCTTTTGGTTAGGAGATGAATTATGAAATTAGAAGATAAATTGTTTTTGGATCGCTATGTGGTGGATAGTCTGCCGCATCTTAAGATTATCAATCCGGACCTCTGCGCCATGTGCCAGAAGAAACAGTGCCTTTACACCTGTCCGGCGCAGGTCTACAAGCTGGAAGAGGGGAAAATTGTTGTTTCTTACGAGGGTTGCGTTGAATGCGGAACCTGCCGGATAATTTGCAATGAATATAATAATTTGGAATGGCGCTATCCGCGCGGCGGGTTCGGTATCTCTTACAAATACGGTTAAAAAAAGGAGGAAATGATCATGGAAACGACACATACACGAGAGGAAATCTTACAAACTTTAGCAGCGACAGAATTTGGCGTTGTGGCAACGCTCGAAGCTGGTCGGATTAAAACCCGGGCCATGCACTTCGCGGTAGATGGTGATCTTAATTTTTATCTGGCGACACTCAAGGGTGATCCCAAGGTCAAGCAATTTCTCGACAATCCAACGGCTTCTATTTTAGTGATCAAGGGTGACCAGGGATTTTTTGAGGCGAAGGAGGTTGAGGTTACAGGTGCGGCGGAGCTTTTAGCTAATAAAAAAGAGCGCGAGGCCGCCTTGGATCTCCTTATGACCCGATCGCCGGTGGTGGCAAATATGAAGCAGGGAGGCGCGCTGGATTTACTCTCTGTTGTTAAAGTTGTGCCCAAGACCGTTAAATATCGGGTCGTTCAAGAAGTTATTAGAGGCGTGGGCCCGACAGTAATTAATTTCGGCGAGCGCGAGCTGGCCGCTCATTACTATCTCGGCTGGGACAACTTCAAGAAAAATTTAGTTGCCTGGATCACCGAAATGCGCGTTCCTTTTCTCACGGCGACAGTGATCCCGGTTGTGCTGGGCGCTTTAGTCGCCTGGACAAGCGCGAATGTGTTTCACTGGGGATATTTTCTTTTAACCCTTCTGGGGATAACTTGCCTGCACCTGGGGACCAATATCATTAACGACTATTTTGACCACCGGAGCGGGAATGACGAGATCAACACCGAATATGTCCGGCCTTTTTCCGGCGGGAGCCGAATGATCCAAAAGGGTTTGCTCAAACCCGGCCAGGTTTTAGCGGCGGCCTTGCTCTTTTTTGGCCTGGGCAGTTTGATCGGGCTTTATTTAACTCTCTTGAGAGGCAATGTCATTTTGCTCCTTGGCGTCATCGGAGTTTTTTCGGGCTTCTTTTATTCAGCGCCTCCTTTTCGTCTGGTAAATCGGGGCATAGGAGAATTGGTCGTAGGGCTGAACTTCGGGATTCTGGTGACGCTCGGTTCCTATTATGTCCAGACCCAACAGCTGGCACTTGAACCGGTGCTGGCAGCATTGCCAGTCTCTTTGCTGATCGCCGGAGTATTATATATTAACGAATTTCCTGACTATGCGGCGGATAAAAAAGTGGGCAAGGATACTTTGGTCGTCAGATTGGGCAAAGAGCGGGCGGTTGGCGGCTATATTTTTATTATGGCCATGATTTTTGTCTCCGTTGTCGTTTTGGCCGGTTTACGCT
>MFFY01000016.1 GCA_001778055.1 Candidatus Falkowbacteria bacterium RIFCSPLOWO2_12_FULL_45_13
TGTTTTTTGGCCGTTAAGGTCGGCCCTTATCCCTATTATCTCATAATTAACTAATTTTTTATATATTTTTGCGCAAACGCGTAAGTCCTATATAGATAAAAACGGCGTTAAGAATTATATCGGCGGCAACGTGCTGATGGAAATCGGTTTCGCCTATAAAAAAATCTTTTTTTACAACGATATTCCAAAAATGCCGTATACGGATGAACTCATCGCCATGAAGCCGATCGTCATAAACGGCAACTTGAGGAAAATCTTATGAACCGCGGTAAAGCTCTATTTTCGGCCAAGTTTAAAAAAAAGAAAACCGTCATGGTCTTCGGCACGTTTGACCTTCTGCATCCGGGGCATAAATATCTTTTGCGTCAGGCCAAAAAGCTCGCGCCTTATTTAATCGTTGTAATCGCCCGCGACCGTACGGTCAGTACATTAAAAGGCAAACTGCCATATCACGATGAAAGACAGCGCCAGCAGGCCGTTACGAGCTTAAATTTAGCCGATCAAGCGATATTTGGCAGTTTAACCGATAAATTCGCCGCCATAAAAAAATATCGGCCGGATATCATCTGCCTGGGCTATGATCAGATAAACTTTACCGATCAACTTGAACAAAAATTAAAAAAATTAAATCTAAAGACTAAAATAGTCCGCCTAAAATCTTTTAAGCCGGATAAATATAAAACCTCAATCTTAAAAAATGGCAAATTAAAAAATTAAAGCTCACGCGAGGATTACCGTGATTCATTATTCATAATTCATATTTTATGCTGGATATTAAATTCATCAAACAAAACCGGGCCAAAGTGGAACAAGCGGCCAAAAATAAAAATGTTAAAATTAATCTGGAAAAACTGTTTGAGCTTGATGATCGTAAAAAAAAGCTGCAAACTAAAATCGGAGAATTAAGGACCGAAAAAAATAAGCTGGCCGATTCTTTTAAGGAAAGCAAGCCGACCGGCGAGCAAATCGCCCAGGGCAAAAAAATAAAAAATGACATCGTCAGTTTTGAAAATGAACTGGAGGACTTGAGCCGCGAATACACCGAGCTCTTGTATCAGCTGCCCAATATCGTTTCCGACGATACCCCGGTCGGCCCGGACGAAACCGGCAATAAAATTTTAAGGCGGATCGGGGAAATTCCAAAATTTGATTTTCCGCCCGAAGATCACGTTAAATTGGGCCGCCTGCATAAGATCATAGACACGGAAAAATCCACCGCTATTTCCGGCTTAAGATTTAATTATTTATTCGGTGAGGCCGCGCTATTGCAATTCGCTCTAGTCCAATTCGTTTTTGAAACCTTAGCCGACCAAAAAATTATCAGCCAGCTGGCCAAAAAATCCGGTAATCCATCGGCCAAGACCTTTATCCCGGTGGTGCCGCCGGTAATCGCCAAGGCCGAGATCATGAAAAAAATGGACCGGTTTGACCCAGTTGATGACCGCTATTATTTACAACAAGACGACGCGCTCTTGGTGGGCAGCGCCGAGCATACCATGGGCCCGCTCCATCTTAATGAAATAATCAAAGAAGAGGATTTGCCTATAAGATATATCGGTTATTCAACCGCTTTCAGGCGAGAAGCCGGTTCCTATGGCAAAGACACGACCGGCATCTTAAGGCGCCATCAATTTGATAAACTGGAAATGGAATGTTTTACCATGCCGCAACATGGCCTCCTGGAACAAGAATTTATCGTGGCCGCGCAGGAATACCTGGTGTCTCAACTAGAGATTCCTTATCAAGTGGTTTTAAAATGCACCGGCGATATCGGCGGCAAAGCCGATTACCGTGCCGTGGATATTGAGTGCTATCTGCCCGGACAAGGCAAATACCGCGAAACCCACACGGCTGATTACATGACTGATTTTCAAGCCCGCCGGCTTAATACCAGATATAAAGCCCGGGACGGCCACAAAAGTTTTGTGCACATGAATGATGCCACCGCCTTTGCCATCGGCCGGACCCTAATCGCCATCATGGAAAACCACCAGCAAGCCGACGGCTCCATAAAGATTCCCCAAGCCTTGCATAAGTATTTGCCCGGGGGTCTGAAAGTAATCGGTAAAAAGAAAAAATAAATTTTATGAATCTCATTCAAAACATTGAACCTTTCTTTAAGAAACATCCATAAAAATTATGCCTAAATTTACCATCGCGCTTTTATGCGGCGGGCCGTCCTTAGAGCGCGCTATTTCCTTGAATTCGGCGCGCACGGTCTTAGATCATTTAACGTCCGACAAAATTGAAATTTTGCCGGTTTATTTTGATCATAAAAAAAACGCTTTCGCAATTTCCCGCGCCCAGCTTTATTCCAACACGCCGGCGGATTTTGATTTTAAACTTAAACAAACTTCTCGCGCATTAACGTCAAAAAAATTAATTGATTTTTTGAAAAAAGTTTATATTACTTTTCCGGTAATTCACGGCCAGTTTGGAGAAGACGGTGAAATTCAAAAATTTCTAGAAAACCATAATCTGCCTTTTATCGGCTCCTCGTCAGCCGCCTGCCGGCTGGCTTTTGACAAGCATATTTCTAATGAATACATAAAGAAGAAAGGATTTTATACACTGCCCTCCCTGCTGCTATTAAAAAGAAACTTTAGCGCTCATAAGCGAGAAATCGCTGAATTTTTTAAAAAGCATAAAATAAAGCGCGCCATCGTTAAGCCGGCCGGTGGCGGCTCAAGCATCGCGGTTTATTCAATAGCTGATCCTGACGCCGCCCTAATGGCAAGCCAAGAGATATTTTCTAAAGACGAGGGCACCAGAGTGGTTTTAGAGCCTTTTTGTCAGGGTAAAGAATTTACCGTGATTATCCTGGAAAATCGGACTGGCCAGCCGGTCGCCATTCTGCCCACAGAAATTGAGATGTCTTATAAAGATAATCAAATTTTTGACTACCGCAGAAAATATTTAGCCAATCGCCAGGTGGTTTATCATTGCCCGCCCAGATTTTCCGAGAAAATAATTATTAAAATTCAAAAACAAGCCGAAGAACTTTTTAAATTATTTGCCATGCGAGACTTCGCCCGTTTTGACGGCTGGCTTTTACCCGACGGCCGGATTTGGTTTTCCGATTTTAATCCGATTTCCGGCATGGAGCAGAATAGCTTCTTATTTATGCAATCATCCCGGTTAGGCATGAGCCATCGCGATTTACTGCAATATGTTTTAGTTAACTCTTGTCGCCGGCAAGGCATTAGTTTGCCTCTGGCTATTCGGCAGCCGACGCCCAAACCGCCACGGCGGAAAAAAATCAATGTTATTTTCGGCGGCAAAACGGCCGAACGGCAGGTATCGGTCATGAGCGGAACCAATGTTTGGTTAAAATTGAAAAGGTCGGCCAAATATAACCCGCAGCCTTATTTGCTTGATACTAAGGATAATGTCTGGCGCTTGCCCTATACGCTGACGCTCAATCACACGGTGGAAGAAATCACCCAAGCCTGCCGCCAGGCTAAGCTAAACCAAAAACGTTTAAAAAAATTAACCGCCAAAATAATCAGCCGTCTGCAAGTTGAAAAAAAAGATTTGTCCGAACCTTGGTTTTTGCCGGAAAAAATGTCGTTAAAAAAATTTGTTCAAAAATCGCCTTATGTTTTTATCGCCCTGCATGGCGGAATAGGGGAGAATGGCCAGCTGCAAAAAATGCTGGAACTGACGAATAAGCCTTTTAATGGATCAGACTCGACCGCGTCTGAACTTTGTATGAATAAATTCGCTACCAGCCAAGCCTTGGCCGGCCTGGAGCAAGAGGGGATAGACACGGCCAAAAAAAAAGTGGTTGAACTTAATTTTTTAAAAAAATTTAAAAATCAGGATTTTACGAAATATTGGCGATACTTGCTGAAGGAACTGGGCGGGTCTAGCCTTATAGTTAAGCCGCTTGACGACGGCTGCAGTGCCGGCATCGCGCGGCTTTACCATGCCAATGATTTAAAAATTTATTTGGATTATGTTTTCCGCATTTCAAACTATCCGGGAATTGTCATGCTGGAGGGAGCGACGCCAGGAGCGACCGATAGCATCTCTTATATATTAGTAAATAAGAGATGCTATCGCTCCCCCCGGCTCAAGGCCGGGGTACGCTCCAGAATGACAAAAAATGAGTTCTCGGACAGTCTAAGGGATGGTCATTTCATCCCCGACGGCAGATTAACCAACCAGCATGGTATAATTGAAATGCCAACCCGGCCCATGCGGAAAATAATGTTTGAAAAATTTATCGCCACGGACAAAGTTCAGGTCATAAACAATAAATTAAATTGGCAGAAGAATACCGGCTGGATTGAAATCACTGTCGGCTTACTGGAGAAGCGGGAAGGGCCGCAAGCTTTTAATCCCAGCCTGACCGTAGCTTCAGGCAATGTGCTGACCTTGGAAGAAAAATTCCAGGGCGGTACGGGCGTTAACATCACGCCCCCGCCAGCGTTTTACGTCAGGCCGTCGGCTGTCAGAGCGGCCAAAATTAGAACGGAAAAAGTGGCTCAAAGATTGGGCATAAAAGGCTATGGACGAATTGACGCTTTTATGAACGTAACCAGCGGCGAATTGATTATTATTGAGGCTAACACTTTGCCCGCCTTGACCCCGTCTACGGTAATTTTCCATCAAGCTTTAGCGGAAACGCCGCCTCTCTATCCCTTGAAATTTTTAGAAAAGATAGTGGGAAATAATTATTAATTATAGTCCATGTTCACCCGCACCAAAAACTTGCAATTGAGCGTCATTAAACAGATGGAATTAAAGGCCGCTCGATATCCGGACGTAATTTCCCTGGCCCAGGGCATTCCCAGCTTTGATACCCCGGCCGGCATCAAGCGGCGGGTTGAGCGGGCTCTGAATAATGGCGTAGTGGCCAAATATTCTTTATCTCCCGGCCTGCCGGAATTAAGAGAAATGATTGAAATCGCCTTGGCCGAAGATAAGATGTATTATGATTGGCAAAAAGAAATTATCGTTACAGTCGGTTCAATTGAAGCTATCACGGCTTCAATTTTAGCCATCAGCCAGCCGGGCGATGAAATTATCCTGCCTTCGCCCAGTTATACCTCATACCGGGAAGCGGTCTTTCTGGCCGGCTGTACGCCGGTTTACGCGCCTTTAAACGAAAGCACGGGCTGGGCTTTTGAGTTTGATAAATTTGAAAAAGCTGTCACGGCTAAAACCAAGGCCATACTATTTTGTAATCCCAATAACCCCACCGGCACGATTTATGATCGCGAGCAATTGACCAGACTGGCGCGCCTGGCGGAAAAATATAGTTTCTTTATCATGGCTGACGAAGTCTATAAGGATTTTATTTATGACGGTCATGGCAAGTTCTTCTCCCCGGCCGAAATAACCGTCTTGAGGAAAAAAGTGATTAGAATCTTCAGTTTTTCCAAAACTTACGCCATGACCGGCTGGCGCGTCGGCTTTGTCCATAGCGACGAATCCGTTATCAAGGAAATTTTAAAGGCGCACGACTCGCTGGTTACCTGCGCTCCGGTTATCTCGCAATACGCCGCCATGGGAGCTTTAGAAATGGGGGAGAGCGATATATTAAAATTTAAAACAGAGTACCGGCGCCGCCGGGATATAATCTGCTCGCGGCTCGATAAATTAAATAAATTTTTTAGTTATATAAAACCCAATAGCGCCTACTTTGTTTTTCCCAAAATTCTCCATCAATCTGACTCAACGGCCTTTGCCCTGGACTTACTGGACAAAATTCAAGTTGCCGTGGTGCCGGGCGCGGCCTTCGGACCCAGCGGCGAGGGCCATGTCAGATTGAGCTTCGGCCGGACAGCGGAGCAGATCAACGGCGCCTTTGATAGGATAGAAAAGTATTTTAAAATATGAAAACACTTTTAAAACAAATTTTAAAATATTATTTAAAGTACATCACTAAATTAGTGCTGGCTATTTACCGCCCTTTAATCATCGGCGTCAGCGGCAGTATCAACGTCATTTTTACCAAGGAGGAAATTAAGCGTCAACTCGAAGCGGCCGGCCTGGCAGCGCGGTTCAATCCGAAAAATTTTAATACGGAAATCGGCCTGCCCCTGGCCATCTTGAATTTACCCAGCGGCTATAATTCTTATAAGAACTGGCCGCCGATTATCTGGCGAGCGTTTAAGTCTATCTTTTATCTAAAATTACCTAAAATATTGGTTTTAGGTCTGGGCGTATCCGATCCCGGAGACATGAAGTACCTGATGTCCCTGGTCAAGCCGGATATCGGCGTTATTACCGATATTACCCAGCGCTACATTGAAAGTTTTGACGATATGGATAAATTGGTAGGGGAGTATGAGATATTTACCAAAGCAATTAAAAAAAATGGCTATTTAATCTTAAATTACGATAACCCGCGCTTAAGGCAATTGGCTCAAACCGTAAATCAGGCCACGATTTTTTTCGGGCTGGGGAAAGCCGGCTCTGGCTTAAAAAATTATTGGCGCGGAGAAATAATTGAAAAAACCACCACCGGCCAAATTATCAGAGTCACTGATGAACGCCAAGCCGCCAGTTATCAGGTCAACCGCTTTGGCCAGCATCACGTATACGCCAGGCTGACCGGTTTGATTGTTAAAAAAATAGTTTTAAATTTTAAGACTGGCTCTAGGCAAAGACTTTGATTTTGAGCGCACTCGCCTCGCTGAAGCCTCCGGCGTAGCGCGGGAACAAAATTGTAGTAT
>MFFY01000017.1 GCA_001778055.1 Candidatus Falkowbacteria bacterium RIFCSPLOWO2_12_FULL_45_13
TCAATTTTCCCTGTTTTTGCCAATAGCCAAGTAAAACTTTCCCGGTACGATGGTATATTCTCAAGCGGCGGTCGATAACCTCGGGCTGATCATCATTTCTGGTAAATATTTTTCTTCCGCAAATATCGCAAAGGCCGTCATTGATGGGCGAATTATAGGTTAAATGATAGACCGCGCCGCAGGCGCACATACGCCTCAACCCCAGGCGCCGTTTAACTTCCTCGTCACTCACTGAAACTTCAATGGCGTAAACCGGATCGCTTTTTTTAACTTTGCGTTCCAGCATCGCCAGTAAATCCTTTTGTTGCCGTGAATTTCTCGGATAACCGTCAAAAATAACTCCCCCGGATTTTACCTTAAAACCATGATCCACTAAATTAATTAATAATTTATCCGGCACCAATTTTCCAGTTTTTAAATATTTTGCCGCCAATTTGCCCAAATCAGTTCCAGCCGCGACTTCGGCGCGCAATAAATCACCGGTGGAAATTTTTTTCCAGCCGATTTTTTTCGCCAGCAAGTCGGCCTGTGTTCCTTTTCCCGACCCCGGGGGGCCGAAGAAAATAATTATGGTCTTTGGCATAAGTGATGTATCCTTTCGGGATAACTTTTGATGTTTATTTAAATTATTCTTACTTTAAACCACATACATTAAGTAATAATATACAACTATTAATACTATTCAATCTCAAATCTCAATTTCACAAACCTATTGGCTTGATGCCTCCTGGCGGCGGTTTGGGCGGAGAGTCATTAATCGGTTTATTTTCATTATGGCCTTGAGCGAAGCCGGTTAATCCTCGGCTAATGCCTATATCTCTCATGCTTCCCTTGGTTTTAATGCCTCCGCTTATCGGCTTGAGGCCAGCGCCGATTGACTTGGTCTGAACTTGACCGCCGGCGTACCGGGTTTCATACAATTGCCTGGCCCTGATGCCTAAATCATCCCGCGCCATATTCCTTCTTAGATTATTTCTAACCTGCTCCGGCGTTAAAATTTTACCGCCGCTGCCTTCAACCACCTTGCCTTCCAGTCGCGATTTTTTTTCTTGCGCGGCCGCACCGCGGCCCAAGTATTCAAGCACTTTTTTTATGTCCATCTTATCATGCCAGGTAACTGGCATGCCCCTGGCCTTACTGGCTTTAACGATGCCCAGCCAGGCGTCTCTTCTCTGAAGCCTGCTAAGCCCGCCCCTTTTCCTGATGACGCCTTGGTACTTTTTCGCCATGTCAACCAGTTCTTTCTGGTTATCCCGCAAGTTATTGGCATCGCCATATCTGACATAGCTAGAAAGTTTTCTTTGAAAACTGCCCGGCCCCAGCGTGGCCTTAAAGTCTTTGCCGGGTTTTGGCAAATTATTTATAACCATATGAATAGTTTAAAACTTAAAAATCTCCACCGGAGGCGGATCTCCGCCCAAGGCGGACCAGCCTCTGGCTGGCGCGACAAACTTTGGCGGAAAAATGGAAAATGACAAGGCAAAATTTATAACTTAATGACAAATGACTAATTCCCAATGACAAATCAATGACAAAATCCAAATGTCAAATAAATAATTATTTGGATTTTGTCATTAGTCATTGATTTGTCATTTGTCATTAGAAATTTGTCATTTTTAACTGTCATTTTACACTTTACCTGCCCCGCTCGCCGTTTACTTGTTTATTAATCATAAATGTTCGTTAGGTATAATCAGCGATTGTTAACAGACAAATTAACGCAGGGCGAATAAAACCAAACGCCATTTTTATAAAAAAACTTTTCTCCCACCAGGCCGAAATTCTTTGATTCCAAAAAACAGCCAGTGAAAAAATAAAAAGATCAAAAAGACACCGCCGCCGATTAACAGCATGGGCGCGGATTTTTCCACAGCATCAACCACCCTGGCGTCCGAAGAAAAAATGACGGTTAGGGCCTGGATGGGCCCCAGGCCTGGAGTTACCAGCCAGACTATTAGCCAGGGCAGAAGACCCCTGATTAAAAAAATCGCGATTAACAACCCCCAAATTAAAAACCAGCGCCTGGCCTTAGCCTGCGTGGTGGACAAAACTTCGGCATTAATAATGGCGTTGTCAATGCTCGAAACCACCTCAAACAAACACAAGCCGGCGATAACAATAATAATAGAAAAAAAATCCATATATTTTCCTGATTTATGGTCTTATTATATCATAAATTAAGGAAATAAAAAAGGGTTATCCATGATTGTGCAAAGAAATAAAAAACCCACTTCCATGGGATTTTTAATGTGTGTAAAATTTGTGTTTTGCTAGTTTGTGTAAATTTGTGTCTGCCCTACATGCCTTCATATTCTCTCATGGTCAATTGCGATTCAATCTGCTTGACGGTTTCAATCACCACCGAAACCACAATCAGTAAAGAAGTGCCGCCAATGGTCAAAAATTGCAGGCCGGTAAAATATCTCAAGATTAAAGGCAGAATGGCGATCAGACCTAAAAACAAGGCGCCCACAAAAATTATCTTATGCGTGGTATTGGCTAAGTACTCGCTGGTATTCCGGCCCGGCCTGATGCCGGGAATAAAACCGCCCTGCTTTTGCAAATTCTCCGCGATCTGGGTGGGATGGAAAATAACTTCGGTATAAAAATAAGTAAAAGCAAAGACCAGCGAAAAATACAAGATGGCATAGACCAGTTGGTTTTGGAAGAAACCGATAGTCCAGTCGGCCGCCTGGGCTAAAAAAGCCGTGCGGGCGTGGACAAAAAATTGGGCGATCATGGGCGGGAAGATGACCACCGAAATGGCGAAAATAATCGGAATCACGCCGGCCATATTAACCCGCAAGGGCAGGTGCGTGGAAGTGCCGCCGAACATGCGGTTGCCCCTGATTTGCCTGGCATACTGCACCGGCACGTTGCGCTGGCCTTCGTTAATGACGACTACGCCGACAATGGTTATCAGGGCAATGGCTAAAAAGCCTAAAATCACATAGAGCTTGGACGGATCAAAGGTTACCGCCACCCGCTGAACGGTTTGCAAGAGCCCGGCCACGATGCCGGCAAAAATTAACAAAGAAATGCCGTTGCCAACCTTCTTCTCGGTCATCAGCTCGCCCAGCCACATTAAAAATATGGTGCCGGCTGAAATCGTGATAATCATGGTGATGAGATTCATGGTGCTGATATCGCCTAAAATCAAATTAGACGAGCGTCTTAACAAGGTGATCATGCCGTAAGCTTCCAGCGCGGCCAAAGGCACGGTCAGCCAGCGAGTCCACTTATTGACTTTCTGGCGGCCGGCTTCTTCCTTATTCATTTCTTCTAATTTCGGAATAATCATGGCCAAAAGCTGAAAAATAATTGAAGAAGTGATGTACGGCCCCACGCCCATCATGACAATGGAAAAATTCTCCATGCCACCGCCGGTAAATATGTTCATTAAGCCTAAAATTTGATTGGAAGCGAAAAAGTCGCGCAAAGCCGCGGCGTTAACCCCGGGAACCGGAATATGGGCGGCCAGGCGAAAAATGGCCAGCATGGCTAAAACGAAGAGGATGCTGTTCCTTAAATCGCGCGCCTTCCAAATTTGGATTAATTTTTCCATCATAAATAATAAAAAGGAAGATGCCGTTCTGTTGAATAAGACATTGGTTTTGAACGCATACAAAATTGTATCAGATTTTTTTAAAAAATATTACCTATAAAATTCAAATAAAAATATTTTTAAAAAAATCGCTCAAATTTTGTCTTAAGTGAAAAACCAATATCTTATTCAACAGACTTTCACTGACAAATTAGCCAGAAAGTCAATCAGCCAATCTTACCGCCTAACTTTTCCACCTGCGCTCTGGCACTTTGGCTCATCTTCACGCCAGTGAATTCTAGATTCTTCAGTTTTAATTCCCCTGCTCCCAAAACTTTTATCGGCGCTTCAACCGTGCCGATTAAATCGGCCCTAAACAAATTCAAGGCGTTGATTTTAGCGCCATCGGCAAAAGATTGATTTAGATCTTTCAGATTCACCGCCTGGTTCTTCGGTTTATCGGATTTAAAGCCTCGATTCTTCGGCGTTTGCGCCAAAATCTTCTTAAAACCCAATCTTTTTAACTTATTTCTGCCGCCGGTTCTGGCTCTCTGGCCCTTGGTGCCGCGCGTAGAAAAAGTGCCATGGCCGGAGGAATTGCCCCGTCCGATTAATTTTCTGCGTTTAGTAGATCCCCTGGCCGGTTTAATTGTATGTAATGATAAAGTCATAATCAAATAATTATATCAACAAATTTCGCGACTGGAGCGAAGCGGAAGGAGCTAATTTCAACAAATATTGGATATTTGCTCCCCCGTATCAAACGCGGGGTCGCGAAATAAGTGGAAATTGAATGGAAATTAATCGCTATCTAAATTATATTATATTATTTCCCTTTTGCCTCCACTTCCGGCATGGTGGTTAAAACCGTTTTTTCTTTTTCCGTTTTACCCCTTTTCGGTTCCGGTTTTTTCAAATTTTTAAGCGCCTCAATCGCGCACTTGGCGTTATTGACTTTATTGCCCGTGCCCAAAATTTTACTGACCACATTTTTTACGCCGCTTAACTCCAAAATAATTCTGACTACGCCGCCGGCGATAATGCCACGGCCTTTTTTGGCCGGTTTTAATAAAATTTTGGCGGCGCCCAATTTCTGGTAAATTGCGTGGGGAATGGTTTCGTTCGTTATCGGAATATCAATAAATTCTTTCTTGGCTTGATTAACGGCCTTGGTTACCGCGCCGGTTACGTCCGCGCCCTTAGCTAGGCCCATAGCCACCCGTCCCTTTTTATTACCAATCGCCACGCAAGCCCTAAAGCGCATTCTTTTGCCTCCGGCCATAACGCGGGTAACCCTGGCGATGTCCAGCATTTTCTGCTCGAACTCTTCTTGCCCGCCTTCACCGCGGCCTCGACCAACGCCCCTCTTGCCTTTAAAATTCCTCTTCCTCTCGCCGGCAGCGGCTTGAGCTTTATTTCTAGCTTCGGCCGCGGGCGCGTTTGAGACTGGCTTAACCTTAGCCTCCGCCACCGGCGCCGGCGCTTTATCCGTAATGACTTGTTGTTGTTTTTCTTCGGGCATATTTATTTATACTAGCGAATTTACGAAACTGACAACGAATGCAACAAATACTATTCGTGATATCGTTGTCAAATTCGTAAATTCGTTAAGATTTAAAACTCTAGGCCGCCGGCGCGAACGCCTTGGGCAAAAGCTTTTACCCGGCCGTGATATTTATAGCCGTTACGATCAAATACCACCCGGCCAACACCCTTGGCCGTGGCTTTTCTGGCCATCAGCTTACCCAGCTCCAAGCTGACAACCGTCTTTTTACCGGTAATCTTGACTTCTCCGGCGCTGGCGCTAACTATGGTTTTACCTGTTTCGTCGTTTATAATTTGAACGTAAAAACCGCGGTTTGACCTAAAGACGCTTAATCTGGGGCAACTGGCCGTTCCGCTAACCCGAGCCCGGACTCTGCCTCGGCGCCTGATTCTTTTAGCTTGTTTGATTTTATTCTTATCCATATGAATCTCGCATCTCATAACTCATAGCTCGTAACTCGTAACTCAAATAAAACTATTGTTTCTTGAGTTATGAGTTACGAGCTACAAGTTACGAGATTTTATTTCTCCGTCTTGCCCACCGTCTTGCCGGCTTTGCGCCTTATCACTTCATCGCTATATTTTATGCCTTTGCCTTTATACGGCTCCGGTTTCCTGATTCTTCTGATTTGCGCCGACACTTCGCCCACTAAGTACTTGTCTACGCCGCTAATTATAATATTATTGGCCTGGACTTCGGCTTCAATACCGGCCGGCAATTCATAAATTACTGGATGGGAGAAGCCGACATTTAGCGTTAGTTTACTTCCGCTCGTAGCCGCCTTGTAGCCGACTCCGTTTATTTCCAGTTTCTTGCTATAAGGCTGATTGACGCCGACCACCATATTCTTGATTAAACTTCTATATAGACCCCAGAGGGCCTTTTCTTTGCCATTAGACTGATCATTTATGCTCAAAGTAATTTCTTTGTCAGTTATCGCCACTTTTACCAGATCATGCAGCTTGGTTTTCAGTTCGCCCTTAGGCCCTTTGACAATTATAAAACCATCGCGCAGTTCAGCTTTAGCGCCGGCGGATAATTCAATCGGTTGTTTCCCTAGTCTGGACATAATTTTATTCAATCTGCAATTACGAATTATCAATTAACAATTTTAGACTCTAATTCGTAATTCGTAATTGAAAATTGATAATTGATCAATATATTTCGCAAATCACTTCTCCTCCCAGGCCTTGCCTTTTTGCTTCTTGATTGGTCATTAGGCCGTTGGACGTGGAGATGATGGCTATTCCCATATTATTTAACACCTTGGGCAATTCGGTTTTCCCCGCGTAAACCCTTCGGCCCGGCGTGCTGATTTTTTTCAGGCAAGAAATGGCCGGCCGGCCGTTTTTGTATTTTAATTCGATCTTCATTTCATTAAAGGCCGCGCTAGAATTTTTTTTGGCCGCCGGTTTAATTACTTCAACTTTCTCAATCCAGCCGCCCCGCTCCAAAATTTTGGCAATATTATACTTAAGCTTGCTCATAGGCAAAGCAACCGTTTTTTTGTTTACGGCTTGGGCGTTTCTTATTCTTGTTAGCATGTCCGCGATTGGATCCGTCATAATTTATTCAATCTGCAATTACGAATTATCAATTATGAATTTTTATATTCTAATTCGTAATTCGTAATTTTTAATTGATAATTTACCAGCTAGATTTAGTCACCCCTGGAATGTCGGTGTTGGACGCCAGCTCCCTAAAACAAATGCGGCACAGGCCAAAGTCTCTCATAAAGCCGTGATTGCGGCCGCAACGCCAGCAGCGCCTTACGATCCTGGTGGAATATTTTGGTTTTCTTTTGGCTTTTACTATTAAAGCTGTCCTAGGCATATAATATTGGTGTCAATTTATGTTAATATGTGTCTTTAAGTTTTTTATTATGTTCTTTAGCTTTTTTATTATGCGCCGTATTTTCTCTACTAAATTTGCTCTTATTCGCATAATTCGCTTTTATTCGCTTAGACTTGTGATTGGCAAACTCACCTTCATCCGCGCTAAAAGGAAAACCCATCAATTTAAACAGTTCCAGGCCTTCATTATAGGTTTTCGCGGTGGTATTAAAGCAGACGCCCAGGCCATGAATATTCTCCGCTTCATCGGCTTTAATTTCCGGAAAGGCGATATGTTCTTTTAAGCCGACGGTTAAATTGCCTTTATTATCAACTTGCTTGGGATTAAGGCCTCTAAAATCTCTGACTCGGGGAAGGGTTATGTTTATTAATTTTTCCACAAAATCAAACATTCGTTTATTGCGCAAAGTAACCGCTACGCCGATAATCATGCCCTGCCTGGTTTTAAAAGCGGAAATTGACTGCTTGGCCTTGGTCTGGATCGGCTTTTGCCCGCTGATCCTTTCCAGGTTCGAAACCACGCTGTCCACAAAAGCCTTATCTTTGGCATTTCTGCCCACGCCGGAATTGATCACCGCCTTGACCAGACGCGGCACAGCCATGGTGTTTTTATAGCTAAACTTAGCTACCATTTTCGGCACTATTTCTTTTTGATATTTTTCTTTTAAATTCATACAATAGACACTAATTTAACAAATATAAGACGAAAGACACGAATGTGTAAACCTGGTTTATCTTTTTTATTATTAATAATCATAAAAAATTATTTCGTTTTATTCGTTCCGCGTTCGCTTCTTCGCGCCTTCTTTAATCTATAACTTGCTTGCATTTTTTACATACCCGGGATTTTTTCTTCACCTTAACATCGTTTTTTAGCACTTCAACATATTTATAACCTACTCTGGCCGGCTTATCGCAAGCCGGGCAAACCAACATAATATTTGATAAATCCAGGGGAGCCGGAAATTCAATCCTTTGGCCCTTTTCTCCTCGTTTTCTCGGGCGCATATGCTTAATTAAAAGGTTCAGGCCTTCAATCGAAGCTCGATTAACAGACGGAAAAATCTGCAAAACCTTGCCAGTTTTACCCTGGTCTTTACCCGCTAATATTTTTACTTTGTCTCCTCTCTTAATTTTCATATACGAATTATTTTACTTGCTTAAATATTCTTGTGCCATTCATGTAAACCTACGAACTTGCGAAAGCGCTAAAGTATTTTTCGCATATTCGTAATTTCGCATATTTTGTAGTTTCGTATCTTATAATACTTCCGGCGCCAGTGACGCGATCTTTATAAAACCCAGCTGTTTTAATTCTCTGGCCACCGGACCGAAAATTCTGGTACCCCTGGGCTCTTTTTTATCTTTATCAATAATAACGCAAGCATTTTCGTCAAAACGCACATAAACGCCGTCCGGCCTTCTGATTTCTTTTTTGGTCCTAACCACTACGGCATGCGCGATGTCGCCGTCCTTAACAGCGGCATGAGGCTCTGCTTCCTTGATGACTACCGTGATAATCTCGCCGATGCTGGCATAGCGCTTTTTATAGCCGCCAAAAACCCTGATACACTTTACTCTTTTAGCGCCCGTATTGTCCGCTACTTTTAACATGGTTTGCACTTGTATCATATTAATGTAAAATGTAAAAATCAAAATGTAAAATTATTGTAAAATTATTACGTTAAAATTTTTAAAAAAATTTTCACTCCATAATTTTTAATTTTTATTTTTAAATTTTTAATTATATATCATCCGCCATCTTTTATCCTTGCTGATAGGGCGGCACTCGATAAACTGAACTTTATCGCCAACTTTATATCTATTCTTTTCGTCATGCACCTTAAGCCTTTTTTTAACCTTATATCTTTTTTTGTATTTGGGAAATATCTTTACCGATTCAACCATCACCACCCTGGTCTTATTCATTTTATCGCTTACCACCAGGCCACTAAATTTGCGTTTGATAACGGACTGTTTAACGGCTGGCTGGTTTTTATTATTTTGATTATCCATATATT
>MFFY01000018.1 GCA_001778055.1 Candidatus Falkowbacteria bacterium RIFCSPLOWO2_12_FULL_45_13
TTATCGGTCGTTCATAAAAAAACAAAAAGCAGATGACATCGGACTGATCGCTGAAGAAAATTTTTAGAGCCTATCTCAAAAATAGCTTTTAGTCATTTTTCGTGATTTTTCCGGCGAAAAACCGAAAATTGACGAAAAATAGCGAGCTATTTTGATGAGATTTTCGGTTTTTCGCAGCCGAAAAAGACCAAAAATGAGCCAAAGATTATTTTTGAGATAGGCTCTAGTAATATTTATAGGACTTACGCGTTTGAAAAATCTCCGTTTTAGGCACTTAACCGCGTAAGTTCTAATTTATTGTGCTTGATATGAAAACCTTGCTATTTACCTTGGAATATCCGCCTTTTTACGGCGGTGTGGCTAATTACTATGGCAATCTAGTCAAATATTGGCCAAAACGTGATAATATTTCGGTACTCAATAATAATAACGGCCTGCTGATCAACCGAACTTGGCCGGTTTTAAAATGGTTGTCCGCGATTCCGAGATTGCGGGAAGCTATTAAAAAAGGGCGGATTGATCATATTATCGTTGGCCACATCTTACCCTTGGGGCTAGCCGCGTTACTTTGCCGCCAGCTTTACCCGATAAAGTACTCGGTGATATTGCATGGTCTGGATTTTAGTCACGTTACTCAAATTTGGCGTAAGAGAATAATTTCAAAAATAATCCTAATAAAAGCGGATAAAATAATTTGCGCCAATAGTTATACGGCTGAACTGGTCAAATCATTTTTAGGAGGCAAAGTCGACGGTAAAATTAAGATTGTCAATCCTGGGGCGGAACAACTCGCAACTCGCAACTCGCAACTCGCAACTCAATTAGAAAAAAAATACCATTTAAATAATAAAATAATTCTGTTATCGGTCGGACGCTTGGTAAAACGAAAGGGTTTTGATCAAGTAATTGAAGCGCTGCCGGAAGTCTTAAAACAAGCGCCGAATTTAATTTATGTTATTATTGGCGATGGAGAAGAATTAAGAAATTATCAATTAAATATTACGAATTACGAATTGAGTGATAAAATAATAATCATAAATAAGGCGGCTGATGGCGAGCGCGACGCCTGGTATAATTTATGCGACATCTTCATTATGCCGGCCAAAAATATTAACGGCGATTTTGAAGGTTTTGGCATAGTTTATCTTGAAGCTAATCTGGCCGGCAAGCCGGTGATCGCCTCGTTAAGCGGGGGAGTGGGCGACGCGGTGATCGATGACCTAAACGGCTTAATAGTTGACCCTCTTGACTTAAATGAAATAGCCAGAACCGTTATTAAGCTAGCGCAAGACACTAATTTAAGACGCAGACTGGGCGAGCAGGGGAGGGAACGAGCGATTAGAAAGTTTAATTGGCCAGGACAAGTGGAAAAAATTTATAAGATTATAATGTAAAGTGCAAATTTTTTAACTTTAAATTTTTATGATTAGCGTAATCATCCCGGTCTACAATCAAGCCGAACACTTAGACAATTGTCTGGCCGGCATTGAAAAACAGACTTATGACAATTATGAAATTATTGTGGTTAACGATGGTTCGTCAGACGATATTGCCGACGTAATAAAAAAATATAAGATAATTTTTAACTATAAATTATCGTATTTCGAGCAGGAAAACCAGGGGGCCGCTGCGGCCAGAAACAGGGGAGCCAAAATAACCAAGGGAGAGTATCTGATTTTTTTAGACGCGGATATTGTCGTGCGGCCGAAGATGCTGGAACTGATGTTAAAAACCCTTAAAGCCAATCCCGGCGCGAGTTTCTGCTATTCGTCATTTATCTGGGGCAAAAAAAAATTTAGACTCTGGCCGTATGATGTTGAAAAACTCAAAAAAATGCCTTACATCAATACCGCCTCGCTTATCCGAAGAGAGCATTTTCCCGGGTTTTCCGCTCAAGGCGGACCAGCCTTTGGCTGGGATGAATCAATTAAGCGTTTTCAGGACTGGGATTTATGGCTAACCATGTCTGAATCCGGCCATACCGGAGTTTGGTTAAATCAAGTCTTATACGCGGTTAGCTTAACTGGCGCGCAAACCATGAGCCACTGGCTGCTGTCTTTTGTCTATAAATTATTGCCCTTTTTACCGTCTGTTAAAAAATATAATCAAGCCAAGGAAGTAATTAAAAAAAAGCATAATTTAACATAAAAAAGGGAAGCCGTAAATAACTTCCCCGCGCCGAAAAGGCTATGCATTGTCCCTCCATTTATGGCATCGGCCTACCGCCGAGCGCCAGATTTCCATCTCCTGACCGCAAAGTACAACGCCGCCAAGGACAAACATATAGCAGACCCAGCCAGGACCATGGCGCTGAATAACGTAATTATGGTTTCCATGTTTTTTTCCAGTCTTTTTGTGTTGACGTTTGCCTTTATATTAATACATTTATATTATAATGTCAAGCTTAAAGCCACACAATAAAATTTTTACCAATACTTTACTGCTATTAATTTTAGGCGAATTATTGTCATTTTTAGGCTATTATTATTCTCTGGTTAACTCGCTGACCTTTTTTCTTATAGTTCTACTGGCCATTTCCGTTTCTCTATATCGGTTGGAGTATGGTTTATGCATTTTACTGGCCGAATTATTTATCGGCTCATTCGGTTATTTATTTTATTTTGAATCCGGCGAAACCAAGGTTTCCATCCGCCTGGCGCTCTGGCTGATTATCATGTCGGTTTGGCTGGCACAAGTTATTTTAAATTGGCTAAAAACCAAAAAATTATCAGTTATTTTTTTAAAGTCGCTCTATTTTAATTATTTGATTGTTTTATCAATTTTTATTATCTGGGGGTTGATTAACGGCTTTCTAAACGGCCACGCGGCCGGCAATATCTTTTTTGATTTTAATAATTGGCTTTATTTTTTACTCATCTTTCCTCTATTGACATTAAAGCAGGATGAGGGTGGCCAATTGTTTATTTTGCGACAAATCTTTTTCGTGGCCATAACCTGGTTAAGCGCTAAGTCCTTAGTCTTGGCTTATATTTTCTCACACAATTTTAATGGTTTTGCCGTTGACTTATACCGTTGGACCAGAGTTAACGGATTGGGGGAAATTACCCAAGTTCAGGGCGGTTTCAGCCGCGTCTTTATGCAATCGCAGATTTTCGCTTTAATCGGGTTTTTTGTTTTATTACTCTGGCTGTTAAAATATATTATCGGCGGCGGCGAGTGGCGACTCGCCGCTACGGTTAAAAATCGCCGTTTCATTATGCTGCCTTTATTTCTCTCCGCTATCTTCATTAGTTTTTCACGTAGTTTATGGCTTGGCCTCGCGGTTGGCGGCATTCTAGTCTGGTTGATCGCCATATTCCGAATAAAAATTAAATTCAAGCATTTTTTAATTTTTAATTTCGTAATTTTATTTAGTATATTTTTAAGTTTAGCCTTGACAGTGGCGACAGTTAAGTTTCCTTACCCAGCCGCTTACGGCGGCTTCAACCCGGTAAATCTGCTAGGCGAAAGAGCAACTCAAATAGCCAATGAAGCCGGCGCTTCTTCAAGATGGCAGCTTTTAACGCCCTTGTGGCAGAAAATAAAAACTGCTCCGGTAATGGGCCAAGGTTTTGGCGCGACCGTAACTTACCGGACCAATGACCCGCGCGCTTTAGCCAGCAGCCCGAACGGACTTTATACTACTTATACTTTTGAGTGGGGCTGGTTTGATATTTGGTTGAAATTGGGTCTATTGGGGTTATTGGCTTACTTGGGCTTAATCTTTAAAATTATCAAAGATGGATTGAAAATAAATTCGTATTTTTCTCTATCATTAGTTACCGGCTTATTAGTGCTGATAACGGTTAATATCTTTAGCCCCTACGTAAATCATCCGCTGGGGATCGGCTACATTATCCTGACCATAGCCATGATGGATCAAAAAAAACTAATATAATATCTTGTCCCTTTATTTGCCCCTTGCGCTAATTTAAAATTTCCTGTATATTGTAAGTTATGCAATTTTAATAAAACCCTCGCGCCTCTTCGGGGCGCGTAGATAAACAAGTAATTATGTCTGACCAAATTATTTCGCAAGAAGGCTATGAAAAACTAAAAAAAGAGTTGGACGACAGAACCAGTATCAAACGCCTGGAAATTGCCGAGCGCATTGAAGCGGCTAAAGAACTCGGAGATTTAAGCGAAAACGCTGAATACGCCGAGGCCAAAGATGAACAAGCCTTTAATGACGGCCGGATTTGCGAACTTATGGCCCTGCTTAAAAATGTCACGGTGGTGCAGAAAAACGGCGATAAAAACAAAGTCAGCCTGGGTTCGTGCGTTACCGCCAAGAGCGACGGCAAGATTAAAGAGTTTATCCTGGTCAGTTTTAACGAAGCCAACCCGGGCGAAGGCAAAATTTCCAACGAGTCGCCCTTGGGCGTGGCCTTTTTGGGCAGAAAAAAAGGCGATAAAATAACGGTTAACACGCCGCGCGGTCCGGTAGTCTATGAAATTATAGAAATTAAATAAAATTTTATTAAAAAACAAGTGTTTTAGGGTGCTTGTTTTTTTATCCCCGCGCCAAACTTAGCCAGGGGATTTATTTTTGACTTTCAAGCTAAAACAGGGTAAAATATTAACATAAAAATTATATCAGCTTTTGTTTAGTGTGCCTAAAATAAGGTATTTAAAATTAAAACATTTTAATATAATGCCAATCAACAAATTTATACGAATGCCGCGAATATTCGCGGCATTCGCAGATTAATTTGCGGCATTCGCATTATTATATTTATGATAAAAGCCAGCGAACGCCAGGATCGCCTAAAAAAATTAACTGAATTAAAAAAATCAGGTTTAAACCCTTATCCGTCTAAAACCGGCCGCAACCATTCGGTCAGCCAAGCCTTGGCCGATTTTGAAAAAATCACGCCGGGCCGCGGCGAATTATGCTTGGCCGGCCGGCTAAGAAGCTTAAGAGCCCACGGCAATCTGACCTTCGCCCACCTAGAAGACGGCAGCGGTAAAATTCAGCTGGCTTTTTCTAAAAAAGAAACCGGTCCTGATAGTTATAAAATTTTTTCTAAATATATTGATGTCGGTGACTTTCTGGAAGTTAAAGGCGCGTGCTTTTTAACCAAAGCCGGGGAAAAAAGCCTGATGGTCAAAGCCTGGCGGATATTGGCCAAAGCCATCCGGCCTTTGCCGGAAAAATGGCACGGCCTGACCGACGAAGAGGAGAGGTTAAGGAAAAGATATCTGGACATCTTATTCAATCCGGAGGTGAAAGAGATGTTTATAAAGCGCGCCAAATTTTGGCAATCTATGCGAAATTTTATGGTCAGCCGGGGATTTTTGGAAGTGGAAACGCCGGTTTTGGAAAATACCGCCGGCGGCGCCGACGCCAAGCCCTTTATGACGCATCATAACGCCCTTGACTTGAATGTATATTTGAGAATTTCCATGGGCGAACTTTGGCAAAAAAAATTAATGGTAGCGGGTTATGAAAAAACTTTTGAAATCGGACGGATGTTCAGAAATGAGGGCATGGACGCGGAGCATCTGCAGGATTTTACCGACATGGAGTTTTACTGGGCTTATGCCGATTATGAGATGGGTATGAGCTTGGTTGAAGAGCTATTTAAACACGTGGCCCAAGAAACTTTCGGCACGTTCAAATTTAAAATCAAAAAATTCGTGATTGATTTGGCAAAACCCTGGGAAAAATACGACTACCAAAAAACGATTTTAAAAAAAACCGGCCTGGATATTTTAAATGCCGGCGAAAAAGAAATCATTAACCAGCTGGATCGGTTGGGGATTAAATACGATAAAAAAGGCTTTAACATTACGCGCGGCATCGATAACCTGTGGAAGTATTGCCGCCAATCAATCGCCGGACCGGGTTTTTTGGTCAACACGCCAGTAATGATTTCTCCTCTGGCCAAAAGGAAAGAAGGCAATCCGGAGCTGACGCAGCGCTTTCAGGTGATAATTGCCGGATCGGAATTGGGTAACGGCTACAGTGAATTAAACGACCCGGTTGATCAGGCCGAGAGATTCCAGGCGCAACAGGCTTTGCGCGACGCCGGGGACGAAGAAGCCCAGACGTACGACCATGAATTCGTTGAAGCCCTGGAATACGGCATGCCGCCGGCCTGTGGCTTTGGCGTGAGCGAACGGCTGTTCGCCTTTTTAATGAACAAACCAATGCGCGAGTGCCAAATTTTCCCGCTGATGAAACCCAGACCGCTTAACTCATAATTCGCAACTCATTATGAAGATAACAATTTGCGCCAGCATCAGCTCCACGCCCAAAATTAAAGAAGTCGCCGATCGGTTGATGGCTTTGGGCCACGAGACCAAAATCCCTTTTACCGCGAAAAAAATCATCAACGGCGAGTTGTCGCTGGCGGAATATTTGTGCGAAAAAGAAAAAAACGGCGACATCAAATGGCGGACCTGCGATGACATGGACTTTATCAAAAGATTTTATGATTTGATAAAAAACAGCCAGGCGATCTTGGTTTTAAATATAGTAGGACTTACGCG
>MFFY01000019.1:0-9938 GCA_001778055.1 Candidatus Falkowbacteria bacterium RIFCSPLOWO2_12_FULL_45_13
TTGGCAGGTCTGGGGTAAACATTGTTTGCCTCCTGCTTTCACAATATCATAGAGCAATATTTAATTTAATTCTCTCATACTGGTTGGGGGGAAGGAATTCGCCGCGTCCGAGCGTTCCGCCGGAGCGAAGCGGAGGCGGTCAGTTCCGCTCAAAGTGGGTTCGCGCATTTTCAAACAAAGGGCACATTTTAGAACGCCCCTGTTTTCTGTTTTGGCCCCGAGGTAAGCACCGAGGAGCTTCCCAGCCCAAGGCTGGTCCGCCTCGGGCGGGAATTCCTGCTGGGGTCACAAAATTGAAATTTGGATTCTGTTGCTAACATTTTTACGCGTCTCCGTTTTCTTTTATTACTGTCAGGCGCCGAGGAGCCGGGCGGTGAGCGCAAGCCTCCGGCCTACCCACTGAATCCGCCAGCCGGCGGAGTAGGCGAGCTTGTTCGCTTCGGGAGGGAAGCTTGGGATAGGGGTTTAATTTCTTATGAGTGGCCAGTAAGCCCGGCGTCTAAATATAAAGTTGTAAATTAAAATTTGTGGTATAAGTAATGACTACCTGGTGCCTTAAAATGTTCGCTAATAAATTAAAAAGAAATTTTAAAAATCAAAACAGCGGAGGAGACATGGAAACTTTGTCAAAAACAGCAACTGTCAACCGCGACCTCAGCCCGCGAGAAGTGCTTGAAGCCACAGGAAGGCGTTGGTATTCGGGTTTTTCTGCGGAGGACACCATGCCATCAAGCGGTAGCGGCGTACAGAAAGGCGTCATTGTCAAGTTCTTCAGGCTGGAAAAGTTTACCAGCTTTGAAGAACTGTTTCGTCAGTACGATGAACTCGGTCTGGCAGCCGATCCCTATTCCCTATCTCAAGTCAACATTGACGATCGTTTTTTTGCCGATCAGCACCCCAACTGCAGTGTTTGGATAGCTGCGGATAGGTTATATTTTATAACCTTCGACTGCACTGACGGCAGTCGGAACGTGACTGTCGGCTGCGGTGGCCGTGGCCTAAGCGCCAACTGGTGGCCTAGCGGTGTTAGCAAGAACGGCGCTTAGTGCCCTCTATGTTTCCGGCAATCCACCCCGCGTCAACTTCGAAAAAAAAGAAGCAGGCGTGGGGACTTTTTTATCCCCACGCCAAATTTGGTATGGGGATAAATTGAAAATCTGGCCGGTTTTGTGTAGAATGAAGTCATGCTGAACCTAGAGACCGACATCGCCAATCTCAACCGCGTGGGCGCGTCAACGGCCAAGAAGCTCAAAAAATTGGGCACGGCCACCGTACGCGATTTGTTGTTTTATTTTCCTTTCCGTTATGATGATTTTAGTAAAGTTACGCCCATCGCTCGATTGGCCACTGGCCAAAGTGCTAACGTGGTCGGGCAGATAGATTTGTTGCAGAATAAGCGCAGTCCGAGACGCCGCATAAACATAACCGAGGCCCTGATCAGCGATGGCACGGAAAGCTTAAGAGTGATTTGGTTTAACCAGCCATTTATCGCCCGTATTTTGAAAGCCGGGGATTGGGTGTCGCTGGCCGGAAAAGTGGAAGATGATTATGGCGGCCCGACCATGACGTCGCCGGTTTATGAGAAGGTAACCTCCCCTAACCCCTCCTTCGTAAGGAGGGGGACGTCTGGTTTTTATCAAGGAGGTAATAACGCGATTCATACCCAAGGCTTGGTACCAAATTATCATCTGACCGCTAATTTAACGCATAAGCAGGTCAGATTTCTGATAAAACAAGTTATTAGCCTGGCTAATAAAATTACCGACTGGCTGCCCTGGGAAGTTAAGCAAAATGTCAAGTTGATCAGCTTGGGCGAGGCCATAAAAAAAATCCATTTTCCTAAAACTGATTCAGAGATTAGAAAAGCTCGCGAACGCCTGGCTTTCGACGAGCTTTTTTTAATTCAACTGCAGTCGCAGCTGGTAAAAAAAAGTTTAGCTTTAAGCCAGGGGCTGAAGATTGAATTTCATGAGCCAGAAACCAAAAAATTTGTCGGCAGTTTGCCTTTTAAATTAACCAACGCGCAAAGAAAAGCCGCCTGGGAAATCTTGAAAGACATGGCCAGGGGCAGGCCCATGTCCCGCCTCCTGGAAGGCGACGTGGGCAGCGGCAAAACCCTGGTGGCTGTTTCGGCCATGCTTAACGTGGCGTTAAACCAAAAGCAGGCGGTTCTGATGGTGCCGACGGAAATTTTAGCCAGACAGCATTACGACACGGTTTGCAGATTGTTGGCCGATTTTGGGGCGAAAATTGGGCTGGTAACGAGAAGTCAGAGAGAAATATCCAAATCCCAAATCCCAAATCCCAAACAAATTCTAAATTCCAATGACCAAAAAACAAAATTAAATTCGATCAATATTATGGCAGAGGCGGATATTGTTATCGGCACGCATGCCTTGATCCAAGCCGATGTTAAATTTAATAACTTGGCTTTAGCCATCATCGATGAACAGCATAGATTCGGCGTGGAACAGAGGCAAAGGTTAATTGAAAAGAGCGGCGGTAAGTTAACGCCCCATTTTTTGAGCATGACCGCCACGCCCATTCCCCGAAGCCTGGCCTTGGCTTTGTACGGTGATCTGGATCTGTCAATCATCAACGAAATGCCCCAGGACAGGAAAAAAATCATTACCCAGGTGGTGCCGGAGAAAAGCCGGGCGGCGGCCTATGAATTTATCCGCCAGCAGATTAGGCAGGGACGCCAAGTCTTTGTGATTTGCCCGCTCGTTGACTCAGCCGATAAGTCGGGTGCCAAGTCGGTGGAAGCGGAATATGAAAAATTGGCCAAGATTGTTTTTCCGGATTTAGCCATCGGCAAACTGCACGGCCGGCTCAAGGCCGGCGAAAAAGAAAAGATCATGCGGGAATTTTTGGACGGCAAGATAAAAATTTTGGTTTCCACCTCGGTGGTGGAAGTCGGCGTGGACGCGCCCAACGCCTCGGTGATGATGATTGAGGGCGCTGACCGCTTTGGTTTGGCCCAGACCCATCAGTTCAGGGGCCGGGTGGGCCGAAGCCGTTATCAATCGTATTGTTTTCTCTTTACCGACAGCCAGGCGGCCGATACTTTAAAACGGCTTGAAGCTTTGACGAAAAATCATGACGGTTTGGCTTTGGCTAAACTAGATTTAAAATTCAGAGGGCCGGGAGAAGTCTACGGTACCGAGCAAAAGGGCTTCCTTGAATTAAAAATCGCTTCTTTATTTGATTATGCTTTAATGAAGCAGGCCAGGGAGCAGGCGATCAGGCTCTTAGAAATTGATCCTGGCTTAAATCGCTGGCCGGCCCTGAAAGCCCGTCTGGGCGAACGGGAGAAAAAAGCGCATTTGGAATAAAGTAAAAAATTGGACAAAATTTGCCAAATGGCGTATAGTAAAAAGTAAAATAATAATATTTTTTAAACAACAAAAAAAGGAGGTGATCTTTAAATAAAAAATCGAGTCCGCGTTTAGTTTAGAGCAAAGGAATGGAGGCAACTTATGTCCGCGAAACTTGACAGAAGAGATATTGGTTTCGTTTACGATGAGATCGGAGGGATGACAATTTTATTCGGCGGCCGTTTCTTGGGGGTGGCAGACGGAACCGAAATGTCCATTGAGAGGTTTAAGGCCCTAATGGCAGACAGGTCGCGCGCCAAGGGCAGACTCTGCTTCTCCGGCTATAAACCAGGCAAAAGGTATGTCGATTAATTGTATAGCAAATAACAAAAAAAGGAGGTGATCTTTATAAGAGATTAGTCGGTGCGGTACAAAAGTGAAACCAAAAAAAATCGGAGGAAAAAAATGTCAGCGAGAACTTTGAAAAACTGTTTGGTTGTTAGCAGAGATGGCGGCAACAGGCAGGTTGAATACGTTTTACAGGAGAAGGGATTTTCCCTCATCCCGTCGGGTAATGGCCAGGAGGGAGTGGCCGCGCTTGGGCGCTTCAAGCCCAAAATGATAATTCTTTTTTTCAATCCAGAGGACCAGGACGACATCTTGGTCCTTAGGGCGGTGCAGGCCGTGTTTCAAGAACGGTACTTTGAAATAAGGGCGGTTATTATCAGCCCGGACGTCAAAGCCACGGCGCGGCTTTTGGGCAAGGCGGCGAAAAACCGTCATTGCACGGTCTTGCCAGACTGGTCTAATCGCCGAGCCTTGGCGAGATTAGAGTGTCTTGAAAACATGGGTCGAGTCATTGGTGGCCGCTAACGGAGACGGCTCGTCCCGGTAATGGAAATTTTTAGTCTAGGCGCCCTACTTTGTAGCGGTGCCTCTTTTTTATAAAAAATCGGCTACTGCCGATGTAAGATTTGTTTTATTAAGGCGGCAAACTTTATTTCTTCACCAGATAACCAATTATTTCCTGAACATTTTTCATTTGAATCAGTTTAATTTTTTTCGGCAGGGACAATTCGCTAACTGCCCCGATATTTTCCGGTATGATGGCTTTTTCAAAGCCCAGTCTTTCGGCTTCTTTTAATTTTTGTTCCAGCTTAATTACCGGGCGGATTTCACCGCCCAGGCCGACTTCGCCCAAAACCACCAAGTTATTTTTAACGATTTGGTTTAATAACGATGAAGCCATGGCCAGGCAGACGGCCAAATCCAGGCCGGGGTCGTCGAGTTTCAAGCCGCCGACCACGTTTAAGATCACGTCCTGGTTGGTTAAATTCAGATTGGCGCGCTTGGTTAGAACCGCCACCAGAACCATTAAGCGGTTTAAGTCAAAGCCCGAGGCTTTCCTCTGCGGATAGCCGAAGGCGGTTTTAGTAACCAAGGCCTGGACTTCAATTAAAAACGGCCGCGTGCCTTTGATGGCGGAGCTGATGACCGAGCCGCTGATATTTTGGTTTTTTTCCATAAAAATCAGCGAAGGGTTGGAGACTTCTTTAAAACCTCGGGCGGTCATCTCAAAGATGCCGATCTCGTTGGTCGGGCCAAAGCGGTTTTTCGAGGCGCGCAGGATTTTATAATCATGATTGGTCTCGCTTTCCAGATAGAGCACGGTATCTACGATGTGCTCCAGCGTTTTCGGGCCGGCCAGACCGCCATCTTTGGTGATATGGCCGATCAGGATGATGGCGATATTCTTTTGTTTGGCCGTTTCTAAGAAACTCACCGTAGCGCCGCGGATTTGGTTTAAGCTGCCGGCTTCGCCGGCGATAATTGACGAATAAATAGTTTGGATGGAATCAATAATCACTAAAACCGGCTTTAATTGATTGGCGGTAGCGATGATTTTTTCCGCGTTGGTTTCGCTTAAAAATTTGATTTTTTCGGTTGGAATCATCAGACGGTTGAATCTGTTTTTTATTTGGCTGGCCGATTCTTCGCCGCTGACATAAATTACTTCGCCGTCTGGGCCGTTGGCGGCCTGTCTGCCTTGTCGGCCGGCCGGCAGGTCGGACAGGCAGGCGGCGATTTGCGCCACTAGAGTGGATTTGCCGATGCCGGGTTCGCCGCCCAGCAAAATAAGGGAACCGGCAACCAGGCCGTCGCCCAAGACTCGGTCCAGCTCCTGGATGCCGGTGGCGCGGCGGTTAAATTCGCCTGGCTGGTCCAATTTTTTCAAATCAACCAGCTCGGCCGGGCTGACGGCCGCGGCTTTATCCGCGGCCTTGAGATTTACGGTTTCAGTCCGCAGAGTTCCCCAGCCGCCGCACTCTAAACAACGCCCACTCCATTTAGGGAATTGGGCGCCGCAGTTGGAACAGACATAAATTGTTTGGACTTTATTTAGCATGGTGATAAAAATGTAAAATGACGGTGAATATGATTATTTGAGCTTTATCCTATTTATCCTCCCCGTATTGGCATCAGTGAAATATAGATAATAACCGTTGGCCGAAACGATTAAGTCAGACATGGTCGCTTGGCCGTCGGGTACGGCAATCAGTTTTTTCAAACCGGTTTGGATATCAATTTTATATAAATTATCCTTAATGTTTTTGGCCAGTTCAGGGAATAAACCGGCGCCTTCCGGCAGCGTTTCCGGTACGGCGCAATAAAGATCGGTTTTCGAAGCGAAGGCGCATTTATCCGCCCAGGTCTGCAGATTTAATTTTGCCCGGCCGGAGCCGATATTTTCGCCCTGGGCGTTGGCAATCCAAAGTTCAGGCTTTAAGCCGTTATCGCTTGAATAGACGCTGTAAAGCAAGCGGTCGCCCGCCGGCGTCCATTTCGGTCTGAAGCCCCGGCCTTCAATGGTTAAGGCCTTAAAATTTTCTTGGTTTAAGCCGACAAAAAATACATATTGCGTATCCAGGCCAATGCCCTCGGTGTACATGGCGGCAGTTTGGCTATCGGGCGACCAGGCCGGATAGACGGTTTCGTCTTTATCGCCCAAGGCGGCGATTCTTTTGACGTCAGCGCCCTGGTCATTAATCACGGCCAGCCAGCGGTTGTCAACGCTGTCAGCCAGGCTTTTAAAAACAATTCTTGAACCATCGGCAGAAAAGTCAAAATCCTGCCAATGCTTAGGCAGGCTGATTTGCTGGTTGGTTTTAAAGTTATAGATGATTTTCGCTTGATCCGGATATTCTAAGATCGCTTTGCTTTTATCCGGCGACCAGGTAATATGTTCTGCTTCATAAAAGACTTGGCTTGTGAGCAAGCTTAATTTCCCGTCCTGGGTTAAGCGGTAGAATCTGCCGTCTTGCCGGTTTAAGTAAAATAGATCGTTGCCATCGACCGACAAAGTTGCTCCTAAACTTGGCGTCTGGTTTAACTCGGTCGTCTGCGTCAGGCCGCCTTGCGCTATGGCGCTGGCCGGAAGCGTTTCTTCTCCTGCCCCCGTTAGACCGCTTTGGCCTTGGCCGCCTGAAGAAATTCGGCCTGGGCCGGTTTGAGCCGCGGGCAGATAGCCTGCCGTAGTGGTAGCGGTCGGCCCTGATTCTACCGCGGCGGGCGGACCTGGCTTAAAAAACATCAGATAGAGCAGGTAGCCCAAAATTAAAACCGCCAAAGTAAAGATTATGGCGATGAAGATTTTTTGGTATTTTATTAGAAAATTCATATATCTATAGCTCACGTCTTTAAAAAGAAATTTTATTTGAGCTTATTGATTTTGGTAAAAGCGAAAGTTTATGGTATAATAGTGATATAGAATTTTTTTGTCCGAACCTTTATTCTTTAGCGTTATTATTGTATAATTATATAACATCGGGCCAGAAGTGTCAAAAATCATTATTTGTTTATTTGATCGGCTAATTTTATTTTTATGGGCTTATTTTTTTCCAGCGAAAGCTATTTGGGAATTGACATCGGCTCTTCCAGCATAAAAATCGTAGAATTAAAAAACGAGAGCGGCAAAATTAAGCTTTTAACCTATGGTTTTAGCGAAAATCTCGATGATTTAGATAATAAAGACCCCGGTGAAATATCGGCTGTTATCAATAAAATTTGCCTGGAAGCCGGTGTTTTTAGCCGTAAAGCGATTTCGGCTTTGCCCACTTTTTCGGTTTTTTCGTCGGTTATAAATTTATCCGGCGTGGGTAAAAAAGACTTGCCTTCAGCCATAAATTGGGAAGCCAAAAAGGTTATTCCCTTGCCGCCCGAAGAAATGATTTTGGATTGGAAAAAGATTCCCAATACCGCCGGAGTTGACGATAAAGAAAACGTTAAAATTTTGCTTACCGGCGCGCCGCGGTCTCTGGTAAAAAAGTATATTGAAATTTTTAAAAACGCTCAGATAAATTTGTTGAGTTTGGAAACCGAGACCTTTGCCTTAATCCGTTCGCTTTTAGGCAACGACAAAGCAACTGTTATGATTGTGGAAATCGGGGCTAAAACCACCAGTTTTAACATTATTGATCAAAACATCCCGATTTTAAACAGAAGCGTTGATATCGGCGGCTGGACCATTACTAAGGCCATCGCCAACAATCTTAATATTGGTTTGGAGCGGGCCGAGCAGTTTAAGTATGATTTGGGCATCAGTTCGCTTGATTCGGCGGATAACACCATCCCAAAGACCATAACCGAAAGCATCTCTCCCATTGTCAATGAGATTAAATACGCTTTAAATTTATTTCAAAGCAAGAGCAATCAGAAAGTGGATAAAATCATTTTAAGCGGCGGTTCAGCGCTGCTGATAAATTTTACCAGCTATTTATCAAAAATATTGAATCTAAACGTCTTGGCCGGCAACCCGTGGTCAAAAATTTCCTACCCGCTTGAATTAAGGCCGCTTTTAGATGAAATCGCGCCGCGTCTGGCTATCGCCATCGGCCTGGCCTTGAGGGAGATGGAGAAATAATAGAAAATGTAAAATGTAAAAATCAAAGTTAAAAATTATGGAGTGAAAAATTTTTATTAAAAATTTTTCACGAGATAGTCTTCTCTTGATTTTTCATTTTGACATTTAAATTTTACATTATTTATGTCCGATATTAATTTTTTAGCCAATAAAAAGGCCGATGAAGCGGATGAGACGGACAAGTCTCGGCTGGCCGACAAAAAAGAAAAAATAGTTTGGTCGGAGCCGGAAGATACTAAGTCCCTGCCCAGGGAGGCGCCTTTTTTCGCCTTATCGTTGTTTAAAAAGAAAACGGCGCCTAAAAAGCCAGTAGCCGAAACACCGGCGGCAGAACCTTTGCCGGCCATTGACAGAAGCAAAATCAGGCAAATGCGCCAAGAAATTCTGGGATTAATTAAGCGTCAGAAGAATTTGGAGTCGGGAAAAAAACATAAAAAATCGATTAATGGTGGATCGGAATTTGCTCCGAGCGCTATGCCAACGCCTCGGCCAGCTTCGCCGAGCCTGGGCGGGGGAGGCGGCGGGGTTCGGCCAGGTAAAGCCGGTCATAATTTTTTTGCCGGCTTGCTGGCTGGATTTAAAAAACAGCCCAGCCAAAGGGAAGTTTTGATCGATTATCAGCAAGTCTTCAATGATGGAAAAAATCGAGGAAATCAGCCCGCCCGTCCCGCTTCGCCCGCCTCACCGGAGCCAAAGCCAGTCCAGCCGGCGCGGTCGGCGCAAGTTAAGCCGAGTCCGGACTTGCCTGGGGGAGAAAACGGAAATAAAGCGGCCGTACCCGAACCCAAACCTCGGGCCGGTTTTTTTAGCCGATTTTTTAAATGGATTAAAGACAAAATATCAGCCTTAGGCTGGTTTAAAACCGGACCGGTAAAAATTAACTTGAAAGAGGCCGGGAAAATCAAACCGGCGGCTGCCCCGGGGCCGCGACCGCGGCCGGCAGAGGAAAAAAAAGCAGAGGTTAAGATTAAAGAGACGGTAGACGCGGAGCCGGCCACGGCTGCCAGTGACGCGGTCAAAGTTCTGGAGACGAATTTAATAAAAGGCGAGATCATAACCTTTTTTGATTGGCGTAAAGAATCTGTGGGTTTGATTAAGGCGGTTTTAATTCCGGTTTTTTTAGTTTGCTTGATTTATTTTGGCCTGGTGTACTACCAAAAATATAACCAGACAAAGATTGAAGCTCAAGCCAGAGAACTTAATGAACTGATGGAAAACATAAAGCAAGAAGAGCCAAGTTTTAAAAAAATTATTGAATTTCAGAACCGGCTGAGCTTGGTTTCTAAAATATTTGCCAAACATATATATTGGACGAATTTTTTTAAATTTTTGGAAGATAATACGATTAAAGATGTTTTTTTTCAAGGCTTTAGCGGCGACACCGGCGGCGATTATTCGCTCAACGCGGTTGCCTCAAGATTTAGCGATATCTCCGAACAAGTCAACCTTTTGGCGGAAAATCCGAAGATAACCAGCGTTGAGACGGCCGGCGGCAAGCTGGCTTCGGGCGGCGTCGGCGCTAAATCCGGGGTGGCATTTAATCTGAGCTTTTCGATTTTAAACAGTATTTTTATCGAGTAAATAACTAAATTTAGCCAATACTCGATAATTAATAAGTACAATTCTACTCTTCTCTTTTGTGGGGAATGAATAATCAATATGGAAACAAAAAACCAGCCGCCGGCCGGCGGAACAGAATA
>MFFY01000019.1:9953-16441 GCA_001778055.1 Candidatus Falkowbacteria bacterium RIFCSPLOWO2_12_FULL_45_13
TATAAGCCAGACAGTTTGATTAAAAAACGTGTAAATAATTTTTTAATAAATTATTTTGGTTATTTGACGTTTATCATGGCTTTAATCATTTTTGCCGCCGGTTTGTTTTGGTTCGCCTATCCGCGATATCAAAGAATATCCCAAGGCGATGATATCGCAATGAAAAATTTGCGGGCCGAATATGAGGCTAAAAACAATTATCTGGGTAAAATCAAAAATTTAAAAAAATTATACCAGCAGGTCAGCCAGGCGGAGATAAAGAAAATTGAAGGCATGGTGCCGAACGATAGCAAGATTATTAATCTGATTCCTGAAATTGAATCGATAATTTTAAGAAACGGCGCTGTTTTAGATTCCATTAAAGTCGAGCCAAATTTTAACAAAGAGGCCAGCGCCAAGACCAACACTGAAGCCGGCAAAAAGACGGAGTCGTTATCGGGAATTTTTGGCGGGCCACCGCCCAAAGGAGTCGGGCGGATAAAGATAGAAATTAGCTTGAGTTCAGTCAGCTATCAGGTTTTAAAGAACATTATTAAAACTCTGGAGAATAATTTAAGGCTCTTAGATATCGCCGCCATAAGTTATGCCGTCCAAGAGAATAGCGCTGTTTTTACCATCTATACTTATTACCTGATTAGTTAATTTATGCTGGTACCAAAAAAAATGTCAACAAAAAAAATTGCCGTTTATCTTGCCATTATTATTTTAATGGTTGGCTCAACCGGAGCGATGCTGCTGCAAAGCCAAAAGCCGGTGGGCCGGAAATTTTTGCCTGACGATAAGGCGGCGAGGGGCGATAAATTTATACCCCCCGAAGACGCTGTTCCGTCCGGCGAGACGGCGTCAACAATGCCCGCGGCCAATCAGCTGCCAGCGGATAAGAATATGAATCAGCTGTCCGACGCGAGCCAAATAAAAAATGGCAGCGAGAGCGATTTATCTATTTTCCAAAGCGAGAAGTTTAAGGCTTTAAAAGAAAACGTTTTAATTTATCAAACCCAGTCCAGCCCGGGCAAGAGAAACCCTTTCGCACCCGATTAATTATAATGCGAATATTACAAATTGATCGCGAATACTACAAATACAATCAGCCGTGGTTTATGTTTTACAGTATTTGTATAAAGTTTGCAGTATTCGCATTATAAATTTACGATTTATATTATTTTATCTTAATAATACGGTGAAATTTTTTATAGATATAAATTTGATTATGACTAAGCTTGATGAATTGATAAATTTAATAGTTCAAAGCAAATTAATTACCGTCGAGCAGCTGGCAGAGGCGAAAAAACAGCCGGCTTTTACGTCCGACCCGGAAGAAGCCATAATCAAGAGCGGCCTGGTTGACGTTGAGGAGTTAACCAGGCTTAAGGCAAAAATTTATAATTTGAAATATCGCAATTTGCTGGAGTTAAAAATTTCCGACCAAGCCCTGAATTTAATTCCGCTGGAAGTAGCGGAAAATTATAAAATTATCTGCTTTGAAATTGTCCAGAAAAAAATGAAGGTGGGCAGCCTGGATCCGGAAAATTTTAAAGCGTTTGAGGCTATAGACTTCTTGGCCAAAGAGCAGAATTTGCGGCCCGAACATTACTTAATTTCAACTTTGAGCTTCGAGCAGGCCATAGGGCAGTATAAAACTTTAGGCAAAGAGGTTTCTGGAGCGTTGAAATTCAAGGCCGAAGAAGACGCCCTTAAACAAATCAAGACTAAAGCGAAAGAAACGGATGTTGAGGAAATTACCAAAACCGCTCCGGTCTCTAAAATAGTGTCGGTAATCATCAGGCACGCGGTTGAGGGCCGGGCCTCGGATATTCATATTGAGCCGATGCAAAAAGAAAGCCGAGTGAGATATAGAATAGATGGCATTTTGCACACCTCTTTAATTTTGCCAAAAAACGTACATGGCGCCATCGTCGGCAGAATTAAAGTTTTAGCCGATTTAAAACTTGATGAGACCAGGATGCCCCAAGACGGCAGAATTAGCGTTAATATCGGCGGTAAAGAAATCGATCTTAGAATTTCGACTTTGCCGTTGCTGAACGAAGAAAAAATAGTCATGAGAATCTTGGATGTGACCAGGGGCGCGCCGACCCTGGAAGAATTGGGTTTTATAGGCCCGGGGCTGAAAGTCATTAAAAAAAACTTGGAGAAGACTGATGGCATGTTTTTAATCACTGGTCCGACCGGCTCGGGCAAGTCAACCACCCTATTTGCCATTTTGGCCGGCCTTAATGTTGAAGATATAAATATTTCTACCCTGGAAGACCCGATAGAGTATTACATAAAAGGAGTTAATCAGTCGCAAGTCAAGCCGGAAATTGGCTTTACTTTTGCTTCCGGTTTGCGCTCGCTGTTGCGGCAGGACCCGGATGTCATTATGGTGGGCGAGATCAGGGATAATGAAACTGTCGAACTGGGCATTCACGCCAGCTTGACAGGCCATGTGGTTTTGTCGACTTTGCACACTAATGACGCCTTGGGCGCCATCCCCAGGCTTTTAGATATGAAGGCCGAGCCTTTCCTTTTAGGTTCGACTTTGAATATTGTGGTGGCGCAAAGGCTGGCCAGAAAAAATTTGTGAACATTGCAAAGCGGAGCAAAAGGTTCCGGAGGATATCATCGGAGAAATTAAAAAAGAATTAGCCGTCACGCCGGCCGCGGTTATCGAGCAGATGTTGCCGGGCCGCGATCTGACCAGGCCAAGGTTTTATAAAGGCAAAGGTTGCGCCCATTGCGGCTCAACCGGTTATACGGGCCGAGTCGCTTTAGCCGAGGTGCTTGATGTTAACGATAAAATAAAGCAAATGATCATGGATAATAAGAAAAATTTAACCATCGATGATTTGAAAAAAGATCAAAATTTTGTTACTATGAAACAAGACGGCCTGGTAAAAGTTTTATTGGGTTTAACTACCATCGAAGAGATTTTGAGAACCGTCAATATCTAAAAGAGAGGCTAGAAATGAAATTGGAAATTTGTAGTCAAACAGCAGTTTATTTCGCATTCCCTAATCCCTAATCCCTAATCCCTAATCCCTAATCCCTAATCCCTAATCGCTAATTTCTAATTTCATTTATATGCTGAAAGAAAAAATAAAAATTCTTTTAGTTGAGGATGACTCTTTTTTATTGGGCATGTACGCCGCTAAGTTTGAGCTGGAGGGCTTTAAGGTAATCATGGCCGAGGACGGCGAAAAGGCCATCCGCGCCAGCCTCAAAGAATTGCCAGACGTCATTCTGTTGGATATTATTTTACCCAAACTTGATGGTTTCGAAGTTTTAAAGCAGCTTAAAGCTGAAGGCAAAACCGCTAAAATTCCGGTCATCCTCTTAACTAATTTAAGCCAGCGCGATGAAATTAAACGGGGCCTTGAAATGGGCGCCGCGGATTATTTGATTAAAGCTCATTTTATGCCGTCGGAAGTGGTGGAGAAAATAAAAAGGATATTAAGTAAATAATGCGAAACTGTAAATTTACGCGAAACTACGAACAAGCGAAATAGTAATTAACACATTCGCATATTCGTAGTTTCGCGTAAATTCGTAGCTTCGTATTAATTATATGGAAGTGCCGTCAATCTTATTGAATAGAATATTATCAGACATGGCCAAAAAGAATGGCTCTGACTTGCATCTAGCCGTGGGCAGCCCGCCCATGATCAGGGTTGATGGCAAATTTTCCGCCGCCGGCCAAGAGATGATCACCAGCGAGATTTTAATTAAAATCACGGAAACTTTTTTAAGCCAGGAAGAAATTATAAAATTAAAAGAAAATAAAGACCTGATTTTAGTTAAGAATTTTGCTAATTTTCGTTTCCGGGTTAATGTTTTTTACCAAAAAGGACAATTATCTTTGTCTTTTCATTACATACCAGGCGTCATAAAAAGTTTTCCGGAATTGGGCCTGCCGCCAGCCTGTAACAATCTTTTAAAAGTTAACTCCGGCTTATTGGTGGTGGCTGGCTCTCATAACGCGGGAAAAACCGCGACGGCCGTTTCTTTTATTGAAGAGATTAATAAAACCAGCGTTAAGAATATCGTTACCATTGAAGATCCGATTGAATATATGTTTATCAGCAAGCTTAGTCTCGTTACGCAAAGGCAGGTGGGCGACGATATTAAGACGGCAGAGGACGGGCTTAGCTATTGCCTGAACGAAGACGTTGATATCGTTTATTTAGGCGAAATCAAGGATGGGGAGGTCTTTAATCGGGCGATGCGCAAGATTTTTGAATTGGCTTCGGGAAATTGCCTGGTAATTTTAGAAATTAATTCTGACAGTTCGGCCAGAGTTTTAGAAAGAATTTTAGCCGGGGTCAGTCAGAAAATGTCGCTTGAAGCCGCCCGCTATAATTTGGCCGACATTTTAGCGGGTGTAATCGTGCAAAGGCTCCTGAGACGGCGAGGCGGCGGCCTAGTCTTGGCTAATGAAATATTATTGAGCAATCCCGCGGTTAAATCTCTAATCAGAGAAGGAAAAATATATCAACTCCAAAGCGTCATGCAGACGTCAAGGAAGGAGGGTATGGTTACTTTTGAAAAATCGCTGGTCGATTTGGTTGAATCGGGTGAAATCAGAAGAGAAGACATCTAGCGAAAATTTGAAATTTGAAACAATATTGTTTTGTCATTCCCGAAGCCGAAGGCTGTCGGGAATCCAGGGGTAAGAAATAAATACCCGCCCCCTCCCCGAACTCTTTACAGTATAAAGATTTCAATCCAGCGGGCGAGCAGTAAAAATATTCTTGCTACACCTTCCTGGATTCCCGCCTGCGCGGGAATGACATAGATAGAGTTATGCCGATTTTTAAATACAAAGCCCTGACTCGCGATAAAAAATTGCGAACCGGCATGGCCGAGGCCAACAGTCGCGAATACGTGGAAGATATATTAAAAGAAAAAGGCTTGTCCATAGTCGCGATTTCGCCCCTGACGGGCGTTAAAAAACCCGGTTTGGATTTTTTAAGCCGGGTGAAGAAAAAAGACGTAGTAATTTTTTCGCGTCAATTTTCGGTTTTGATTTCAGCTAACGTCGCCATGGTGCAGGCGCTTAAGATATTAATTGATCAAACCAGCGGCCAGGCTTTAAAAATTATCATTAGCGAAGTTACCGATGAAGTCGACGCCGGCTCGCCTCTGTCCGAGGCTTTAAGCAAGCGCCCGGACGTTTTCAGCGGTTTTTACGTTAGCGTTATTAGATCAGGCGAAACTTCGGGTAAATTAGATGAGGTGCTCAATTATCTGGCCGATGAAATGGAAAAGGATTATGACATGATGGGCAAAGTCAGGGGAGCGATGATTTATCCGGTTTTTGTTTTATGCGCCTTAGCCGCGGTCGGCGCGGTCATGATGGTATTCGTTGTGCCGAAATTAACCGCCATTCTGACCGAGAGCGGCGCCGAATTGCCTCTAAGCACCAAGATTGTAATTGGCGCATCAGATTTTATGGCCGAATACTGGTGGCTCTTAATTCTTATAATCGGCGGCTTATTTTTCGCGGTTAGATTTTATATAAAACGGCCAAAGGGCAGAAAACAGGCTGATCTTGTTAAATTAAAATTGCCGATTTTCGGTCATTTATTCCAACTGATTTACCTGGTCCGTTTTACCCGTTCCATGAATACTTTGATTGTCGGCGGCGTGACAATTTCAAACAGCTTAAAAGTAAGCGCCGAAGTAGTGGGCAACGCCGTTTATCGGGAATTAGTCGAAAAAACCATTAAGGAAGTTGAAGACGGCAATTCAATTTCCAGCGTTTTCATAAACAGCGGCTATATACCAAAAATGGTTTCCCAAATGTTAAACATCGGAGAAAAAACCGGTAAAATGGATATTGTTTTAGCCAGAATCACTAATTTCTATAGCCGCGAGATAGATAATATGGTGGCTAATTTGATGACCTTGATGGAGCCGATAATTATGGTAATCATGGGCGTAGCTGTGGGCATTATGGTGGCGGCGATCATTCTGCCGATGTATAATTTGGCCGGCAGTCTATAATCTCATATCTCGTAACTCACAACTCGTAACTCGTAAATCATAGTTCACGGATAGAGGACTGAATTTTGAGTGATGCGTTATGAGTTATGAGTTGTGAGATTTAGAGTTATGCGATATATAGTTTTTATGGTATAATTGTGGATAAGTAGTTTACTATTTAATCGCGAATTAAAAAACGAATTAAATGCGAATTATTTTGAATTAGAGCGGAACCTGATTTTGCAATAATTGCTCTGATTCACGTTAATTCGCAGTTAATTTGAATTAATTCACTTTCAGAGGGGAGGTGACAAATGAGAAAACAAAAGGGGTTTACTTTAATTGAATTGCTGGTGGTTATCGCCATTATCGGCTTATTGTCAACCTTGGCCGTGGTTGCTTTAAATAACGCCAGAATGAAGTCCAGGGATGCCAAGCGGGTGTCTGACATTAAACAGATTCAAACCGCCCTTGAGCTTTACTATAATGACGCTAATTCATACCCG
>MFFY01000019.1:16488-16582 GCA_001778055.1 Candidatus Falkowbacteria bacterium RIFCSPLOWO2_12_FULL_45_13
TATACCTTAATTTATTGTCTGGGCGGCGTTACCGGCGGTATTTCCGCTGGGCTGCATACGGCCTATCCAGGCGGTATTCAATAAAAAATCTTTA
>MFFY01000019.1:16613-17136 GCA_001778055.1 Candidatus Falkowbacteria bacterium RIFCSPLOWO2_12_FULL_45_13
CGCCACAAAGTGGCGGGGGCTTTTTTTTTGGATTATTTGATGTATAATAGAGATATAACAATAAGTTTCACGATGATTGGTTTAGGATACATCCTAGGCGAAGTTTTCGTGTTTCCTGAAGGGAGGTGGAAGGTGAATAAACAAACTTTTCAAACGGGCCAAGGGCGGGCGCTTCGATTAAGCTCGGCGGGGGCGGGTTTTACCTTGATCGAACTCCTGGTGGTGATCGCCATTATCGGCTTATTGTCAACTTTGGCCGTGGTTGCTTTAAATAACGCCAGAATGAAGTCCAGGGATGCCAGGCGCGTGGCTGATATCAAGCAAATTCAAAATGCCCTTGAGCTTTACTATAATGACGCTAATTCATACCCGGCCACGGGTAATCCGCCCGTGATTTCCTATGCCGGCACGTCCTATATGGCCAGCGTGCCGACCAACCCGGCGCCAACCAACGACGGCGCTTGTCTGGTCAACGCCTATACTTATACCCAAACTAGCAGCGGCGCTTCCTATACCTTAATTT
>MFFY01000019.1:17157-17327 GCA_001778055.1 Candidatus Falkowbacteria bacterium RIFCSPLOWO2_12_FULL_45_13
CAATAAAAGGTTTTAAAATAATTCGGTTAAAATTTTTTAAAGAAAAACAGTCCAATCCAGACGGACTGTTTTTCTTTAAATCCGTTTGAGGTATAATATGTTTACAGGAGATTAGGAGGTAAAATGTAAAATTTTAAATTAATGAACGCCAATAAAATAGTTAAAGTCTG
>MFFY01000020.1 GCA_001778055.1 Candidatus Falkowbacteria bacterium RIFCSPLOWO2_12_FULL_45_13
TTTCCCGTTTCATGGCCGACTTGACCAATTTTTCCACCACATCGTCGGAACCCCGGCCGTAAACCCGAAAAATTCTGGCAAAAACGCTGGAAAAAAAATAATCCTTTTTAAATTGGCTTAAATACAAGAGTTCTCTTTCGCCGTATAGTTTAGCCGCACCGCAGAGATTGCGCGGACAAATCGAGTCTGTTTCCTTTAAGCTAACCACCGGGCTGAACTGATTTTTGACCAGATAAAGCGCCGGATTATAGATTAAATAGCTGGAAGCAAAGACGAATTTAACCAGGCCTGGGCATTCTCTAGCCGCGTCAAAAACCAAATGATTGACCAGCATTTCATTTTGCCAATTCAAATCCCAAAAATCCAATTCTTCTTGAGTGCGCTCAAACACCGCCGCTAAATGAAAAATTAAATCTGGCTTAAAGGCCATAAACTCAAGCTTATTCAGGCTTGATAAATCGCCTTGGAAATATTCAACTTCTGCAGCAAAATTTTTTGGTTTTGGCCTTAGATCAAAGCATCTAATTTGCGCCCCCTGGCTCTCAAGCCGCTCGGTTAGCTCTCTGCCAATTACGCCGGCCGCCCCGGTTACAATCACTCTTTTATTTTTTAAATCCATATTTTTTTAATTAAATAAAACATGATTTACGCATTTAATGATTTTAGCTGATGTTAAAGTTAATTTCATTAAAATATTCACAATATAATGCTAATGCCGCGAATTGGTATGTGAATGCCGCTAATAAAATTCGCGGCATTTGCATTTATTCACGAATTCGCATTATATTATAATTGGAAAAATAAATAAACAGTTTTTCAAGTAATATCAGTTAAAAATAAGAGACGCGTAAGTACTGTTAAATAATTAGCGAAAATTATAGGTTCCGTTTTTAATTTGCCTGACTCCTTTTTTTTCAAGTTCAATTCTTTTTTTCATGGCCGCGCTGGCTTGAGCTGTTTTAATTTTTGCTTGCCACTTCTCTGGCTCATATTTTAAGACGATTTTTTCCGCCGCGATCAGTTTGATGCCGCCTAGCCTGCCGGGCAGTCCGGGCGCATATTCAAACATGGCTTTTATTCTCGGCAAATGATGAAAATTGGAAATAATTAAAAATCCCTCAAGTCTCTTGCTTCTGGCCAGTTTTATAAGCTCTTTTAATTGCTGATAAGTATTGGCAGATTTATTTTCTTCTATGATTTTATTTTTTGGGATGCCTGAATTTATCAGCTCTGCCTTTATTATGGTGGATAAATCCGGCGCGTTTTTTGTCTGGCCTTGGCCGCCTGAAGCAATAAATATTATATTTTGGTCTGCTTGATAAAGACAAGAAGCGGCCGTAATTCTTAGCCGGTCGCCGCTGACGCCGAAGTTATCGCCTTCGTCAAAATCCGCGGTTCTCCAGCGGCCGCTTTTTTTATCTTTGATGATCGCTCCGGCCAAAACGGCCACGTATTTATTTTTATCATTTTTTTTCATATTACTTTTCGGCCAGTTTTTAACCGTCCTTTCCCATTCCCATAATATTAGGGCTTACGCGTTTGAAAAACCTCCGGAGTCAACCGCGTAAATCCTAGATATATTATGTCAATCTTAAAAACTTGGAATGAGCCACCGGACCGGCCAACAATTGATTTACCTTGTTATCATGAACAGCTTGCTTGATTATGCCAAAAACCTGTTCCGCCGCCCCAAGGTATTTTTTGGCGTGCTCTGCTTTCAAGCTATAGCTTACATCAATATTGCTGGAGGCGATAAAGCCTCGTTTTAGCATTTCTTGAATGAACAAGGTATGCACAGCCTGGGATTTTGGGCCATATTCAAAGGACAAACAGATCAGTTGGGGGAAGCCGGTGATGGCCAGTTTTATCCCTAATTCTCTGGCCAGCTCCTTCAGTCCAGCCCGAATAATCAGGCCGATTTTTTCCAAATGGCGCGGCACTTTTTTACTAATCATTTTTTTTATCGTGGCCAAAGCCGCCACCGCGCCGATACGGTCGGTCCAGGAGGAGCTGGAAATGAATGAATCCTGCGCCGCCTGCATGACTTCAGACCGGCCCACGATCGCGGCCATGGGAAAGCCGTTGCTCATGCCTTTGGCAAAAACCGCGATATCCGGATTGACGCCGTATCTTAAATGCGCGCCGCCGACCATTAGTCTCCAGCCGATGGTCACCTCGTCAAAAATCAAAACCGCTCCCACGCGGTCGGCGATATGTCTAACGTTTTCCAAAAAATTATCTTTGGGCTCATGGTCCCTGACCGGCTCCATGGCGATGACGCCGATATCCTTATTTCCCGCCACGATCTTTTCCAGCTGCTCTATCTTATTATAATTAAAAGGCATGGCTGTGCCGGCCAGGCAGCGAGGCGTGCCCTTAGGCATAAGGCCGGGCAGAAGATGGCCGTCTAAATTTTTGTCATTGGCCAAATTGGCCGCCAAGTACCAATCATGCCAGCCATGATAACCGCAGAAAGCGATTTTATCTTTGCCCGTATAGGCTCGGGCGATTCTCACCGCCACGGTCATGGCTTCGCCGCCGCCGCGGGCGTATCGCACCATGCCCGCCCAAGGATGCAGGCGACAAAGCAATTCGGCCAGTTCCACTTCCTCGGGCGCGTTCAAGGTGGAAACGTTGCCTTGGTCGATCGCCCGCTTAACCGCCCGGTTAACATCCGCATCGGCGTAGCTCAGGATACTGGCGCCGATGCTGGCGCAGGTATCAATATACTTATTCCCGTCCAGATCCCAGACGAAAACGCCTTTAGCTTTCTTAAAATATGACGGCCATTGTTCAGGCAGAAAAAGCTCCGAGCGCTTGGACAGTAATTGAGAACCGCCCGGTATTATTTTTTTCGCCCGGCGCCAAAGCGCCTGACCTCTTTTTATGTTTTTCATATAATTCTATAACTTACTTAGCCGCTGTCTGAAATTATTTATTTTTGAAGTGAGGACTGTTTGAGCCCCACCACCGCTTTTTATATTATGACACAACAAATAAAAATTAATTATTGTCGTTTATTATATAAGTTTCAAGAGTAATTTAAAAAGTGGTGGGGGCGAGTTCCGCAACGAAAAAATAAATAATTTCAGACAGCGGCTTTATGTTATTATCAGGAATGGCTGGCTATGCTTGATTTTTTCTTGTTTTTTAAATATATTTTGTCTTTTTCCAGCGTTTTAAATATCCCCTGGTTTCTTTTAATGTGCATATTCTTTAACATGACTTCGGGGTGCCGGGTTAACAGCGCAATGAAATCCAAATAGCCGTCGTTAATCTTACTGTTCTCGATGACGAATTTTACCACCCCAAAGTCTACCGGCTCGTCCACGGTCAGACGAAAATGCGACCAGTCTTGGGGCGCGGCGTAGTAGCCTTTTTTATATTTTTTTTCGCGAAAAATATATTCATTGACTTCCTCGCGGTCGGACGGCAACTCGGCCAGCTTGGCCGTTTCATGCAATACGGACTTTTTAAAAATTTCCGTGTCCATGCCGTCGGGAAAGGTTTCCCGGCCAGCCTGGGCGTTATTGACGTAATCGTAATCGCTGTTTTCAAAAAAAGAAATCGTTTGATCAATCACCGCCGGGTCAATCAGCGGGCAGTCGGCGGTCACCCGCAAGATATGGCCATAGTCTGGATATTGAAGAGAGCATTGGTAATAGCGGTCCAAACAATCGTCTTCGGAACCGCGGTAGAGTCCCACACCCAGGCTATCGCATAATCTTTCAATCCGGTCATTCTTCTTTTCAACTGACGTGGCCACCATGATTTTATCAATTTTTTTCGACTGCCTGACTCGGTTTATCTGATATTCCAATAAAGGCGTTCCATTAACCTCCAAAAGCACTTTGCCGGGCAGCCTGGTTGATCCCATGCGGGCTTGAATAACGCATAATTTTTTTATTTTTTCCATAAACTTGGTGAAATAATATATTTTTCCACGCTATTAAACTGTTCTTTTAGCTCACGCCGGCAATCCGGATTATCATTCTGCTTTGCGGCCAAGCCGATGATTTCTTTTAGTTGCCGAATATTGTCAGCGCCGACAACCACATAATCAATGTTATCGTTGTTTAAAGAAAACATCAAGGCGGCCTCCAGCCTGGACAGGCCGTACTTCTTAATGATTCTATCCAGCTCCTTAAGATAAATTTTCACCTTGGCTAAAGAAGCTGGAATTTTTTCTTCAGGCATAAAAAACAATCCCTGTAAAAACGCGCTGCGGGCAAAAACCGTTACGCCGTTGGCTTCCGCCAGCTTAAAAAAATCGGTTTTATCCAAACGCTGATCCAGGATATTATAAGGCACTTGGATATAATCAATCCCTTTATGCTCGGCCGCGTAAATCGCGTCCTCTACTTCATAAATAGAAACGCCGATATTTTTGGCCAATCCGGCTTTTTTAAGGCCACGCATAACCTTAATGATTGTTTCTTTCCCGATCAACCCTGGGTCGTGCAAGAGATAACCAGCCGCATAGTCGCTGTTTAGGCGCTTTAAAGATTGACGCAATTGATCAGCCATCGTCTTCTCAAGCGAATTTTTCACTTCCAGGTTAGGCTTAAATTTGGTAACTATCTTAATTTCTCCGCTCAAATTCCGGCTCCGCACAAATTCGCCCAAGATTTCTTCCGCCTGGCCGTAGGAATCGGCCGTGTCAAAAACTGTAATCCCCTTTTCATAAGCCCAATCCAGCATCATAAGCGCCTCCTCTCGAAAAGGCCTGCCGGATGAATTATTAATGCCATAATCCAAACCCAGCTGCACCGTTCCCAGGACTAATTTATTGATTAAATTTTTCATCTGATTATCTGGTAAAGCCCACTATACTATAAAAAAAATTATTTTTTACAATTTAACGTTAAAATCATACTGTTCGCCAAAAACTTTCAAATCTTCTTTCCACGCTTCTTTCGAAAAATATTTTATGCCGCGGAAATTTTGTTTAAAATAACCGCCGAAACCGCGTTTGAATAAAGCGATATTGAGTTGCTTTTTATCCGGATAATAATCAAACTGCGGCGCCGGGCAGGACGGCTGTCCCGTATCAATCAGGCGCGCGCCCCGCTGTTTTAAATATTCCATGCCGGAATAAATTAACACGTGATACAGCGGCAATTTGTCATAATCCGGATCATCAGCGGCCGAGCCGTAAATCGCCTGATCGCCGTAATATTCAAAATAACAAAAAGCGATGCTTTTGTTTTTATATTTCAGACCGGATAACATGGCGACGCCCTGCCGGATTTTTTCCAGCTGCAGGTCAAACGTTATTTTCGGCCGAGTGATTCTGCCCGAGCATTTATGATGCAGCTCGGCATATTCCAGGAAGGCCTTGACCGAAACATTTTTTTTATCCAGAAAAAAAACGTTGAATTCCGGGTTCTTTAGCATGTCTTTGACATCCGACCGATGCCCCCGCCTCATGGGCTTTAACAAATCGCCGGATAAATCAATCAAATAATTTAAAATTGAAGTATCCAAAAAATTATACTTTATCAGATAATTATGCTTAACCCCGGCCAAAACATCAATGGAAAATTTTATTTTGGCGACCCTATTTTCTTCGGCAATCTCGTCAATAATTGAAAAAACTTTTTTTTGCGCGCTATTATTTAAAGCCAATGGCGCGTCAACATAACCGCCTGAATGGCTGATGGCGGTTTCATCGCCGTTTTTTTCCAGCGGCAAAAAAACGCAGGCCAAGGGCTGATTATTTTCCAAATAAACAAAGCTTTTATCTCGATAAAAATTTTTGAAGTAAGACAAATTATACTCCAAATTTATTTTTAAATAAAGCGGGCCTGATTTTTGGCTGGCGGTATATTCATTCCATTTCTCCCAAAATAGTTTTTCATTTTCTTCTTTAAAGATTATTTTAATTGACATAAGGACAAATTTCTAACCATTTAATATTTATCTAGGCTGCGAGCAACCCTAACATTGCCAAAGGATACAAGATAACTACCGGGCGGTACAACTTAATCGGCTTATTTTTCTTTGGCTGCCTTATAATGAACCGTCTTAATCAACTTATCTTCGGTTAAGCCCAAATTCAATTTATCGGCAATGCGTTTTAAGTGCTTTTTTATTTCCGCCTGAAATTCGTCGTTGTTCATTTGAGTCAAATTTATCCTTAAATCCTGCCGGTCGCCTAAAGACAGCAAATACTCTTCTTCGTCCCTAACCAGGCCTTTGGCCAAAATATAGTCGTACATGGGCGTACCCGGCTGAGGTAAAAGATAGCCGGTGCTGGGATAGATATTAAGCTCGTAGCACATGTCCATGGTCTCTCTAATCGTCTCCTTGGTCTCCTCCGGATAGCCGAACACCAGGCTGGTCCAGCTGGTGATGCCCGCTTCATCCAGCAACTTTTTTTGGGCAATGAAATTTTCCAGGCTCAATTTCTTATTCATGGCTTTTAATATACCGGCATTGGCCGATTCCAAGGAATAGCCTAAGCCGACGCAGCCAGCCTGCTTCAGCTTTTTCAAAAAAACCAAATCGCTTCGGGAACTAAATAAATCGGAACGGCAATCGGCCAACCAAAAAAAGCTTAATTTTTCCGATAAAATTTTATCAACGAATTCTTCGGCGTATTTTTTAGTCGGAAAAGAAAGTTCATCATTAAAAGAAATATAGTTAACGCCGTATCTTTTTTGCAATTCCTTGATTTCGGCGACGATTGAATTGACCGGGCGATGCCGATATGGATAGCCTTGAAAAACTTGATAGCAGAAAGTGCAGCGAAAAGGACAGCCTCTGGCCGTATTAATTAAAAACGGCCTGATTTTTTCTAAAGGCATGGGTAAGGGTTCCGAAACTCCGGCTTTCATTATTTCAATGTAGCCCGGCATATCAAATATTTCCCAATCAGGATACGGCAAAGTATTAATATCCAAAACCTCCGCGCGTTTGGAGTTATAGGATATTCCGTTATCCTTTTTATACCAAATTCCCTCTATCCCTTCCAAGGGCTGGTCCTGGCTTAATTTAGCTAAAACCTCCACCACCGTTATCTCGCCCTCGCCTATAACCGCGATATCCGCCTCGGTCTTTTCGAGTAAAATGCGCGGGATAGAATCAGCCACCGAATTGCCCGTGATAATGACGGCGTCTTTTTTTACCTGTCTGATTATTCGGCAGAGCTCTTTAATAATTTTATAGCCGGTAACGATGCAGCCCATTAAGACGATATCAAAATCTTTCTTTTTTAAAAACTCCTCAATTTCCGCGTCGGTTTTCCTGTCTTTATCCAAATCCAAAAGTTCTAAATCGTAGCCGGCACGGCGAACCGCGCCGATAACATAAGACAGCCCCAAAGGAAATAAAAACGACGGCATATACGGCCTTAAACAGAGGTTGATGGCCAAAATTTTAAGCTTTTTCATAATAGGCTTTTATTATACGGCTTATCCGCCTGACCCAGGGCCGCGGTAAGCCGGCATAGCAAGGCAAAGTCAGACAAGTTCGGTCATACATATCTTCAGCATCTAACTTCAAATTTTTATACCCGTGAGTACGGTAAAAAGGATGGGAATAAACCGCCGAGTAATGAAAATTAACGCCAATGCCGCGGTCTTTCAGATATTTTACCAATTTGTCACGGTCGCTTGGCGCGGCAGTTCTAACAACAAAAATATGCCAGCTTGAATAATTATTTATTAATTCTCGCGGTAAAATTATCTCTTTAATATCGGCTAGTTCACTCTTATACCAGCCCGCCACTCGGCGCCTGGCTTGAATAAATTTGTCCAGTTTTTTCAATTGGCTGATCCCCAGAGCCGCCTGGATATCGGTTAAACGATAATTAAAACCTAATTCAACCATAACATTTTTACCGGACCGATCTTTATAAATGCCATGATTACGGAGCAAAATCATTTTTTTATAATATTTTTTACTATTGGTCAAAATGGCCCCGCCCTCGCCCGTGGTAATGCTTTTAACCGGGTGAAAACTAAAAACCGCCATATCCGAGTAGCGGCCATTGCCGATGTTATCTTTTTTGTAGCGCGCGCCCAAGGCGTGGCAGGCGTCTTCAATGATTGATAATTTGTACTTTTTTGCTAGGCGTCTGATTCTGGCCATTTCGCAGGGCTGACCAGCGAAATGCACCGGCACGATCGCCTTAGTTTTTTTATTGATCAGCTCCTCGATTTTATTTTCAGCTATATTATAGGTATCAAGCCTGATATCACAAAAAATCGGCTTGGCGCCGACAGCGGCCAGCATATTGCTGGTAGCGGCGAAGGTGTTGGGCGTAGTAATTACTTCATCGCCCGGCCTGAGACCGGCCGCCAAAAAGGCTAGATGCAGCGCGGCCGTGCCGCTGGAGCAAACCAGGGCATATTTGGCGCCGATCGATTTAGCCAGTTCGCGTTCAAAAGCCGGGACATTCGGCCCCTGCGTCAGCCAGTCTGATTTTAAAACCTTGACCACGGCTTGAATGTCGCGGTTATCAATTGATTGACGGCCGTAAGGTATCATATATAATTTCTTAATTAATAACTTTACAATTTATTAATCATGGCCGACAGCCGTTCTTTTGTCAGCCAATCGGTATTGGTATCGCTGGCGTAGCAGAAACCGGCCGGCAGCCTTTTTCCTTGTTTTAAATATTCCCCATAGTTCTCGGGCGGAGATTGATAGCATTCGCTTAAAATAACGAAACAATCGGCCAGCTCCAGGGTATGGCGGGCTTCTTCGGCCGAAATCAGCACTTCGTGAATTTTTTCACCGGGCAGGGCGCCGATGGTCTGCCTTTTAACTCCCGGCTGAATGGCTTCAAATAAATCAATTAATTTCATGCTGGGAATCTTGGGAATAAAAATCTCGCCTTTTTCCATGTTTTCCAGGGCAAACAGCACCAGCTTGAAGCTTTGCTCCAGGGAAATCCAAAATCTGGTCATTTGCGCGTCGGTGATGGGTACGCAGGGTTCGCGAAAAAGTTTTTCCACCACGCTGCCCCGGCTGCCGATGACGTTGCCGTAACGGACACAGCTGAATTTAGTTTTGTCGCCGGCATAGGAATTGCCGTTAATGAACAATTTTTCGGCGCAGAGCTTGGTAGAGCCGTAAAGGTTGGCCGGCTGGGCGGCTTTATCGGTAGAAATTAAGAGGACTTTTTCTACGCCCTGGTCAATGGCGGCGTCAATCACGTTTTGGCTGCCCAAGATGTTGGTCTCCACGGCTTCAAAAGGATTATATTCTATGGTGGGCACCTGCTTTAAGGCGGCGGCATGAACCACGATATCCACGCCGTAAAAAGCGCGATGCAAGCGGCGCAGGCTTCTGACGTCGCCGATAAAAAAACGCAGCCGGCCGTCGTTGTTTAGCGCCGTTTGCATGCGCGATTGCTTAAGCTCGTCCCGGCTGAAAACTATGATTTTTTTAGCCGCCGAATTATGGAGCAGATAGCTGATAAAGCTCCAGCCGAAAGAACCGGTGCCGCCGGTGATCAAAATGGTTTTGTCTTTTAAAAAATCCGCGGTCATAAATTTATAGATTATGGATTGCGCTAATTAGCCAAAACTACGGCGATTAACTAGCGCAATTCGGGTAGATTATGTTTATGGATTATTTTTTTAATTCATCATTAATCACCTTGACCAGGCTCGCGAAATATTCCTGCCGGCTTAATTTCATCTCCCCTTGATTCCCTTCTTCGCCATAGCCGCGGACGCTCGATAATTCAAAGTTTTTTAAAAAATTTATGGCGGATTGAGAATCCGGACTATAGCCGCCGGTAATTTTCTCTAAAGCCTGCCGGCAGGATTTAACGCCCTGGATCGGCCAGGCGCCAGGGCACATTCGGTACCAGGGGAAACCGAAGACCAAGGCCGATTTTCCCCGTAAAATCGCCTCCCAGCCGGCCGTGCCGGAAACCACGGCCACGGCCTGGGATTTATTGATTAGATCAAAGCTATTACTTTTAACCGGGATGAGCTGAACGTTATTAAATCCGGCGATTTGCCGGTAATAGCCGGGATAGCGATAATCCGTATAATTTAAACCGTAAGCCAGCCATTGGCCCGGGTGCTCTTTAACGTAGAGGAGCCAGCCGGCGGGCAAAGCGGCGGCCAGCACCCGGATCATTAAAATCTGGGAAACAAAGATACCGCCGGTCGGGCTGGTGTTGGCTTCCGGCTGATAATGCAGCGGCGCGTAAATAAATTTTTTGGACAAATCCGGCTGGGGGTTATGAACACGGCGGTATTCTTTCTGAATATTATTTTTAAATATTTTTTTTAAATAAACGGCAGTTTTTTTCAAAACAGAAAAGTCGGTAAAACTCTTAAAAAATAGGATGGTCAGCAGAATTATTTTGTTTTTTAAATTGCCTTTGGCCAAATCTTTTTTAAAATATTCCGGTGTGGCGTCGTTATTATCGGGCGAATAGCGCTTTAAATAAAGCTGAATGTCCGGGCTTAAATCAGCGACCGAAAAGTTCACTCCCTGATTTTTCTCTATTTTTTCCTCCAGCCGCCGACTGCCCTGGCGGAAATCTTCGCACCAAACTGTCCGATTGGCCACTGAGGTCACGTCAAACATCAAAGTTTTAATGTTTAACAACCTGGCCAATTCATAAACCAAGTAGCTATGGATTGGATGAGGAAAGGCGGAAAAAAGCACCGCTGCCGGTTTGAATTTATTTAATACCCTGTACCAATAAGCTAATGAATTATAATAAAAATTTTTGCGCTCATCCACGCTCATGCCTTGAAAATGCTTGTTCATCATGGTCATGATAGTGGATTCCGCGCCGGACATTTTATTAATCAGCTCTTCTTCCGGCGGATTAAAGCTCATCTCGGCCAGTTCAGGCGGAGGAATGCCGGCCCAGGCGTCAAAATGATCATGAGCGATTACCCCGGGAAACCCGCTATCATTTTTTTTCAGTCCAGTCCAATAAACTACTTCATGTCCGGCCTGTTTTAAGCCGGTAAATAAATATGTCGCTGTCTCTTTATCGCTCGGCCAAATTAAGAATAGGCGCATATGATATAATTTTATGGTTTGTTGTTTTTAAACATGCCGATCCCTAATGTAAAGTAAAATTAAGGTCGCCGTTTGACAGCAATAATTTTTTTATCGCGGCCAGCGGCATTTTTTTAACAAGCTTTGACGAATAATCGCGGACTTTGGCCCGCCTGGCCCCGGGGTAAGAATTATCATCGGAAAATTTATATCCCGAACCGGGTTCCAATAAATTCGGCATCACAATAAACATATCGTCTAATTCCAGGGCGCCGGCCGCTTCTTCGGCTGTCAATAATTTTTCATCCATCCGTTCGCCGTCGGATTTGCCGATAATTTTTATCGGTACTTTAAGTTTCACCTTATTTTTTTCCTGTGCCGCCAACACCGTGGCCTGCGCCAAGTCTTTAATGGTAACCACCGGCATCTTAAGCACAAAAATTTCTCGATTTTTCATTAACTCGGCCGATTTAAAAACCAGCTGAACCGCTTCGTGAATGGACATAATAAATCTAGTCATTTTAGGATCGGTGACGGTAAGCGGCAAGCCGCATTTTATTTGATTGACAAACAGCGGCACCACCGAGCCGCGGGAAGCCAGGACGTTGCCGAAGCGGACACAGCAGAATTTAGTTCTTTTTTCGCCTTTATAAAGAAAGCTGGCTAAAATCAATTTTTCCGCCAGCAGCTTGGTACAGCCCATGACATTGGTTGGGTCGGTAGCCTTGTCCGTGGAAATCATGATGACCTTATCAACCTGATTGGCGTAAGCGCAGTCAATCACGTTTTGCGTGCCCTGCACATTGGTTTTAACCGCTTCAAAAGGATTTCTTTCGCAGGCCAAAACGTGTTTCAAAGCGGCGGCGTGGAAAACGACATCAATATTCTCCATGGCTAAATTTAAACGTTCCTTGTCGCGCACGTCGCCGATTAAAAAATTTATCGGCTGGCCTTGGCCGATGGCGTGCATCAATTCAAATTGTTTGGTTTCGTCGCGGCTAAAAACGCGAACTTGCCGCGGCTCCGTTTTCAACAAGGCCTTAACGATCGCCGCACCGATTGAACCGGTGCCGCCGGTCACTAAAATTCTTCTGTTTTTAAATTCATTGGCCATAAATTTATAAAATATTTATCCAGCGTCATTTAAATTATTAATCTCCGCTATTAATTTATGAATTATATATTCGCAATCCCGCCTTGTCAAACCCAGATAAATCGGCAAAGCTAAGCTATGGCCGCTAACATTTTCGCTGACCGGAAAATCGCCTTTTTTATAACCGAAAAGTTTTTTATAAAAATCAAATAAATGAATTGAAGGCAAATACTGCTTACTGCTGACGCCGGCCTTTTTTAGATTGGCAATCAATAAGTCGCGATCTATTTTTTTATTTTTTATCTTAATGACATAAAGAAACCAGCTGTGGGTGTTAACGGCAGCCGTCATGGGGGACTGGACTATATCATCATAAGGTTTTAAAATTTCATTATACCAAGCGGCGATTTGCCTGCGCTTTCTAATCATAAAATCTAATTTTTCCAACTGGCTGATACCTAAAGCGGCACTCATTTCGTCCAACCGGTAATTATAACCCAAAGATTTATGGTTAAGCCATTGATCGTTTTTCGCCCGGCCTTGGTTTTTTAAACTGTTGCAAATTTCATAAATTTTTTTACTGTTGGTAACTATCATACCGCCTTCGCCCGTGGTCATCTGCTTATTGGGATAAAAAGCGAACACCCCGGCCTGGCCGAAAGTCCCGGCCAGCTTGCCTTTATAAGCGGCGCCGATTGATTCGCAAGCGTCTTCAATGATAAGTAATTTATATTTGCTGGCCAGCCGCTGGATGGCTCCCATATCGCAACATTGGCCAAAAATATGAACCACTAAAATTGCTTTGAGTTTTTTCCGCCGGTCGGCGGGCAGGCTGGTTATTTTTTCTTTTATTTTTGCCGGATCCAAGTTGTAGGTCAAAGGATTGATGTCTACAAATACCGGTTTGGCGCCAACACATAAGATGCTGTTGGCCGAAGCCACAAAAGAAAAAGGCGTGGTGATAATTTCATCGCCGGCGCCAATGCCGACCGCCAGCATAGAGAGATGCAAGCCGGCCGTGCCGCTTGATACCGCGCAGGCGTATTTAACGCCCAATTTTTTAGCGAATTTTTTTTCAAACTCGCTTAATTTAGGCCCCAGACTTAAATAATTGGTATTTAACACCTCCAGCACGCTTGCTTTATCTTTGGCCGTGATATACGGCTTGGCCAAGGGATAGAATTTCATATTGATTATTTTAGAACTTACGCAGTTAACTCGACGGAGGTTTTTCAAACGAGTCATATTTATTAATCATTTACATCAACCGGCGCATCACTTTAGCCGGCACGCCGCAGGCGACAACATTAGACGGAATATTCTTGTTGACAAAACTAAAAGCACCCACAATGGAATTTTCACCCACGGTAACACCCGGCATTATTACGCTATGGGAACCGATTTTGCAGTTCTTCTTCAAGACCACTTTCCCCTCTTTATTATCAATGGTGGAAACGGAATAAATAGAACAGTGCGATCCGATCTGAACTTGGTCTTCAATCACCACGCCGTTCTTGGCGTTGATGTAAGTAAAGGCGCCGATGTCCGTATTTTTGCCCAATTTTAAATTTTTAACCCGGCTAACCAGCCAATGCCATTTAGTCAAACGGCCATCGGTTATTTTCGGCGCGCGCCAATTTTTAAATCTTGAAATCATATGGTTTAATAAGTTATTTGTTTTTTTAATAATTTTTCGCTGTTTTCCAACCGTTCTAAAACTTTGACGATTCTTAGTCCGGCCCGGCCGTCGCCCCAGGGATTGGTTGTCTTTTTTAATTTCCGTAAATACTCCCGGTCATATAATGATTTTTCAATCGCCCGGACGATGGTTTTTCTGTTATAGTTGGCGTCAATCACGTTAGCGCCGCGCTGCCGCCCCGTCTGGCGCTGGCCCACATTCACCACCGGCACTTTAAAAGCGGCTGATTCAATCATGGCGGCGCTGGAATTGCCGACCCAAACCGCCGCTTGCCTAGCCAGGGCTAAAAATTGCCGGTGCGGCAGGCTGGAGAAAATATGAAAATGCTGATTATTTTTTTCTCGGTTGATTTGCTTTATCATTTTTCTGCCGCCGGGGTCGGCATGAGGATAAATTACCGCCACCTCCAAACCGAAACTTTTTACCGCCGCCAAGCTTGCTTTTATCTGCCGGTCGGCCCGTTGCCATTCTTCCGGCAACGGATGCAGGGTTAATAAAATAACTTTTTTCTCTGGCTTTAAGCCCAGTTGCTGAAACAGCTCCGGCCGATCAGACAATTTTTCCTTTAAAATAACATCCATGGCCGGCGCGCCAACCACTTTAACGCGCCGCGGTTCTTCGCCCATCTTTATAATTCTTTGGGCCGATTCCGGCGTGGCTGGAAAATGAAGCGACGACAGCTTAGTAATGGCGTGGCGCGCCAGTTCATCAACGGTAAAGGTCTTTTCTCCGCCGTGAATATGGCCGGTAGGAATACCCAAATACAAACAAGCCGTAGCCACGCAGAGCATCTCCGCTCTATCGCCCAAGGTCAGCATAAAATCAGGCTGGTCTTCTTTTAAAGCCGCGGTTAATTTAGGCAAAAATTCAGCCGCGAATCCCGCCATCCCCGCCCGATCGTCTTGTTTAAAGGTGGCTTCAATCCTGCTGACATCGGCGAATTCCCGCTGCACTTGTTTGATAGTCGCGCCAAACTCGGTTAAAAGATGCTCGCCGGTAGCGTAAAGCTTAAGCCTTAATTTTTTGCTACACTTAATGGCTTTGAGAACCGGCGTCATTAAACCGAAATCCGCCCGGCTGCCGGTGACGTAAGCGATTTTTTTTATTTTATTTAACATATTGTTTGTGCCCGCAAATAATTTTAAGAAAAAATACTAGAAATTAGTCCTAAGTGAAAAACAAACATTTTCTCCAGGCAACCGAAATCACGGATTCAGCCATTACAAAAATATTAATCCAAATCGCTCAATTTAATCAACTGATCTTTTTTAAGATTCTTTTTAGCTATTTTGCCTAAAATTTTATTGAAAAATTTTGGCTCTAGACCGGTGCCTGGCCTTTTTATGGCCAAAAGCCGGCCATCGATTTTCTCTCCCCTGTTTATATCTCTGGCCGCTACCAGGCTTTTCCGGACCAGTTTGGCAATTTTTAATTCGCTTGAAGTGGGCATTTTAGCCGCCGAACCCAGAGCTTGCGGGATTTTAAATTCTTTTATTAAATTTTCAGGACATTCGTCCCCGGCTAATCTTTTTTCAATCAATCTTATTCGCCTGACTAATTCTTTTAACTCCGCCGGCTCAAGCGACGCCCGATGGTCAGGCCCGGACATATTGTTATCCAATGTAAAATGTTTTTCTATCAGACAGGCGCCTAAAACAACCGCCATCAACGCTACTTCTACGCCCTCGGTATGGTCGGAATAACCGACCAGAGCCGACAGTTTTTGCTTCATGGTTGACATGGCGCGCAGATTAACTTCCTCCAAAGGGCAGGGGTAGCCTGTAGTACAATGCAAGATAATTATTTTATCATTACCAGCCTCTTTTATGATACTAATCGCCGCTTCTGCTTCAGCCAAGCTGGCCATGCCGGTACTAATGATCATCGGCCGGCCCAGCCTGGCCGCGTACTCCAGCAGCGGTAAATTGGTTAAATCACCGGAGCCGAATTTATATGCCGGCACCCCCAGGCTCTCCAACCGGTCAACCGCCTTAAAACCGCCATGAGCGGTCGATAAGAAGATTATGCCTTTATCCCGGCAATGTTTAACCAAGGGCTTATAAAATACATCCGACAACTCCAATTTTTTGAGCATCTCAAGCTGGCTCTCATCTTTGCCCAAATTCCTTTTTTGATACTCGGCCATGGCGCAGTCCCTAACCACCACCTCTTCAGCTCTGAAAGTCTGAAATTTGACCGCGTCAGCTCCGGCCGCGGCCGCGGCGTCAATTAATTTTAAGGCCGTCTCCAGATCGCCGTTATGGTTAACCCCGGCTTCAGCGATAATAAATACCGGCTGATTTTCGCCCACAAACTTATCGACTATTTTAATTTTTTTTACCATATTTTGAATCCTTTATTACAACTCAATCTTTTTACCGGTCCGGCCGCTTTTTTCCAGGGCGAACAAAACTTTTAATAACCGCCAATTATCAACAAAGGTGTGCGGATAGGCTGGCCCGCCCTTGACAGCGTTTACAAAAGCTTTAATTTCATCTTGATACATCTCTTCTTCGTTCAGATAACCGGCCGCCGGATGGCCTTTGGGCACGGGAATGATTTCTGTTTTTTTTGATCTGGCTTTAAAAAGCTTAATTACCGAATCAAACTTCTCCCATGTCAAGACTCCATCGGATCCTAAAAGCCGCAAAGTCCTGAACGGCTGGCGCGAAATCACGTCAATCATCAGATTACCCAAAATTCCATTTTTATATTTTAGATTGGCTAAAAGAATGTCGTCGGCCGGCATTTCCAGATCGGAAATTTTGCCTGTCAGTCCAAAAATCTGGCTAACTTCAGAGCCTAAAAGCCAATTAAGCCAAATCAGCTCAAATGGCAGCATCTCGCGGCAAGCGCCGCTGGCTTTTTTTGAAAAATACACCTGACGATAATCTTCGTATGGATGCCAGTCAGACAAATATTGGCCCAGATGGTATTGAAAAGCTAAAACTTTGCCCAGGCTGCCTTGATCTAATATTCTCTTAATCATTTTGACCGGTCGATAATAGCACAGGGTCCGCGAAGGCGCCATGACAATTGACGATTTTTTCCCACCAGCGACGAGCCGATTTTGGGCGGAAAAAATATCGCTATAGCCATCATCGCTGGTCGGATGCTCTACAAAAAAATGTTTTTTATTTTTTAGCGCCAGGCGGATATAATCGCCGTGCTTATCCGGCGGCGTGGAAATAATTACGACGTCATAATCTTTCCCGGATAATTCCTTTAAATTACCGACAATTTTTATGCCATATTTCGCCTTAGCTTCCTCTCGTCTGGCCGGCGATATATCAAAACCGACCAGCTGGCGTTCGCCTAAAAATCGCAAATTGCGGATCCGCCTTTTGCCCATTGAACCCAAACCAACGATTAAAAATTTTAACTTATTATTTTTCATAATTTATCCCAGGATGGCCAAAACATATATTCAGGTAGTCATTAGCTTGATTTTTTTGGCTAGATGCTTCTTATTTTTACACAACAACTCGGCCGTCAGCCAGTCGGCCGGCTCATCCAAATCAACCGACCGCCACTTATCGCAAATCACCGCCTTGGTTTTCTTGGTAATAATATTTTTCTCTTTTAAAAATGCCGCCGTCTTAACAATATATGCAAAACAGCCGTTTAGAATATAGGCTGGACGCCAGGCCTGGATGTTGGTGGACTGATTTTCCCGACCGTTGGCTAAAATTATATTTTGCCCATTATCCAAATAATAAAGGCGCGGATGCGTTGGACAGACCGTCAAAACCGTGCTGGCGCCGCCCTTTTTAATCAAGCGCCAGCACGCTTCAATGTCTTTTAATTCTCTTAACGGCGAGGTGGTTTGCAAAATTAAAATGTAATCAGGCGCGTAATTTTCCTGATTTTCGAGCTTAGTTAAAAAATATATCAAGGCATCCCTAATATTGGCTTGATCGGCCGCCAAATCCGGCGGGCGCAGCCAGGGCGCTTCGGCGCCGTATTTTCTGCTGATAGCGGCGATTTTTGCGGAGTCGGTGTCTACCATGATCCGGTCAACAAAATCGCAGGCGCGCGCCTGCCTGATGGTATAAGCGATTAAAGGCCGGCCTAAAAAATTTTTGATATTTTTATTCGGTATTCTTTTTGAGCCGGCTCTGGCGGGAATGTAGGCTAAAATTTTTTCTTTGGACATAATAAATAAATTTCTAATTTTTAAATTCAAAATGCTTTAACTTTTCGGCCGCTGAATGCTTATAGGCTTCGGATCCAACCGTCTGTTCTCCCGGGCGCGGCAAATACCAGCCCAGCGGTTTTTCCATAAAACCCAGGCGCACGCCGGCTTTAAACAGACGCGTAGAAAAATCCGTATCCCCCGTCCGATTCCAGCTTTTACGCCGGCAATCCAGATTATATTTAAAGAATTTAAGGTAAGAACGAAACAACCAGGTAAGGTGGCCGCCAACTTTGGGGTTATCTCCCTTGATCGGTTTAATTATCTTGTTATAATACGGACCTTGCATCTCGTTACCATTGACAATTCTCCTTTGACCATGGCGCTCCTCGGTATACTGCGACGAGGCGAATTCAAAATTACCCGCCTGGGCAAACCGCAACAAGGCTTCAAGATGATCTGGCGTCCAGCTGTCATCATCGTCTATCCGGGCGATCCATTTGCCTCTAGCCATTTTTATGGCCTGATTGGCCGCCACAATAAAGCCGCAGAGCCAATGATTTTCCGCGGTCGGCGGATAGCGATAGCCTCGGCTGGGCAAATTATAAAATCTTATCCGCGGGTCTTTAATTTTAGAAACCAACTCTTCTGTTCTGTCCGTGCAATGATCGCCGACAATTACCAACTCAAAATTTTCATAGGTTTGCGCCAAAATTGATGGTACAGACCTTTTAATCAGCAGTTCCGCCCGATTATACGTTGGCATACAAACGCTGATAAACGGTTCCGTCTCATCCGCTCGGTACATTTTTTCATATCGCGCGCGCGCTAAGCGAAGCAACAACGGCTCAACCAATGAAAAATAAAATTCATTATAGCCGCTGATTATCTTGTCGCTTAGGGATCTTTTGACGCTATTTTTACCTGATTCCATATGTTAATAAATACAGGACTTGCGCATTTGAAAAACCTCCGTCGAGTTAACCGCTTAAGTCCTAAAATAATCATGGTATTTGTCGATTTGGTATTTTTACCCCTTTTAAAAATCAACCGAACATTAATTACTTAACCGCTTCAATATAACATGAAGCTCGCCTGCCCCCTTGATTGCTAAAATCAATTTGCGGCTTAAACTTGGAAATTTTGACTTGTTTAAAGCCGATCTCTTTTAAGATCCCGGCCATTGATTCTTCGTCGTAGAGACACTGGTGCTCGCCGAATTGATGCGTAAACCAATCAACATATTCAATTAAATATTTAAACTTTCGCGCTCTCCGCTCCAGCCGTTCCCTATCCTCGTGCCGGCGGCTTAAATGCCAAGCCGGCGGCGGGTTATCGTTTCTTTCCCGGCGAATCTTTGCCGGCTGCCGGTAAACGCTCCGGTAATATTCATAATCGGCTCCATTCAGGCGCTCGCCCACCAACTTAAAAAAATCAGCGTCATTTTCCAGATAGGCCTTAAAAACTTTTTTAAAATCCGGAAAAACCAAGCGCAAAACACCTCCTGGCTTTAAACAGCGATGACAATTTTTTAAAAACCTCAAGCCCGAAAGCCAGTCTAAATGCTCTATAAAATGTTCGTTATAAATATACTGGCAGCTGTTGTCTTTAAAAGGAAACTCTTTAGCCAGATCGCAAATTATATCAAGTTTGTTTTCTTTTTCTTCCCTATCAACATTTACCCAGCCTGATTTGATATTCCGGCCGCAGCCTAAATTAAGTTTTAGGAGTGTTGATTTTTTTTCATTTAACATATCGTTTCTTCAAGCAATTTCATAATAAATCTGATTTGTCGGGTAAAGATGATTTTTATCGCGCCGACGAAATTGTATTATACAAATCAACGAATTGGCTCACGAATACCATAAATATTAAATTAAACGTTTATTATACATTCGTGATATTCGTGAACAGATTTGTTGATTTGTGAAAACTGAATGCCAGAGATTAGTCTTAAGCGAGAAATAAACATTATACCAGATAAATTTTTACTTTTAAGCCGACTAAAAGAATTAATAAAACTATTTCCTGATATTGCTGACTTTATAAAAATAAGACTTTTTATTCGCCAATAATTCTTCGGGCGAACCTTGTTCCTTGATTTCGCCGTTTTGCAGAACCAGTAATTTGTCGCAACTCATGACCGTGGATAAGCGGTGCGCGATCAACAGAACCGTAACTTTATTCTTTAAATTTTCAATCACTTTTTGAATTTGCACTTCTGATTCATTATCCAGGGCGCTGGTGGCCTCGTCTAAAATCAAAATTTTCGGCTGTCTGGCTAAAATTCTGGCGATAATAATCCTCTGCCGTTGGCCCGCGGAAAGCAACAACCCCCTTTCGCCGATGACGGTATTAAATTTATTCGGGCAGGCCTGGATGAAGTCATAAATATTGGCCATCTTGGCCGCTTTCTCCATGTCTTCGTCCGCGATCGAATCGTTATAAAATTTAATGTTGGTGGCGATAGTATCGTTTTTTAAAAAAATATCCTGCGATACATAGCCGATATTTTTTCTCCATTCGTTCAAATCGATGGTATTGATATTTTTACCGTCTATCAGAATCTCGCCCTTAGTGGCGTTAAACAGCCGCAGGATCATGTCAACAATCGTAGTCTTGCCTGCCCCTGACGGCCCGATTAAGCCCGCCATCTCCCCCTTTTTTATGATAAAATTAGTTTTGGTCAAAACCGGTTTCCCATTATCATAACTAAAAGCCACGTTTTTAAATTCCAGGCTGGCCTGGAATTTAAAGCCTTCGCGGCCCTGGTTAATTTCTTTGTTTTTAATCGTTTCATCGCGGTAATCGAGCATTTTTTTGACGTAGACAGCTGAAGTAACCATGGCATAGGCATTCGATTGCAATTGCTGCGTATAGCTGAATATCCTTTGGATCAAATAAATAATCGCGGCCAAAGCGACGAAATTAAACAGGCCGGTTTTATAAGAAATTGCGAAAATAATAAAAATAAACAATAAGCCGATCGGCTGAATCAAAACGTCGGCCACAATGCTGAAGAAAGAGGTTTTAATGATCAATTCTCTTAAGACTTTAAAATATTCCTTGGCTTTTTCCACGATCTGGCTGCTGGCGGACATAACCTTGATGGTTTTCATGCCTAAAATATTTTCGTTGATGTGATGAGACGTTTGGCGGTTGATTTCTTCTCTTCTCCGAGACAAGGCCCTGATTTTATGCAAGAAAGGCTTGAAAACCAAAAAAATCAGCCCGCCCAAAGTCAGGGTAATCAGGGTAATCGGCCAGGAAATGTCCAGGGCGACCAAAAGAAAAATAACCAAACTGGCGATAATCATCAGGCTGTTGGAGATGTATGAAAGCAGGTTGCTGGCATTCTGGACGTTAGTCACCAAGACGGTTCCCAGATGGCCGAGTTTCTGTTTTAAAAGATACTGCCAATTGGCTTCGGCGGTCAGCCGGAATAATTCCCCCCTGGTTTTTTCTTCATAGACCGAAGTAATTTTAATTTTAATATAATTCGACAAAAGCAGCAACAAGGCTCTGGAAATGAGCAAAAAACAAATAAAAATAAATAAATATTTTAAATTAAAATTCAAATGCAGCAGTTTAAAAAATTTTTCAATTACTTTAGTGATAGTGTCACTGGCGGCATTGCCGGTGCCGGAAATGAAAGAAAACATGGGGATGGCGGCGTTAATGCCGATGCCTTCAAACACGGTGCTCAAAAAGCCCAGGGCGGTCAAGGCCACAATTTGTTTTTTATAACCCCAGTAGGCTTTATAAAAAACTCTTAAAAAATTTTTCAGCCTGCTATTCATTAAATTCATAAAAAGCTCCATAATCTTACCATTTATTTATCTTATCCACCACATTCTGTTTCAGCCTTAAATAAGATTGGATCGCCCGCTTTTCAACTTCCGGTGAAAGCAAACGCAAAATCTCCTTGCCCAAGATGCGGTATTGGCCGCCTATTTTATTGGCTCTAATCAACTTTTTTTTAAGCATGCGCTTAATCGTGCTGGAGCTGATTTTTAATAATTTTTGCGTTTCCGAAGTGGTATAAACTTCGTGATATTTTATTTCCTTGGCCATAAATTTCTGCTTTATACTCCCATTATAACCGAGGTGTCAAAAAGTGTCAAATGGTTCAAACTAGGCTTGACACCAGCCGTATTACCGCTTATTATATACTTATTAACACTTTCTCGGAAAGAAGACTTATAGATAACCATTTTAATTTATGTCGGCGACAAACTATGAAAATTACGAAGGTGCTCGTCAGGTAAACCAGCCGAAACAAAGTCAGCTCAAGGGCTGTTTTCTTTTGCAACGTAGTTTCGCGCCCGTGGGGCACGCCATGGCCTATGTCTTTCAAAAAAAATACCGGGTGATGGAGCACTGCGCTTTAGTGGGCGTTAGAAAAAATTATGAATTTCTGCTTAGCCAGACCGACGTAAAATATACCGACCTGCTTCTGGATGAAGATATCCATCCGCTGTATAAAGACGAGATCGTAGATTTAAACTACCTCGGGTGGCTGGAAAAGGAATATGGCATTCCCAATCTCTGGCCTTACCTGACGGTTGATAGAATTTTAATGCACGGGCAATTTCTTCGGCTCTACCCTTATGACCAGCCGCTGTTCAGCCAGGAAAATTTACTGAAAATATTGCAAATTACGGCAAAAAAAATAATCACCTTTCTGGAAAAGGAAAAACCGGACTTTATTTTTTTCGCGGCTGTCGGCAGTTTAGCGCCTCTGCTTTTATATGAAATAGCCAAAAAAAAGAGCATCCCGATATTTTCCGGAGAATTCTCGCGTTTTAAAAATCAATATACTGTTACGGATGATTTGCGTGAATTTTCCCTCCTGCGACGGCAATTTTTAAAAATAAGAAGCCGGGAAATTATACCCGCGCCGGAAGAAATTGAACGGGCGAAATCATGGCTGCAATCATTCGGTGAAAAGCCTGACGCTTATGACCAGACTACCGCTTCCGGCCCAGATACGACTAAAAAGCAAAGGCGCGCAAAACTTTCGCTGCCAGCCAAATTATATTGGTCTGGCCGTAGCTTTATCAAAGCGCTGGCCGGATATCTAGCCAATAAACAAAAAAATGACTACCTGCAACTAAACCCTTGGTTTTATATTCTTGACCGCCTAAAAAGAAAAGTCCGTGTCTTGATTGGCTACAATGATTTATATGACAAGATTGAAGATAACGAAGACTTTGTTTATTTTCCCTTAAGTTTCGAGCCGGAATTGAGCTTGCTTTTTTGCGCGCCTTTCGCTACCGACCAAGTTCATGTCGTCAAGCAGCTGGCCCGAGCTCTGCCCATAAACTACAAGCTCTGCGTCAAAGAGCATCCGCACATGGCCGGCGACCGGACCAGAAAATTTTACCGCGAGATTAAAAAGATGCCCAACGTCAAACTCATCCGCCCCAACGTTTCCGGCTTCGAATTAATAAAAAAAGCCAAACTGGTCGCCACCATCAGCGGCACCTCGGGCTGGGAGGCTCTGCTTCTCAAAAAACCGGTTATCACTTTTGGCGCCACCTCTTATAATCTCCTCTCGATGGTAAAGTACTGCACTTCAATGAACGATTTGGCGGCCATGGTTAAAGAGCGACTGGAAAATTTTCATTTTAATGATGAGGAAATGCTCGATTTCATTATCGCTCTGCGTCGATACACTATACCCGTCGATATGTTAAAACTCTGGGGTCATCGGGAGGGCCAGACCGACTTAAAACATTTGTCTCAAGAAATTGAACCCCTGGTCGACTTGATGGCCGAAAAATTGAATTTAAAAGCTAAAATCACCGATTAGTTACAGTACTCACGCACTCTTAAATTTTGGCTTAAATTATTTAAAAAACGCTCTTTTCTTTTATAAACTATAAATTAGATAATGCGAATGTCGCAAATAAATGCCTTAATATTCGTGGCATTCGCATATATTCGCAGATTGGCATTATATTTATAGTTTTGAGAAAAGATTAACGAAATTTGTATAATGTTAGCTTTAAATTAGAGATGCGTAAGTCCTGTTAGTTATTTAGAGACAATTCTTTCATTTTTTCGTATAACTCTAAAGCGAATTTTTTGTATTTAAGATTTTCTACCCGAGTAAGCCCGGACCGAGCTAATTTTTCTCTCAATTTTTTATCGTCTAAAACAGCCCTGATCTTTTCCGCCAAGTCTGCGGCCTGACCGTTTTTAAAAATCAGGCCGGCGCCATTTTCCGCGATCCAGGCCGGACCCGTGCCGGACGAAACGATCACGGGCAAGCCGCAATACATGGCCTCGGCCGTGGTCATGCCAAAACACTCGGGAATGATTGAGGGTGAAATGAATACTTGCGCATGTTTATAGACGGCGCTGATATCTTTGCGATCAATCCATGAATACCAGTTTACCCGATCCCCGATTCCCAAAGCCCCGGCCTGGCTGACTAAATTTTGCTTGTCCGGTCCATCCCCAACTATATCCAAGACGTAATCATCGCGATTGAGCAGCTTGGCCGCTTCCAAGATTAAATTTACGCCTTTTTCTTTAACCAAGCGGCCAACATATAGGATATGAAAGCCGCCCTGACTCTTGCAAGAGAAACGGCCAGCCCTGTCCAGGGGAGAAAAATCGGTAAAAGAAGGCAAGATTAACGAACACTTGGTATCCAAACCGAAGTCGCGATACTTATCTCTTAAGATTGGTGAGCCAAAAGTTAAAAGATCCAAGGAGTTCATGGTTTTTAATAAAAATGTTTTAATGAAACATTTTCTTAAAAATAGCTTCATTCTATAAAACCATCCCGATCCTGAACTGAATATCTCGGGAAAAAGATTGTCGAAATGAGCTATGGTCAATTTACCGCCCTGTTTTTTATATAAACCGGCTCCGTATAAAAAAATATGACCGTCAACATGATAGATGTCCGTTTGCTCTTCGTATTTTT
>MFFY01000021.1 GCA_001778055.1 Candidatus Falkowbacteria bacterium RIFCSPLOWO2_12_FULL_45_13
TTTAATTTCATTATACACGAACAAAATACGAAAGTCAAGAACTAATTCATCCCCATTGATAAGGGGGGGGGGATAGGGGGATTTTAATTTTCGCTAAAATTAAATAATTTTCTTATAATTTTTCTTTTCTCCCAATGGTTCGCGGTTATGACCGGTCTGCTTTTTATAATTTTCATCCGCTTCCCGGTTAATCATATAAACTTTTTCCGCCTGGCCCTTTCTGACCTTAATCCCCTTTGTCCCCGCCGGCAGATCAAACCGGGTTTTCTTCTCATAGCCCGAATCCACGGCGATGTCCACCGCTTCCGGCTTTAAATAATCCCATTTATGGGACTTTGATGGACTCGGCTTTAGCCCAGCCGGTCAGAGGCAGTTTCAGCTGATCATCCCTATTCCCCCGCTCTACGAGTTCCACCGTACCGTCGGTCTTCACCGGCAGGACCGGATTTTTTTGCCAGAAAAAAGATTCCGCCCGGTCGGCCGCCTTGAACCGTTTAGTCATATCCGGGGGATAATATTTCTTCAGTTCACGCTCCGGAATATTTTTAATTTTAAAACCCACGCCGCCGCACATAAAAATTTTAGCTAATAGCTTCCTAATAGTAAGCTCTTCGCTTTAAAGGGTTATCAGATGTTTATTCATTTTTGCCCTATTTTTTCGTGGCAATAGCCTCAATGAAAGACGATCTGTAAGAGCGATAAACAGAAAGAGTTTTTCTGATTTTCATTATATGGAACTATATTCAATTAACGAATATTGTTAGAAAAAAACAAAATTATTTTCAACGTTAATTAACGAACCATCCCTAATATGGTAAAAAACAGGGCGAAAAAATAAATTTCAGATAACTCGTTTTACGCGAATAAATAGTTAAGTCTCTCTTTAATTATACCCTCTAACCCCTCTCTGTCAATTTTTCCGCTAGTCTTAAATTCTGGATTCCCGCCTGCGCGGGAATGACAAATCGGGTATTTGTTTAAAAATTGAGTTGAGCGGATTTTAATTCGTAATTCGTAATTTTTAATTGATTCCCACGCTCTTCCTGAAGCCGATCCGATCCTTGGCCTGATTCTCCAGGCCGAACATGGCGCCCTTAACCACGGTGTACTCGCCGTATTTATCGTTTATCCTGTCCAGGGCGCGCGACAGTTCTTTTACTGACAGATTGTTCTCAAAGAGCGACATTTGCGCCGACACCGGCGCCAGCGCACCCACCGAAACCGCCAGCATCCGGACCGGCAGAACCGGCGGGTGATTCTCCAAAAGACCGCCGGCCTGGCGGTAGATCTCTGCGGTAGTGAACATTTTCTCCTTGGTCTTAAAACTTCGGAAATAACCGCCCTCGCGCGCGTACGACCAGCCGACGTTCATGGAGCCGGCTTCACGGTCCAAGCCGCGCAGGCGGCGGCCGGTCTTCTCGCAGAGCTTATACATCACCGCGGTCAGATATTTAAGGTCCGCGGTTTTTCTGGGCAAACAATACGAATGCCCGACTGATTTGGGCGCTCTCGCGCCGGAGCTGACCGCGCCGATTTCCAGGCCGTTGACATTAGCCCAAAGATAATAGCCGTAGCGCCCGAGCACCCGCCTGATTTTATTCTTATCACTGTTTTTTAATTCCAGCAAATTATTTACGCCAAAGCCGGCCAGGCGAACGGCCATACCCTGGCCGATGCCCCAAGCGTCGATCAATTCCCTGCCTTTCAAACAGTCTTCCAGATTGGACGGCGTAATAAGGAATAGCCCGCCCTTGGGGCCGATATCGGACGCGAATTTGGCCAAAAACTTGGTCCAGGAAATACCGACGGACGCGCTTAGCCACTCCCCAACTTCGTTTTTAATTCGTCCGGCTAATTCCAGGCCAATCTTCTCGGCTTGCTTAATACTTTTTGCCCAGTTTGCCCGCCGACCTGGCTGAAGCTTTAACGAAGGCTGGTCGGTTAAATCCAAAAAAGCTTCATCAATGCTATAGGGCTCAAGCCGGTCCGTGTACTGGCCTAAAATCTTAAAAATTTTTTCCGTGGTCGAGCGATACTTGGCCGGCTCGTTTTCCACTAAAACCACTGCCGGATCGAGCTTCAGGGCTTCGGCCGCGGTGCAGCCGGTCTTTATGCCCTTGGACTTGGCTTCGCGGCTGGAAGCGATAACGCAGCCGCCCGGCGATAAATAAGCGCACACGCCCACTGCCTTGCCCCGCAGGAACGGGTTGGCCTGCTGCTCCACCGAGGCGAAATAACTGTTCATGTCAAGATGCAAAATAATCTTATTCGACATACAATTCATGCTTGCCCCGCAGAAACGAGCGAAGCGAATTCCATGCGGGGTCAATATAAAAAATGACGCGCATAATGAAAAAAATAAACTGCTTTAATTTCTCATTAACCCAATTAGCCATCCGCCGCTGGTGAAAAATCCCAAATCCTAATGACGAATGACAAATTTCTAAGTTATTTTTTGACATTAGGATTTTGATATTTATTTGACATTGGATATTTGTCATTTGTCTTTGTTTGTAACTCAGCCTTCATAGTAAAGCTCCTCCAGCCGCCAACTTAAGTCGGCCGTAAAAAAAACCAAGCGGAAAAAATTGGCGTTGTCTGAAACGCTGAAATAATAAATTTTATCGTTGCCGCGGCGCTCCTTATGCACCAAGTTCACTTTTTCCACGCGGTAAGTTTTATGGCGCCACTTAAAAAACGCTGGGCGAACTTCGGCTTGATTGAATTTTACCAAAACCTCGATGGATTCATTAATTTTTTCGTACATAAGCTTACTTTAAAAACTCAAATGTCTCGTTGAGATGGTTGCAAAACTATTTCATTATGCTTTTATTATATACCGAACAAAATACGAAAGTCAAATCCGTAAAAAACTCTGCCGTTAAACACAGCAGAGTCCGGGGATTACAGAGTAGGTCTAATACCTTTTAGCGGGCAACTTAGGCCCGAGCAGGAGAGGCGCCAGCGACCGATGAACCTCCTTTAGGTTATCGAACTTTTTTTTCGACCAACAACTTGAGCCATATGTTAAAATATCGTGCTGATAAATTTTTTGGCCCGCGTGGCTAAAGCACCGGACGCCGACCGGGCCAAATTCTCGCCCTCATAAACTTCAATTACTTTTTCCGTGATGTTATCCCAGTCATAATGTTTTTTAACCCTGGCTCGGCCTAGTTTGCCGTGGAGTGAAACCAAATCTGGCCGGTCCAATAGATAGTTTAACCGGCTTTGCAGACTGGCCGCGTCTTTGTTAACAAACGAGAAACCGGAATCACGGACGACTTCTAGGTTTTCCGGGATATCGCTCGTTAAGACGGCTTTACCGTATGACATGGCTTCCAGCAAAGCCATGGACAGGCCTTCGGATTCAGATGGCTGGACGAAAAAATAAGCGTTGGAAAATAATTCAGCCAGCCGACGGCCGGTTTGATTGCCGGTGAAAATAATATTTTTATTGCCCCGTGCCAAAGTTTTTAATTCTTTAACATAGCCGTCGGTAAAGGCGCCGGCGCCGACAATGACTAATTTCTTATCGGTGGTCAGGTGATTATAGGCTTCAATCAAATAACACACGCCTTTATGGCCGACTAATCTGGAGACCAATAAAATGTAACTGTCTTTTTTTAAGCCCCAGGTTTTAATCCGGTCAGCTTTAACGGTTTTTAGCCGGCTGACGCCGTTGGGAATATAAACCGCCTCGGTTTTATATTTATTTTTTGTGTATCGGGCCAGCTCGCGAGAAATGACGATTGTCTTGTCCGCCAGCAGGCAGCCGATTAGTTCGCCGAATTTTAAATAGACTTTAGCGATTAGGCCCCATTTTTTATGCTCATAGCACTTGGTATGAAAAGTAAAAATTACCGGCACGCCGGGCTTTAATAATTTTACGAGCCAGATTAAAGAGGCCGGGCCAATTGAATGAAAATGAATAATATCAACCTCTCGTTTCCTTAAATCCAAACAAGCGCGAAAAGTATGGCTGATGGCGTCAAGATGCTTGGTGGCGATATTGGGCAAATTAATTAAGTTAATGCCCTGATATTTTTTCAAATTTTTGTTGGTATAGCTGGCGCGGGTGTAAACAAAAATTTCATGGCCGGCTGAAACCAAGCGTCTGGCCAATTCTTCCACGTGCTTTTCTACTCCCCCGGCTTTAGCTGGCAGGCCTTTTTGTCCGATAAAACATATCCTCATATGGAGCTAACAAATTAATAATTTATGGCGTGTACTTAATCTACAAATCAACAAATCTATTCACGAATATCACGAATTAGGAAAAACGTTCAAATTATATTGGTATTATTTGTGAGCTAATTCGTTGATTTGTGAAAGATTACTCTATTTCAAAACCTATGCTATAGCTTAAGCCAGAAGATTTGCCCATAACCTTGATGTCAGTTTTAACTGATAAAACCGATGGTACGTTTATTATTGTTGTAAATCTGCCGTCACTGTCAGTTTTGACTAAATAACTTTGGCTGGCAAAAATTATTGCCAGCTCTTCACCGGCCGCGTAGCCGCCGCCGTTTAAAAGAACGGCTGAATTCGGCGCTGCCCGATTTTTGTCCAGACGCAAAAATAAATTTTCCGACGGCTGGACGTCGGCCGCGTCGGCCGCGGCATAACTAATCATTTTCAGATCCTGATCCAACAGTAAAATAGTGCTGTTATTGAAAATTACTACTTTTTCGCCGATGCCATCCTTTAGAACCTTAAGTCCCATGGCCCAGCCGTTTGATTCGCCCAAGTCGGTAGTATAGGCCCATTTAATCGGCCGTAAATTACTTTTGGCGAATTTCACCACGCCCTTACCGTCGGTAAAATACAAGTGGTCTTGACCGGCTAGGCCGTCAACGTCGTAGCCTCGGTTAGAAATATGCTTAAAAACATTCTTCAACTGGCCGCTATAATCATATTTTTTTAACGCTTCATCGTCAACTAAATAAATTTCGCCGCTCGCCCGATCAGCCATAACCTTACGGTTATGGACCTCGCCCGAAGAAAAGGGAACTTCTCTGATGAATTGCCTGCTGTTTTTGTCGTAAAATTTTAAACGGTCAGCGGCCATATCTAAAATAAAATCTCCGGGCTGAAAATTAATATTATAAGCGAATTGATTGATAAGATTGTATGAATCAATAATTTGTCCGTCTAAATTCCAAACCTTTATACCTTTAAGGCCAAAAGTTAAAATTTTATCCCCCTGCTTATCCACCCCCATAAAATAATCCCAGGCGTTATCCCTGATTTGAGAAACCAGACTCGGCGAAGACAAATCTGAAATATCATATTTATATAAATATCTGCCGTCTACCAGGTAAACGTATAATTTCTCTTGTTCCTGGCTAAAGGCCAGATCATAAAATTTATCGGCATCAGCGTACTGCGCTTTGAATAAATTAATCTTGGCCGCCCGGACTAACTTATCGGCTTCCAGTTTAAAGATTTCCAGGCCGTTGCCTAAATTGGTTGAGCCGATAATGACCTGGCCGTTATAAATAATCGCGTCGCCCAGGTAGTAAGTTCTGCTTTGGCCTTTAGCGCCCGGCATAAATAGCATGGAAATGCTTATCAGCAGTATGGCAGAAATTAGTAATTTCATTTTCATACTTTAATATTGACAAATTAAGATTTAATTAACTTATTATCGTATCACAATCAATTAAAAAAAACAAGTCTTTCTCTCTTTTTTTAACAGATATAATTTAGCTAAAATTACAATAAATATCTGAAGATTATTTTTGCGCATATATAGCAGAGCTTCGCGGTTAATTAGCGGTTGGCGGGAATTAGTAATTTTTGAAGCGAGTAATTTCTAATCACCTTTTACGAAATAACATACGCAGTGAAAAAATTACTAATTCCCGCCAACCGCCTAAAACGGATATTTTTTCAAACGCGTAAGTCCTGTCAAATATAAAAAAGACCGCTCCGACCAATGTCCATTGACATGGTCAAGAGCGGCTGAACTGGCGGGCCTACTACTTTAGTAGGACGCCTGCAGGCGGAAGAATTTATGGGATGGAGGTCCGGCCAGGACCCTGTAGTTTCGGATGAGGAACCAATTGTCCCCGCCCTCGGGGACGACCAAAGTTGGCGCGACATTACGCCATACCTGAAGGTCCGTGGTCTCTTGCAGAGACCACTTGTTCGCCACCCAGAGAGCCGGCGGTGCGGCTATGGTAAAGCGCAACACCACGCCGTCAAATTCCTGGCCAATTTTCATAGTGGGCTTTTTCCACCATTTCATGGACCAGGGTCCTGTCTTGGTCGTAATCAACGCGAACGGGGTCCGGCCAGTGCTAACTCCGGTTAGACCGGTAATGTTTTTGAGCACAGCATTGATCGGGGTGCCGTCCGGAACTCGGTCGGCAACCGCCACCCGAACTACGAAGCTAGTC
>MFFY01000022.1 GCA_001778055.1 Candidatus Falkowbacteria bacterium RIFCSPLOWO2_12_FULL_45_13
AATACCGGAAAACGCTAAATAAAAGGAAAGAATCAATAGAAGAACAGGTGGACGGTATATTCCGGGAGGCTGACGAAGTTGATCGCCTAAAATTATTTCTAATTAAAAATCGGCTCTTGTCCTCAAACTCGCAAGCGAGTTCTCGGACGGTCTGGCGAGGCACTCCATTGATTACCGATTTTGAAAAAATGTTCGAGCTTGGTATAGTAGAGACACAAAACAAAAAACAAGGCGACGGTTCTCCTTGTTTTTTGTTTTTCATATCGCCATAATTTTAAATGCCGGCAACTAAGAGTTAAACATTTCAGCAATTTTATGATATGATAAGAGTATAATTATTTTAATAAAAAATATGGCCGATCAGCGACTGCTAGACTATGTTAAACAACAATTTGAGCGGGGTATGGGCAGGCGGGAGATTGAAAAATTTCTCTTGGCCCAAGGCTGGCAAGCGCCAGATATTAATGAAGCTTTTAATTCTTCGGTTTCTTTTCCGCGGCCAACTACTCCGAATAATGCATACTCCAACCCCCTTTCTCGGCCATCGGCCAAGGGATTAAAAAAAATATTACTGCCGGTCATTGCTATAGTCGGCGGCGCTCTGATAGTCGGCGGCGGCGCTTTTGCCTATTTTTACTATTTTCAATCGCCGGAAAAAAATATTCAAAAAATGATCGTTAAGTTGGCGGAAATTAAATCTTTAGAGTATTCGGGAGAATTATCCACGGAAATCAACGTGGGCGATTTGCCTGGCGGCAACGGCGGTTTTTTACCGTCAGCCCAGCTGTTTTCGCCCAAAAAAGAAAGCAGAACTTCGTCTGAATTCTCCGGTTCTTTTGATATCCAAGAGGCGAATAGTCCGAAAGGACAATTTTCTTTTAATTTAAAAACGGACGCGCTGCCGCTCGCAGAACTTGCTTTTGGGGCAGAGGCGATAATGATTGATGAATCATTTTATGTTAGACTTAGCGATGCGCCGAATTTAGGACTGATTGATTTAAGCGCCCTAAAAAATCAATGGATAAAAATCAACCCCAAGGCTCTGACAAAACAATTTGATAATAATCCGTTATGGGAAAAGCAAATCGCAAAAGCGCAACCAGGGCGGAATTTATCTCCGGAACAAACCAAAAAATTAACCACCGCCTTCAGGCAAGCCAAGATTTTTAAAATAACCGACAAACTGGCTGGCGAAAAAATTGAAGGGGTTGGCACCCATCACTATAAATTTATAATTGACGAAGTTGGGATTAAAAAATTCATAATTGATTCCGCCGAAATTATTCAAGGAAAAACCCCGACGGAGGAGGAGGCTAAGGCGTTTGATAAAAGTTTTGAGTCCGTAGGATCGCTTAACGGTGAAATTTGGATCGGAAAAAAAGATTATTTGCTGCGCAAACTCGCTTTAAATTCCACCATGAGGGCGACGGAAACGTCAATGGTTTCGGGAAAAACCAACTTCACCATCTCATTTAGAAATTTTAACAAACCGGCGCAAATTGAAGCGCCGTCGGAGACGAAACCGCTGGAAGAATTATTAGGCGGGTTGTTTGGAGGATTAAAAGGATTTACTCCGGCCATTTCTTCACCGCCTGTCAATCGGCAAGGCCTTGGTGACGACGCGGACGCGGATAAAGATGGACTATCGGACCAGCGGGAACAAGTTTACGGCACAGATCCAAACCAGGCCGATACTGACGGCGACGGATTTAAAGACGGCGATGAAGTTAAAAATGGTTATAATCCCAACGGAGCGGGGAAACTAATATCTCAATAAACAGTTTTATGCGACAGAATGAGGTCTCCCACTTTTTAATTTAATGTTCAAAATTATACAAATCAAAAAAGAAAGCTGATTAAGCAGCTTTCTTTTTTATAATATCTTTAAAGTATTATTTTCCCTTGAGCGCGTCTTTCAGGGTCTTGCCGGTTTTAAATTTAGCCACCGTTACCTGCGGGATTTGAATTCTTTCGGTCGGTCTTTGCGGATTGACGCCGCCGCGGGCATGCCTGGTTTTGGCCGTAAAGGTGCCGAAACCGGTGATGGTGACTTCATTGCCGGCTTTGAGTTCAGACACGATGGTCGCCACTAGAGCCTCAATCATGTCTTCGGCCTGTTTTTTAGTAACCGCCACTTCAGCGGAAATTTTTTCAATTAAGCCTGCCTTGTTCATAAATTTTAAATTGGGACATGGGAAAACCTCTGTTTTGTCATCTTGACTCCGCTTAGCGGGGGAAAAATGACAAAGGAAAAAGTTTTCCAGTCTCAAATTAGTTTATTATTTAAATAATACGAATAATAATTATTAACTGATTTCTAGATATTTTGTGATTGGTTTAATGGCGGCGGTTTTTTTGGTTTTGTCGTCAATTTTTAAGAAGACGGCGTTGAAAATCGCTTGCCCGCTTTCGGGCAAGACGTGCGGATATTTGATTTGCGTTAAAAAAGTTTTAATGATGCCTTGTTTTTCCACCCCCAAAACTCCGTCGGCGAAGCCGGTCTGGCCCACATCCGTTATATAGGCGGTGCCGGCCGTGGAAATTTTCGCGTCCGCGGTCATGATATGGGTGTGAGTGCCTAAAATGGCGCTCGTTCGGCCGTCCAGATAATTAAATAGAGCGAGCTTTTCCGAAGTGGCTTCAGCATGGATATCAACTATTATAGCAGATATATTATTGCTGGCAAGATTAGATAAAATTTTATCGGCTTCGGCAAAGGGATTATTAAATTGAAGCGGCATAAAAACCTGGCCGACCAGGCTGATTAGTAAAATTTTACGGCCGTTTATCTCAACTAGCACTTGGCCACGACCGGGCGCGGACGCGGCGTAATTGGCCGGCCGCAACAGGGGCAGTTCGCTGTCATATAAGCCCAAATGAGCCGTATTGCCGAAGCAATGATCGCCGCCGGTAAACCAGCCAACGCCCGCGGTTATCATTTCCTCAATCGTATCTTTAGAAACGCCGTTGCCATGAGCCAAATTATCCGCGTTAGCGATCACCAGATCGGGCCTTAGTTCTGATTTTAATTTAGGCAGTATTTTAGCCGCGGCCCGGCGGCCGATTTTACCATTGATGTCGCCGATGAATAAAACATTGATCATAAATTATATCAATTAATTTCGCGGCTGGAGCGAAGCGGAAGGAGCTAATTTCTATAAATTTCAGAAATTAAGAAATTAGCTCCCCCGCGTCAAGCGCGGGGTCGCGAAATTCATGGAAATTTATTGATAATGTGAAATTACCTGGCGTATTCCGTCACCCTCATTTCCCGGATGACGTTGACTTTAATTTCGCCCGGGTATTTTAATTCTTGTTCGATTTTTTTAGCGATGTCCTTGGCCAGATTGTAAGCCGCCAGATCATCGATTTTTTCCGGCGTGACAAACACCCTGACTTCCCGGCCGGCCTGGATGGCGTAAGCTTTCTCAATGCCGTCAAAAGCGGTGGCGATTTTTTCCAGCTCTTCCAGGCGCTGGATATACTGCTCAAAAGTATCGCGTCGCGCGCCCGGGCGAGCGGCTGAAATCGCGTCCGCCACTTTAACAATCACGGAGATCAGGCCGCTGGGGCGATCATCATGATGGGTCAAAATGGGAGCGATCAATTCTTCGGTTAAACCGAATTTTTTGCCGATATTGGCGCCGATTTCCGGATGAGTGCCCTGGACTTCATGATCAACCGCTTTGCCGATATCGTGAAGCAAGCCGCCCTTTTTGGCCAGCGTGACGTCAGCGCCAATCTCTTCAGCGATTAAAGCGGATAAGTGCGCCACTTCAACCGAGTGCTTTAAGCAATTCTGGCCGTAGCTGGTCCGGTATTTTAAGCGGCCCAGGATTTGCACCAGCTTGGCGTCAAAACCGGCCACGCCGACTTCATACATGGCTTCTTCGCCGGCTTTTTTTATGTCTAAAGCCAGCTCTTCCTTGGCCTGCTTGATGGCGTCTTCAATTTTAGTCGGGTGAATGCGGCCGTCTTTAATCAGATGATCCAAGGTTTTTTTGGCCACGTGCCGCCTGATGGGCGAGAAGCCGGAGATGGTGATGGCGTTGGGTGTGTCATCCACGATAATTTCCACGCCGGTCAGCTGTTCAATGACTTTGATGTTCCGGCCTTCGCGGCCGATAATCCGGCCTTTCATTTCATCATTCGGCAGATCAACAGTGGTGGTGGTTATTTCCGTGGCGAAAGCAGAAGCCAGGCGTTGCATGGCGCCGGCCATTAAGTCGCGCGCCTTCTCGTCCAGGCTGTCGGATGATTCTTTTTCCAGCTTATTGATTCTGACGACCAAATCATCTTTAATTTCTCTTTCCAGATTTTTAAATAAAACCTGCCTGGCCTCTTCCTTTGACAGGCCGGCGATTTTTTCCAATTTGGCCAGCTGTTCGTCATGGATGGTTTTGATTTTTTCTTTGATCTCCTCAACTTTATTGACTTTGTCGTAGAGCAATTGCTGCTTGTCCTGGAGTTCCAGGAGTTTCTGCGAAAAGACGGTTTCTCTTTTTTCTAGCCTGGCCTGCAGGTTGTTGACCGCCTGGCGCCTCTTGTCGTCTTCCCGTTTGGCCTCGTCAATAATTTTTAAGGCCTTATCCTGGGCGGCGAGCAGGAGTTCCTTTTGTTTGGCCCTGGTCTCGGTTAAGATTTTTTCGGCGCGCGCTTCGGCGCTGGTAACTTCGACCAAAGCCCGTTTTTTTCTGGTATAGTAGCCAACAAAAAAACCGCCGATAACAGCTAGAATTCCAATAATCAAATAATTCATAGGTTTATTTTCTAGCAGTCGGAGGTTGGGTATGTTAATAAAACAAAACTAAATGTTTATTTTAGTTTGGGCAAGATGATTTAAGCGTGGCTTTATATTTTGGGAAAAAGGTTGCCGTCACAAAATTACAAGTTGGTCTAAAAATAAAATTTAATCTCGTAGAATTAATTCGTCAGCCCGGTTAATATAAACAATTTAACGGGGCAAGCTGTCCGACCGTCAGAAATATTTTATTAATTTAGCCTGTTAAATTCCGTTAAACGGTAATTTTGCCTATTGGCAATACTATTTAACAGGTTGAACAGTTTTTAGTTTAACATAAGTGGAGGAGTTTGGCAAGGGGGTACTGTATTAGTCCAGCACATATTGGACACCAAGCTATTTTTAATTAAATAATCCACAGGCGAGGTTAAATTAAGGCTCCAATGATAGCGTTTAGTGTTGTACCAAATAAGCCAATCAATCAGCTTTCCGTTGAATCTATCTGTATCATCTAACCAGACTTCATTCCAGTCAACGAATTCCTCCTGAACTGTTCTGTTAAATTTCTCGATATGCCCCTGCCGGTAGGGCCGCCCCGGATAATTCCAGTATTGAATAATGTCTTGTTCTTTTAAATAGTCCCTGAAATATTTATGGAATTCGGAACCGTTGTCGGTCTGAATCGCTTTGATCGGATAAGGAAAAACAGTTTGCAGTTTTTTGATAAAATCTTTAGCGTTAATCGATCAACTGGCAGGCCGGCGGGCAATAATCGCCGGCTATGATCCAAAGGTGTTTTGGAAAACGCCCGACAGGGATAAGGAGGTGAAAATAGTTATAACAGCTTTAGTCGCAGGACCAAGCTGTTGTTTTGTTATTGCCCGCCCGCCCGCTCTTGGCGAGCCGAGGCGGACGAATGCGGGACACACGCATACCACTTTCCGCGAAATATCATTCGCATGTGCCCTATTTGTGGCGGGGCTCGCGAAGCGATAACAAAAAAAGAGGCGCTGACAACGATTCACCCGAATCGTTGTCAGCGCCTTTGCGGCCTGTTTTTTAGAAGATGGGTCGAGACAGTGTGCCCCACCACAGCAAAAAGAGGAAGCCTCCTATAAGGCTGATGAGGAACACCGCCAGCCAAAGTACTCCAAAAGGAATCTGCTGCCGCGGAAGCGGCGGCCGTGTCGGGGAAGCGGTTTCCCCTGCAGACGATGGACTGTAGAAAAATTTCCCCTTGGGCGGTTGGTCGTCGGTTTGCTCCTGCGGCTGGCCGATGACGATTTCCCCCAATTTGCCCCACGTTTTTAATCTGCAAAAATTGAGGCGCCGGGGGGTATATCCCTGCGGGGATAATCCCCCCAAGCATTGCCGAGCGGTTAGAAGAGATTTTTTCATTTTTTTGGTTGTTGTTGTTTTACAGCGGCCATTCATTGGCCACTGTTGAAAAGCATAATAGCATATTTATTATCGGATGTCAACCGGCGGGGTTTTTACACACTACTGTCCGATTAAAATTTCACCAAAATACAAAAAACCTCAAAAGTTAGATATAATTAGATTGAGCGCCTAATTATTAACTCTGAGGTTT
>MFFY01000023.1 GCA_001778055.1 Candidatus Falkowbacteria bacterium RIFCSPLOWO2_12_FULL_45_13
CTAAATAATTAAATTCTAAATCATCCCCATACATCAAAATTTTCAACGCCTGGGGCGCGCCTAAATGCGGCGTGCCTATGTCTATGAATTTGTCCACTGAAACCGCGCCATATTGTTTTAAGTATAGTTTGGCGATCAATCCGCCCATGCTATGGGCGATGATGTTCACTTTTGGCGCGCCGGTTTCTAATCTGACTTTCTCTATCTTTTCTTTAAGAGATTCAAAGCCGCTATACGGAATGCCCGAAGCCGACCAGTTTAAGTCCAGCCGCCAGTCATAGGGAAAGACAAACAGGTCTTTACCTTCCTCGTAGCCGTTCTGCTTTAACTCCTCTATCAGCCCGGCAAAAAAGTCTTTGCCTAAAACGGTTCTGATAATATCCTGCGGCGGCACAATCATGGTGTTGGGCAAAGGCTTGCCCTCATTATCCATTATCAGCTGGTTTAAATGCGTATCCCAAGGGTCAATCACTGTTCTGCCCACCGCCGGCCAGACTTCCACGCCCGGATCAATGTAGCTGTACAGATAGCTGCCCATCACCCCGGGCACGATGATGACCGGTGTTTTAGACTGCTCAATTTTCTGAAAGTTAAAAACGCAGTCGCCAAAGCTGTAATTCTCCATCTGAATGCGCACCCGGACGTTTATCTCAACAAAGCTGTTATTGGGATTGTCGCTGGAGCAGTTGTAATTTATTAACCGCCAGCCCGCGGGAATAAGATAGCTTAGATAATGGTAATTATCGGCCGGGTAAGGGATGCTGTAAAGCATTTCGGCCGCGCCGCCGGAAGTTTCTAAACTGAAAGTGTCGTCATTAAAACCCCAGCCTTGAGGCTCGGTTCCCATTCTAAAAATAAAGCTGTCGTCTCCGCCCCGGGCATTAACCTGGATGTTTAGATACGCTTCTTCAATCATTATCCAGGCGCCGGCCGGCCTGGCCAAAACAAAAAACCATGCCAAAAGAAAAATCGGCATGATGAATAATAAGGTCCTCCTTGACATATGTTTTATGCAAAAAGAATTAATTACCGCGCTTAACCGGCTGATTAGCAAACTGAACGACGGCTTGTTATCGCCGCCCGATCATGCCCGACCCGCGTATTCGCCCGAATCCGTATTAATGATTACCATATCGCCCTCGTTGATGAACATCGGCACATTAATCTGACTGCCGGTTTCCAGTTCCACCGTCTTGGTAACGTTGCCGGCCGAGTTGCCTTTGACCCCCGGAGGGGCGCTTACGACTTTTAAGGCAATCTTGATAGGTAATTTTAGGGCAACTGCTTTACCTTGAAAATACAAAATATCCACATCCATGTCTTCTTTTAAATACTTTATTTTATCGCCGATCTGCCCCAGAGGCAGGCTGGTTTGTTCAAAAGTCTCATTATCCATAAACGAGGCTTCGGTTTCAGTTTTGTATTGATAATTAGCTGCCTTAGTTTCGGTTTCGGCTTCTTCAACCTTTTCGCCCTGTTGAAAAGATTTTTCCAAGATACTGCCATTTATCAAATTCTTTAATTTAGTTTTTAAAACCGCCCGGCGCTGCGCCATTTTCATATGTTCAGTTTTGATCACTAAATAAGGCTCATTACTAATTTGGACCAAAACACCAACTTTAATTTCTCCCATGTTTAACATCATAGCATTAGACTTTTTCGTAGCGTGGCTACGAAGCCAAACTTTTTATTATTTTTCTAACACTACCCACCAATTATTTATTGACGAACGGCAAAATCGCCATTACTCGCGCCCGTTTAATGGCGACGGCTAATTTGCGCTGATGCTTGGAGCAGGTGCCGGTTCTTTTCCTGGGTAAAATTTTTCCGTAGAAATTAATAAAGCGGCGCAAAAAATTGGCATCTTTATAACCCACCTCTTTTAAATTATTAGCGCAAAAATAACATTGTTTTTCCTTTCTTTTGATCTCTTCCATAAAGTATAATGCTAATCCGCGAATAGATACGAATGCCGCGAATATTATTTACGGAATTCTTATATTAATTCATAAGACCTTTTGCAAAATAACATTTTGCAAGAGGTCTATAGTATTCACATGTGCGGCATTTGTAGTGCCGCTTCGCCGCAGGCGGATAACATTAAAAAGGTATATTTTCCACCCTAATTTCTTCTTCACCTTGGCTGTCTGACGAGGCGGCGCCAGTCGGCTCTTCAACGTTAATCACCGGTTCGCTCGGCATGGGCGGTTGCTCGGAGCGGCCGGTAGAACTGCCGGCGCCGGCGCGATCAAGCATAATCATGTTCTCGGCGATAATTTCCGTGCGATAACGCTTAACATTATCCTGGCCGACCCAGTCTCTGGTTTGCAACCTGCCCTCCAGATAAACTTTTGACCCTTTTTTTAAATACTGGCCGCAGATCTCGGCTAACCTGGCCCAAGCAACAATATTATGAAATTCCGCCTTGTCATGTTTTTGGCCCGATTGATCGGTCCAAATTAAATTAGTGGCCACGGAAAATGAGGCCACCGTCTTGCCGGTCGGCGTGGTTCTAATTTCCGGGTCTCTGGTTAAATTACCGATAATCATGGCTTTGTTCAAATTCATAAAGTTGATTTGCTGCTATCCAGTCATAAGCTCGGTAGCAGTTAATTAATAATTTATAGTAAATTATCCGTTTCCAATATTTTATCAAGCTTTTCATCCAAATCCTTTAAATCAACCTTGTCTTTATCGGTTTGCTTGGCACCGGGCTGGCTCGACTGTCCGCTTGGAGTTATGCTACCAGTTGAAACTTTTTCTTTAACTAATTTTTGCTCCTCAAGCTTTCTAGCGGCGATCTTCAGGGCGATCTCCTTATCCTGCTTAGCTTGTTCTTCAGTCTTTAACGGCTTTAAAACGATTTGCTGTCTTAAAATTTCACTCATCATGCGCAATGCATGGTCTACCTTAGCCAGATGCGCGCCCGGCAGATCAAACTCAACCAAATTATAGTAACCGAAACGAAAACCCTTAATCGCGTAGGCCAGCCTTTTTTTGCCCAGACCGAGGCTTTGCGCGATTTTCCCTTGATTACTAATAATCAAAGAATTTACTTTATCCATGATTGGTTTAACCTCGGTTTCGCTGAACTTATTGGAGATTAAATAAAGCAGTTCATAATGAGGCATATCCGATGACTTTGTCTTTGACATACAACATACACTAATTTAACAAATATCTAACGAATAGCACGAATGCGCAGACACGATTTATCTTTTTAATTATTAGAAAAATATTTCGTTTTATTCGTCTTGATATTCGTTACGTTCGTGTTTTATTAAAAAAATCCCTGATATTCTCTGGCGACCGAAAAAATCGGGATTGTATCGGGATTGAGAATACCTTTAGTCCAACTCCGGTAAAACCAGCGCTGGGCTGTCCAGCTTTGAGCCCGCCGGCTGGCGGATAAACTCTGGCTGGGCGTGGGAAAGGTTAGATTAATATTTTATGTTTTTACTTTATCACGCTCTTTTAAAAATTGCAAGGCCTGATTTCTTATGCTAAGGTTAAAATAATCCTCCACAAATCTACACACCCACGAATCTACGAATCAGCTATTAATATTTTGTATTATTCGCAGCCGATTTGTAGATTCGTGGGATAGGGATTCGCCATATATTAAGAATAACTTGGAATTCATGAAATACTTTTTCATATTGGGCTCTAATCCCACCCTGTCCTTGGCCGAATTAGCGGCTGTTTTTAATTATGCCGATGAAATTTATCTGGTCCAACCCAATATTGCTGTTTTAGAAACTGATCAAAAAATAACGGCTAAGGTTATTAAAAAAATTGGCGGCACCATAAAATTCGGCCTAGTCCATGAGGTAATGGTGATTGGCGAATCGCCTCTGCCAGCCATCATTAAATTTGCCAAACCGCGGACCGGCGCGGGTAAATTCATGTTTGGTATTTCTAATTATGGGAAAAATAATACCAACCTTAAAGTCTTGGCCATGGAATTTAAAAAACTGCTTAAACAATCTAGCATAAACAGCCGCTGGGTAACGAGCCGTGAACCGACCTTGTCCAGCGTCGTGGTGGAACAAAATAAATTAACCACGGACAGAGGAATAGAAATCGTTATTATCCAATTTAACCAACGATGGCTGTTGGGAAAAACTCTGGCGGTCCAACCGTTTAAAGAACTGTCCTATCGCGATTATGGCCGGCCGGCGCGGGACGACCGTTCCGGCATGCTGCCGCCCAAACTGGCGCAGATTATGATAAATCTGGCCGATCCCACCCGCTTGATACCCGCCCGAACGACCCCGCCAAAACGACTCTGTCAGGCTGACGTTCGGTCGGGCGGGAAGTGGGTTGGGGGAATTAACAGCGACGCAACCATCTTAGACCCGTTTTGCGGCTCCGGCACCATTGTCACCGAGGCCATGCTGATGGGCTACCGGAATATTATCGGCTCTGATATTTCGCCCAGAGCAATTTTGGATACAAAAAAGAATATCAATTGGATCAAAGATAATTTTAAATTTAAAATTTTAAATTTAAAATTATTGAACGCCGACGCCGCTGAAATATCCAAATTCCTGCCGGCAAACTCTGTTGCCGCCATAATCACCGAGCCTTACCTGGGCCCACAGCGCGGTTTGTTTAATTTTTCTAAAACCGCAAAAGAATTAGAGCGACTGTATTCTAAAAGTCTGTCCGAGTTTAAAAAAATTTTAAAATCCGGCGCCCGAGTCGTTATGGTCTGGCCGCGGTTCTATAATAAACGAAAAAATTTTTTTCTCCAGCCTGATCTGAACGGCTTAAAAATTGTTAACCCCTTACCGGAAAATCTGCGAACCAATATTTTTATAAAATTAACCGACAGAGACACCATCGTCTACGGCCGCGAACAGCAAAAAGTCTGGCGGGAGATAGTGGTCTTGGAAAAAAACTAAAATTGATAAATTTGGCGCTTATCATACGAAATAAAAAACGCCATCACTGTTGATAGCGTTTTTTTGTATAACTCTTTAACTATTAATCAAAAAATTGCACACGTCCCCATCCCGCATGACATAGTCTTTGCCCTCGGTTCTGATGAGCCCCAGCTCGCGCGCCCGCGCCTCACTGCCGGCTTCAATAAACTTTTGCCAATTTATGACTTCGGCGCGCACAAAGCCTTTTTGAAAATCCGTGTGAATGACACCGGCCGCCTCGGGCGCTTTGACGCCGCGCTTAATAGTCCAGGCCCGGGTCTCATCCGCGCCGGTGGTTAAAAAAGTTATTAAACCCAAAGTCTGATAAGCCGCTTTAATTAATTTATCCAAACCGCTCTCGCTTAAACCCAATTCTTTTATATATTCCGCCTGCTCGTTTTCAGGTAAACCGGCAATCTCGGCCTCCAGTTTAGCGTTAATCTGAACTACCCCGTCATCTCCCCCCCCTGACACCCTCCCGCCTGAAGCGTTCGGGCGGGAGGGGGGATGAGGTGGGGGTTCGTCTTTCACGTTCAACACATAAATTATCGGCTTAACCGTGATTAGACCTAAATTTTTTATCTCTTTTATTTCTTCTTCGTTTAAAGCCAGCTCGCGAACCGCCCAGCCGGCCGCCAGCTGTTTTTTTACTTTCTCCAATAAATTTTTCAAAGCCATCATCTCTTTGTTGCCGCTCTTGGCCTCTCGGGTAACTTTCTCCAGCCTTTTTTCCGCCGTATTCAAATCAGCTAAAACTAATTCCAGATTAACCGTCTCTTTATCCCCGGCCGGGTCAATTTTACCGTTAACATGAACGATGTTATCATCTTTAAATTCCCGAACCACTTCCAGAATGGCGTCGCACTCGCGGATATGGGATAAAAATTTATTGCCCAAGCCCTGGCCTTCTGACGCGCCCTTAACCAGGCCGGCGATATCCACGAATTCAATAAAAGTCGGAATAATTTTTTTCGGCTTAGAAATAGCGGCCAGCTTTTCCAGTCTGAAATCCGGCACCTTAACCACGCCCACATTCGGATCTATGGTGCAAAAAGGATAATTGGACGCTTCCACGTTCTTTTTGGTTAAGGCGTTAAATAAAGTTGATTTGCCCACATTGGGCAGTCCGACGATACCTATGGATAATGACATAATTTTTTACTGTTGTCATTCCCGCGCAGGCGGGAATCCATTTCCATATTAATTACTATCTAGAACTTACCAGAGATTTAACAATTTTACAAATTAGTATATCCTGAACCAACCTACTGAACACTTTTGATGTGATATAATTGCAATATAATTCATATCAAAAGTTATGAAAAAAGGTTTAATACTTAAAAATGGTTGGTAATTTTTTGGCCAAATCAAAAATTTATCTTACGGACAGCTTATTTGTTGCTATTTAGGCGCGTAAATACTAAATTAGTATATTGATACACACACTAATTCAAATCGATTTAAATTTGTTGTTAATCTACGCCTAATATTACAACGAAAACAAAGTTTTCACCAACCAATTTTAAGTATTAAACCTGAAAAAAACTACAATTTTGCCATCTGAAACCAGGCTTCGTTTACGCTGGATTGAGCATTACGAACAAGTGACTAAGAAGGTCGCTCCCACCTGCCGATATTTCGGCATTTCCAGGGGTACATTGAGATGGTTACAAAACTATTTCGTAGCGAAATAGTTTTGTAACCATCTCATTCTATCTCTGGTACCACCGGTATCTGAGCCTTGGCCCAGAGGGCCTAAAAAACAAATCTTCACGGCCACACAAGATTAAACGCTGGTTGCCGCAGAACATCCGAGATACCATTATCCAGTTGCGGTTGCAGAGAAAATACGGTCCCGATCGGAGGTCATTTTATTTAAAACAAAAATACAACTGGTTTGTTTCATCTCAGACTATCTGGCGTCTGTACAAAGAGCACGGACTAAACCGGCTCAAATACAAAAAAAATTGGCAGCGGTATCCTCAACCCTACAGCAAGGCCATTCCGGGAGATAGAGTCCAAGTAGACGTCAAATTTCTTGATAGTCTGGGGTTTTCCGGCAAAAGGTATTACCAATTCACGGCAATTGATGATTGCACCAGATTTAGGGTGATGCGGATTTATGACCATAACACCGTTAACAGCTCTCAAAATTTCGTGAACCGCCTGCAGCAATCCCTGCCGTTTGCCATTAAACAAATTCAGACCGACAACGGCTCGGAATTCTCCGAGGCCTTTTCTTGGCATTTGGATGACTTAGGAATAGGCCACCGCAAAACTAAAGTTAGATGCCCCGAAAAAAATGGGAAAGTTGAACGAAGCCACCGGACGGATGAGCAGGAATTCTATGGCATCAATCGATTCGTTTCCATACATCATTTAAAACGTTTGCTCCGCCAATGGGAAAAGGAGTATAATACCGAAAGGCAACATATGGCGCTGGGCGGTAAAACCCCCAGTCAATACCTTGACGAGAAACTTAAAAATCATATTTCAAATTTTGCCCTAAATATGCCAATTAAAAGTGTTAACGGGTGCGTTAGAGCATACACACACAGTCCCCGTCGGCCTTGCGGCCGTTAATCCGGCAGTAGGGACCAATGTCCGCCGGACAAGAAGAATCACAACAATTTGACTGTTATAAACCCGTTTGTTATAGTATAAACATAAAATAATTGTAAAATATATGGTTAATATTAATCAAAAAAATCAAATTTTTCCGGTAATTTTAGAAGAGGACGAAACCGGCGGCTATGTGGTGATAAATCCGTCATTAGCCGGTTGCTACAGCCAAGGTGAAACCATTGAAGAGGCTCTGGCCAACATCAATGAAGCAACCGAACTCGGTTTGGAGGACGCCAAATCAAATATAGATTTATAATTTACAGCCAAAAACACTGCTCCTAAAACCGCCAGCCTTGGGCTGGTTTTTTGTTTTTCAAAGTTCTTTATCAGCCAACCTGCTAAAAGCAGACGGGCTCAATTGAGAGGGAGAGATGCTTTTTGCAGAGCTCTCCCCATAACCCTATGACGATTATCGACGGTCATCGCGACGGAGGATCTGCTTCCTCTTGGCCCTAGTGTGTTGATTAGAGATTTAAGTGAGCAATCATGCCCTGGATACAAAACTCACTTTTTCGGTGTGTTTTCAGGCTTGGCGTTTAACCAGGCCAACGGGCTCTTAAATAGAACCCGAATTTTTCCATCGGAGAGTTCATTGAACCTCCTTTTTGTTGTTTCGTGAACGCCGCGAATCGTTCACCTTTGTTTAGTTTTAGTGCTCACCCATCGCGGCGGGTGAAAGGAACTACAGCTTGAGTTTGTCTAACGCATCCCAAGCTCCAGGATTAAGAACGACCGACCCCGGCTCTGAAGCGCTAGGAGTTGGTTGTCGGCGATTAGACGCTTCTCTTTGAGAAAGAGAAACAATCGGCTGAAGTTTGTACTTGTGCTCCAGCCAAAAAATTACTCCTTTGAGCACCGCGTCCACCGCGCTGGCCTGATGAAGAGCGAGGAACCTTTGTCCCTTCTCACCTGTACAGACATGCGTCAGCGCCGATTGTCTGCGCGCCCGGCCATAGCCGGCCGTGTACTCTCGCGTCAGATACTGATGGGCATTCGCCGCGCCCACCAAATTCACGAGCTCTTCCGCGAATTCGTGAACAAACACGGTTTTATCAGAACCGATATGTTCCACGAGCGGAGCAATCTCTTCCTCCCGCTTACTCGCCTCTTTGACCTCGGTGATTTCCGCCAAGGCCTTTTCGACAAGCGCGTTCGTCTCAATCGTCCATTGTCGAAGGCTCTCCAGCCCGTCCGGCAGGTAGCCGTAGGCGTGTTCATAGAGTGCGTTCCGGAGACTATTATCCTTGCCTTGCGACTGGCAGACCTGGTATGCGCTCTGGACACGCTCTTTAGCTTGACCAGCTTCCAGTCGCGCCTCTGCCAGCGCCTTTCGTTCCACCAACTCCTGGCGGAGCGCTGCGAGCTTTTCCGCTAACTTGACACGCTCGGCTTCGGCCTCGGCTCGGTTCTGAAACCACCTACCCTCAAAATAAGGGTCGGTTTCGTAGTACCGATACTTGGGGGACGCGATGCCAAAAGCCAAGAGTGGCTGATTCGTCACCACACAGGTTCCGTAAACCGCTTCCGCTATGGGCGCGACTTCGGAACCTTCAATGGTCGGGTTAGGCAGGATGATTTCCGGCCGACTTGTCCACTCATCCCACTGCCTCCGGTTCAGGTGATTTCTCACCTTTTCCTTGAGCCGCGGAATGTCGGCGTCACAAACACTCGGATAGTATCCGAGCGAAACCAGCACCTGCCGCCCGCCCGGCAATAACACGCCATCGTCCGGCAATTTCCGCCAGATGCCGTCAGGCGTAATTTCCGACCCCAGAGAAACTCGCGGCTGACTCCCGCTACTGTAGTCAACCTTAAAGCTCTGGTCGCAGAACTCAATTTGAAGCGGATTTTCCCGTTCCACGCGGGCAATTTCTACCTGATCAAGCCCGGGTAGTAGTAATGCCTCCGGACTCGCGATTTCCGCCACGCGCCTGGCGCCGGCCAGCTTCTGGAGCGCGAACTCCAATAACTCGGCGCCAGAGTATACCTTAAACAGGTTTTCTCCGGCGCGAGTATTCATCTCGCGCGCCCTGGTTTGCCGCGCTTTATTCGCGGCCACGGCTTCTAATAATTTCATAATTTCTCCGCGAAACAGTTTATCAGGCATTAAGCCCGACTCCTCCTGCTTCGGCGCGGTTTCTTTTCCCGCGCTTCCTAGATTTGCCAAAACCTAGGCTAAAGGCCTGGATGGCCTTGGTTTAATCGACAAGCTCGCCACCCCTTTGCCAAACGGCAAAAATGATGAGCTTGATGGATTGGACGAGCTCGCTAAACTCGTCCGTTAACCGAAATTTTCACGCCTTGGCGATCGGCGGCGGATTTTTTAGGGCGCCCGCGGCCCCTTAGAAAGAACTCTAAACCATTTGTCCGGCCAGCCATTCGGCGAAAAGCCGAGCGGCTTCCGGATGTTCTGGCGTGGCTTCCCGCACCTCGGCCACCACTTGGCCATTAAAAATAGTGCGGCAAGTTGACTGACAGCAATCAGCGTCGCTGTCATAGCTCGGGTTAAGCCCGGGCTCCAGCTTTACCAATTGCGGCGCGATTTCCACCAGCCACGCCGGGTCAACCTTGGTGGCCATGCGGATAAGCTGCAAGGTTTTGCGACCGCGCCGAACTGGAATATCCAAATTAAACGGCAGGCCCACAATCCACTCCGCGCCCCGCACGATTGACTCTCGCGCCAACTCGCGCTGACCGCCCCCGTTCACCCAGCTACCGTACTGGTAGTGATAGAGGTGATCAACCATGCCGGCGCAAACGGCCATCAGAATATGCTCCCGATTGCCGCTTGAGCGGAAGGTATTCACTTTACCGCGCAGAGCTTCGGCCAGGTGCCGGCGCTTTTCCTTGGCCTGAAAAAAGGCTTTGGCGAAAACGCCTTGCTCCCGCATCTGGTCCTTGCTCATCCGTTCCGCGGCCCGCCAGACAGCCAGCTGGGCCATCAGGTCGGATGATTGCTCATCCCCGACCAGCGTCTTCCAGACCGGCTCTTCCCACTTGCTCTTGGGCCGAGTGGTGATTTCCCCCTGCTCCAGAATGGCGGTGATGGTTAAGACATCATCCACCACCCCGAACCGGTCGGCTTCCACCAGCATGCGCGCAAACTGCACCGAAACCGGCAGTCGCGAAACCTGATGCCCGATAGGAGTAACCTCTCCCGACTCGCTCATACAACCAAGCGCCTTAAGAGCGCGCTTGGCTTCGTGGATTTCTTTTTTATCCGGCTGATGGAAGAATTCCAAGTCTTCCATGTCAAAGCCGGCTTCGGCCAGCCGCAGAACCGTCTGGTCTAGCCGCGTGCGTAAAATTTCCGCTTTAGGGAACTCCGGCCGTTCGGCCTGCGGACACCAATCAAGGTAGACTCCCGGCTTGCACCGTCCGGCCCGACCCTTGCGCTGTTTGGAGTCTGCTCGTGAAATAGACCTCAGATACAGTCCTTCCACTCCATCCACTACCTCGGTGCGCCGCTCCAGGCCCGAATCCACGACCGCGTCAATGTCATCTATTGTGACGCTGGTCTGCGCCACATTGGTTGACACCACGCACTTGGGCCGCTGATACCGGCGAAAAGCCATAGCCTGCTCTTCCGGCTCCAAGTCGCCGTGAAGCGGAATGACTTCGGCCGCGATGCCGGACGCTTTGATGGCCTCCACGGTCTCGCCGATTTCTCGCTTGCCCGGCTGAAAGACCAGGACATTGCGTCCCTGTTGGAGGAGCGCGATGGCTTCTCCGGCCATGTCTTTGCCTGACGGCGATTTGTCTTCCACCGGAAATTGCCGTCCCGGCACGGTGATAATGGGCGCGTTCCAGAAAAAGGCGGACAACTTTTCCGCCTCAATCGTGGCGCTCATCAGCACCACCTTGAACTTAGCGCCAAGCTCCAGTTCCTTTTTCACCCAGGCCGCCAGGACTTCTATGTTGAGGTTCCACTCGTGAACCTCGTCCAGCACGAGAACGTCGTGCCGCCCGACCCGCATCAACTCGCGCACCAGCGCCAGCCCATCAGTGCAGAAAAGACAGCTGGTGTGCTCGCACCACTTCCACTCATAGGCAGTGCGGTAGCCAATCTGGTAGCCGAAATCGCAACCAAACTCCTCGGCCACCCGCGCGGAAACTGTCCGTGCGGCTAACCGGCGCGGCTCGGTTACCACCATGGTGTGCCCCTCTTCCAAAAGGAATTGGGGCACCTGGGTGGACTTACCCGCCCCGGTTTCGGCCGTGATGATAACCACTCGGTTATCTTTCACCGCCCGCATGATCTCCGCCTTTAAGGCGGAGATCGGCAGAAGGTTATTCATTATCATCTCCTCCTTTCACCCCAAAAATTTTTCTGAAGAATTTGACGAGACGACGATGCGCCTTCGCCTTCCTCCACCGCGGCACGAGCCACGGCGTCACCAAAATCTCTAACAACAGTCCCGTTAGGCCAAAAGCCAACAGAAACTTCTCTAAACTACTCATATCATAGACTCCTCAAGACAGTTCACTCGTATTTCTACGAATGTCCTCCGGTCTTGGCGCGATTTCTTTTCTCGCACTTCTCCTGTGTATTGCTACTAAGGAGCAAGAGGCTGGACCGCCTCGGTTTGATTTTCCCTACTCTCCTATAAACCACACTTGGTTTATGGGAGTGATAAGGAAGGTGAACAGAGCCGCATTTGTTCACCCGTTTAATAACCCTTTCTTTTTGAATTGTTTCCGCGCCTAAGCGGCGGCGCGTTCAGGCAAAGTGCGCACGGAGGAACTCCTCCACCTTCTGTTGCGGGACAAACCCGCCCCAGAAAGATTCGGACGCTCCCTCCATCACCCTCATCCAGCACTCGCGAACGTTTCCGTCCGCGTCAGTGTAGGATGGGAAAGCTTTTTTCAAAGCGACCGCAATCTCTGCGTCGCCGTAAAAATTGCTCTCGCCATCCTCGCCGAGGATGAGGATGTTTTTGTACTGACCGTAGAACCGGTCAGTTACGGGTGCGCACTTGCACTCCCGCATGCGGATAATCGTAAGATGATCGCCCGCAACAACGCGTTTGCCCCATGCCCGCACCGCCGCCGCTTCCTGGTCAGGAGTTACCCCCTGCGAGCAACGGTCAGTCAGGCGGATCGCGTCAATTACTCCCTGTGGAAGACTGGCCGCGATCAGACCAGCCATCCGATTTTTCAGATTAACCGCCACGAGCTTCTGATACTCGTTTAGGCCAACCCAGACAATCTCCGCCACGGCTTCCAAAGGACAAACCCCCTGGCCGCTATAGCGTTGAATTGTTTTGGCGTTCCAGCCATTCGGGCACTCGCCCTCAAGCTTGACGCCATAAATCTTAACGGCCGGATTCTCTACGCGGTATGTTTCAACCGCGCCAATTACCTCGGCCTCAAGATGATCCCACCGCGCTCCCCACTTCTGGCCCGTTGCCAGAACATATTCGCCATTCTGGGCAAGGAGTTCGCGGACCTCCACCGTCTCCAGATCGGCCGTTGGCACAATCCAAAAACGAGAAGGATTTTTCTTCGGCGCTAACGCAACCTCGCGCCGAACGGTCCCCAGGATGAAACCGGTGAACTTGAGCTCACCGTCCTCTTCCCAGGCGACCGCGTCCTGGTTGGCGGAATTTTTCACGACCGCCGCCAACTCTGCGAGTTTCTCGCGATCAACCGTCTGACTCGCCATTCCGTTGCCGGAGTAAGCGATCCAGATGGTCTCCGCTTGGATCTCGCCCGTGGTGGACAAGACCCAGATCCCGGCCGCCTGCGTCAAGCGGTCAAGACCGAGCTCGCGGGCCCGTTGTTTGAGGTACCCCACCGTTCCCTCATCTACGGGCACCCCGGTTTTCTGGATGGTGGGGATGTAGAGCGCGTCCCGATGCGACGCGAACGCGCTCCCGAGGTGGAGCTGATTTTCGTCGCCCGCTTGGGTCCACCAGCCCAGCGCGGGTTCAAAGGTTGAACCGCCCGTCGCCTTGACGGCGACGAACGGATTCTCGGGGCGAATTTTCACGCTCGCCCCCCTTCTTCCGACTGCGGGGTGACAATCACCACCTCCGCGGGGAGGTAGGTGACATACACCCTTTGTTGCCCGAACTCGCGGGCAAGCTTGCCCGCGAGCGCCTCAATGACGGCGCGCCACTCGTCGTCAGAGAGGTCCGCGTTGTAGCGCGGATTCCTATCCGACGAGAGCGTGAGCGCCTGCTCCGTGTAACCTCTGCCGTCTCGCGCGTACGCGATAATGGCATCGGCCACGAGAAGCGGCACCCAGCGCGCGCCCGAGGAAATCGCGGCGGTGATTTCCTCGGTGAGAAAGCGGATGACTTCCGCCTTCTCAACTCTCCGCCCTTCCGTCAAGAGGCCGAGAGTTACTTCGGCCCGCAAGGCGGGATTTGGATTTTTCATTCTGTTCTTTCCGGCACATTTCTGCGCCTTTTGAATCTTTTTATAGTCGGCTGATTCAACGACTTTTATAAAACCAATCAACCAACCACATCGTGTTTGGCTGAAAAAATTTGGTGAATGTCCGCATACATTCACCAGTAAATTAACCCTTTTGCGCCAAGCGGGACGCAGAGTGTTTTTTAAGATGACACACAACTTCTCCGCGGGGGGCTAGGCGGCCGGTTTTTGCTCGGCCTGGCGCGACGCCTCTTGGGCGATCGCGACCAGGTCCAACCCGGACTTGGTGGCCCCTGCCAACAAGGCGGCGAATTCGCCGACCTTGTTCGTCTGCTTCCAGCAGACGTCAGGAGCCGTGTTGTCCGGCAGGACCTCCACCAGCACAGCTGTCCAAAATCCTGATTATGTTCTAAAATAAAGACAAAAGCACTAAAAATAAACAAAAATCAATATGCAAAAACAAAAAATCTGGACAG